>JBEKHI010000217.1:0-17824 GCA_050012355.1 Streptosporangiaceae bacterium | reverse complement strand
CCGCGGGTTACCGGTGCGCCAGCGGCGTGCCGCCCGGCGGTCCCCGCACGGCCGAGCGCGAAGCCGAGGGCCCCGCAGGTCAGGTCGGAGATGGTGGCGACCAGCCGCGCGGCCAGCGCGAGGCCGAGCGCGACGCTGTGCGGAGCGACCGGCGTCACCGCCGCGATCAGGATCACCTCGCGGGCCCCGAGGCCGCTCGGGAAGACGACCAGCAGCAATCCGGCCGAATACGCGAGGGCGTAGCCGCCGATCGCCACCACCGCGACACCAAGCCCGCGCCCGGTCATCCCGGCCAGCAGCACCCACACCTGGGTGCCGAGCAGCAGCCAGCCCGCCACGTTCCAGCCGCTCGCGCGCAGCAGCCCGCGCCAGGTCAGCCGCTGTTCCAGCGGCGGCTGCCGGATGATTTTCAGCGCCCGGTCGACGACCGGCCCGAGCACCGGCGGGCACAGCAGCGCCACGAAGACCGGGACGGCGAGCAGCACCCACCAGTACCGCCGCAGCACCTCGGGAGACGAGAACGGCAGCGTCGCGGCCGCGATGGCCAGCCCGGTACCGGTGGTGATCGCCAGCGAGACCAGGATGGACGCGACCCCGCGCCGCCGCGGCACTCCCTGATCGTGACCGAGTTCCATCTGGGCGGCGACCGCCCATACCGCTCCTGGCACGTACTTGCCAAGCTGGCCGAGGAAGCAGATCCGGGCCGCGACGCCGGGGCGAAGCGGCGAGCCGAAGTCGGCGAGCACCGCCCGCCAGGCGAACATCAGGCACCAGTTCCCGGCTATCGCGGCGATCAGCGCCTCCGCCACCGAGTACCAGCGCAGCCGGCTCAGCGCGCTGACCGTGCCCGGCCAGTCGAGATACAGGCCGTACGCGCAACAGGCCAGCACTACGACCAGCACCCCGGCCCGTACTCGCCGGCTGGCAATTACCCGACCGACCACCCGACGATGGTACAGCTTTAGAACATGTTCTATCTACCGTCGAGTAGGATCGATCTCGCCCGCCCCCTCATCCCCCCCAAGGGGGCGGGCGCATCCCGCCTCCAGCAGTATCTACGCGGCCATCGATGGCCCATCGCTAGCGCTCCAGCCCCAGCGATGGGTCATCGACGGGGTCTGTACAGGGAGGGGGATCAGCGCAGCATCAGGCGGGCGGCTAGTTCCAGCTGGCTGGAGACATCCGAGGCCGACGCGCGCCGTGTTACCCAGCGGACCAGGCTGGACAGCCACACGTCGCCGAGCACCCGGGCGATCGCCACCTCGTCGGGGGTGGGCTCGCCGTCGTGCATCGCCCGGGTGAACATCCGCTCCATCCGGCGCCCCACGATGATGACCTCATCGGCCGCGCTCGGGTCGGCGAACATGAATGCCCTGGTCATGGCCTCGGTGAGCATCGGCTCGCGCTGCATGGTCTTGGTGATCCGGCTCAGCACGAACAGCACCCGGTCGTACGTGGTGTCGCCGGGGATCGGCTTGCGGTCGAGCTTGTCCTGCGTTCGCTCGAACTCGGCCGCGAGCGCGGACACGAGCAGGTGGATCTTGGACGGGAAGTACCGGTAGAGCGTGCCGAGCGCGACGTCCGCCCGCTCGGCGACCGTGCGCATCTGCACGGCGTCGTAGCCGCCCTTGGACGCCAGTGCCAGCGTCGCGTCGAGGATCCTGTTGCGGCGGTCGCGCTGTGCGGCGGACCCGGCCTCCGAGTCGCCCGCTGCTTCACTAGTACTTGTTCTTGCTGCCGGCATGCTTCCAGGATACCAAGTAACGACCGACCGGAACCTTCTCGGCCTGGTAAAACATGCGTTAAGCAGGCTCGCTAGCTGGTCATCTGGGGCATAGTAACTGGTATGTGTTCTAATTCACTCTGATATCGCGCACTGGCGTCCACAGACTGGAACGTGTTCTAATTTTGGTCGGAGGTGGTGCCGGTGCCGATCGCCGTGACCGGGGAGCAGCAGGCGCTCGCGTCGTCGCTGCGCGACTGGGCCAAACGCGCCCAGACCATCGCCACCGTCCGCGCCATGGAGTCCGGCCCGGCCCGCGAAAAATACGCGGCGATCTGGCATGACCTGGACAACCTGGGTGTCTTCGGGATCGGCGTCGAGCAGGGCACGCTCACCGACCTCGCGGTCGCGGTCGAGGAGCTCGCGCACGCGCTTACTCCCGGACCCGTGCTGCCGACGGCGCTCGCCAGTCACCTTCTCGGCCGCTCGGTCCAAACCGGCGCGTTCGCCACCAGCCCCGGCACCCTCGCCGCGACTCGCCATCCCGATGGCCGGATCACGATCAGCGGCCGGACCAGCCCGGTGCTCGGCACCCCCGGCGAACTGATCGTCACCACCGGACACGACTGGTTCCACGTCACCGGACCCGCCGTCGTCACGCCGCTGACCCCGCTTGACTTCTCCCGCGAGCTGACCGCCATCGAGCTGGCCGACGCCACCGCCGAGCTCATCAGAAAACCCCAGGTTGGCGCGCTGTTCGCCGCCGAGGCGGCCGGCGTCGCCCGCTGGTGCCTGGAGACCGCGGTCGACTACGCCAAGACCCGCAGTCAGTTCGGTCACCGGATCGGTGAGTTCCAGGCGGTCAAGCACCTCTGCGCCACCATGGCCTGCCGCGCCGAACGCGCGGCCGCGCTCGCCTGGGACGCGTCCCGCGGCGGGGACTCGAGCGCCGCGCAGGCGCTGGAGGACGCGGTGGAGAACGCCAAGGACTGCGTGCAGGTCCTCGGCGGCATCGGCTTCACCTGGGAACACGACGCCCACCTGTACCTGCGCCGCGCGGTCGCGCTCCGCCAGCTCCTCGACATCGAGCCGCGAAACGAGCCGTATCGATACAACGACGACGGCCCGCCCAGCATCGGCATGTGGGCGATCCCGGCGATCAACCAGTTCGGGACCGAGGATCAAAAAGCACGCTTCAACAGCACAGACATCACCTGGTGCCAGCTGTTCAGCGAACCAGAGGCCGGTTCCGACCTCGCATCGCTCCGCACTAAGGCCACCAAGACCGGCAGCGGCTGGACGCTCAGCGGCCAGAAGGTGTGGACCAGCCTCGCCCGCGAAGCCGATTACGCGATCTGCCTGGCCCGCACCGACCCCGACGTCCCGAAACATAAGGGCCTCAGCTACTTCCTCGTCGACATGCGCGCGCCCGGCATCACGATCCGCCCGCTGCGTGAGATGACCGGGCGCAGCGTGTTCAACGAGGTGTTCCTGGACGACGTGTTCGTGCCGGCGAACAACCTGCTCGGCCAGCCCGGCGACGGCTGGCGGATCGCGATGTCCACGCTCGCCACCGAACGCGAGCGGATGGGCGCCGGGCAGGTGGAAGCGCTGCTCGCCGAACGCGGAACCCACCCCGCGATCCGCAAGCTGGTCGGCGTCGAATCCCGCCAGCGTCAAGCGGAGCAGGAGCTGAGAACGCTGGGCCGCAATGGCGCGATTGATTCGCCGGAGGCCACTGAGTTCCTGCTGACCCGCTGCCTGTCGATCGCCGGCGGTACCACCCAGATCCTGCTCAACCAGGTAGCCGAACGCGTGCTCGGGCTCCCGCGATGATCGACTTCACCCCCACCGAGCGCCAGCGGGCGGCCGCCGAGGCTTACGCCGACAAGGCCGAGCTCAAAGATCTCCCGGTGCCGGAGGACCTCGGCGGCGCGGGCCTGACCGTCACCGAGCTGGCCGCGTTGCTCACCGAGGCTGGCCGCCACGCGGACGCCACCGTCGCCCCGCTGATGACCGCCGCGCTACCGCTCGCCCGGTGGGGGGACCGCACGCTGCTTTCCCGCCGTCCCGCCCTGGCTTCCGCTGTATCAGAACGAGGGTGGGCCCGGCTCGCCGGCACCACGATCTCCGGCGTGCGGCCAGGCGTCGCGTACGCGACCGAAGCGGACTACCTGCTCATCCCGGCCGGTGCCGATGTCGCGGTCGTCGCCACCGCCGCGGCCGGGATCACGATGACTCCTGATAACAGCAAGATACGGCTGGGACCGATGGCGCGCTCGCCGCGGCGCTCGACCTCACCGCCAAGCACGTCGCGACCCGGCACCAGTTCGGCAAGCCGCTGGCCGCGCTGCAGTCCGTCGCGCAGCAGATCGCTGAGGTCTCCATAACATCGCGCACCCTGCACCTGGTCACGCTGTCGGCATCCTGGCGGCTGGAAACCGGCCGGGACGCGGATGGCGATATCGACCTGGCTGGATACTGGGCGGCCGGGAGAGCCAGGAGCGCCGTTATGGCCTGTCATCATCTGCACGGCGGGATAGGGATGGACACGACCTATCCCTTGCACCGGTTCTCGTCACTGATCGCGGACCAGGCCCGGGCGCTCGGCGGCGCGGAGTACCGGCTGGAGCGGCTGGCATGTTCATCGACCTGACGCCCGAGCAGGTGGCGCTCCGCGACGAGCTGCGGGAGTACTTCGCGACCCTGATGACCGACGCCGAGCGGGACGAGATGGAGACCGACCGGCACGGTCCGGCCTACAAGACGGTCGTGCGGCGGATGGGCCGCGACGGCTGGCTCGGCGTGGGCTGGCCGCGGGAGTACGGCGGGCGCGGCTTCGGGCAGCTGGAGCAGCAGATCTTCGCGAACGAGGCGGCCCGGGCCGACGTGCAGCTGCCATCGGTCACGCTGCAGACGGTCGGGCCCACGCTGATGGAACACGGCAGCCGCGAGCAGCGCGAGTTCTTCCTGCCGAAGATCCTGGCCGGCGAGATTCACTTCGCGATCGGCTACACCGAGCCGGAAGCGGGCACCGATCTCGCGGCGCTGCGCACCAAGGCGGAAATCGTCGGCGACGAGTATGTGGTGAACGGGCAGAAGATCTTCACCACCGGCGCGCACGCCGCCGATTATGTGTGGCTGGCCTGCCGTACCGGTCCCGAACGGCACAAGGGGATCACGATCCTCATTATGGACACCTCGGATCCCGGTTTCTCCTGGACACCGATCATCACCCACGACGGCGCGCACCACGTCAACGCCGTCTACCTCGCCGACGTGCGGGTCCCGGTATCAATGCGAGTAGCCGACCATAACGGCGGCTGGCGACTCATCACGACCCAGCTCAATCACGAACGGGTGATGCTGGGTCCGGCGGGCCGGCTCGCCGGGCTCTATGAGCGGGTTCGCGACTGGGCGGCGGCTTCCGGGGTGGTGTCCGAGCCTGACGTGCGGCGCGCGCTCGCGATGACGCGCGCCGCGTTGCGGGTGAACGAGCTGCTCAACTGGGAACTGGCGGCGGCGTCGACGCTGGATGTGGCGGCGGCGTCGGCGGTGAAGGTGTTCTCCTCGGACGTGATCATCGAGCTCGGCCCGGTGCTCGATGACGTGCTGGCCCGGCACGGTGACCTCGCCGATCCGGCGACCGCGGAGCTGGCCAGCTGGCTTGACACCCAGATCAAGCGGAACACGGTGCTGACCTTCGGCGGCGGGGTGAACGAGATCCAGCGCGAGCTGATCGCGACGTTCGGGCTCGGATTGCCGAGGGTGCCGCGATGAGCGTCTCGTCGGCGGGCGTTTCGTCGGTGGTCGCCGAGCTAATCGCGGCCGGTGACTGCGCGCCGCGGCTGGCGCGCGACCCGGTGAACACCCCGATGATCAGGAACTGGACCGAGGCGCTCGGCGTGACCGGGACCGAAGGGGACTTCGCGCCGCCCGCGATG
Organism: Streptosporangiaceae bacterium; assembly: GCA_050012355.1. Classification (GTDB taxonomy): domain Bacteria; phylum Actinomycetota; class Actinomycetes; order Streptosporangiales; family Streptosporangiaceae; genus JBEKHI01. The sequence continues at coordinate 12,157 of JBEKHI010000217.1, read as the reverse complement.
ATCCAGGCCTGGACGATGCCCGGGCTGGGCGGAGCGCGGGCCGACGATGACCCGCTGTCGGTGATAACCGCGGAGCTGGACTCGGCGGGCTACCCGGCCATCGTCGCGACCAACTGCTCGCAGACCTACCACCGGTACCTCAAGGTGGGGGAGTTGCTGTCGGTGCGGACCCGGCTGCTCGATGTCGTCGGGCCGAAGCGGACCGCGCTGGGCGAGGGCTGGTTCGTGAACACCCGGTCAACCTGGTTCGCGGGCGATGAACCGGTCGCCGAGATGGACTTCCGGGTGCTGAAGTATCAGCCGGCGCCCGCGGCTCCCCGCCCGGCGAGTGCTGTCATGCGGCCGCCGGTCACCCAGGACACCGCGTTCTTCTGGGACGGCACCTCGGCCGGTGAACTGCGCATCCAGCGCTGCCCGTCGTGCGGCGCCCTGCGGCATCCGCCCGGGCCGATGTGCCCGCGCTGCGGAGCGGCGCAGGATGGGTCGTACACGGTGGCGGCGGGGACCGGCGAGGTCTACAGCTACGTGGTGCACCATCATCCGCCGGTTCCGGGGAAGAAGACGCCGTTCATCGTGGCGCTCGTGGACCTCGCCGAAGAGGGGGTGCGGGTGATGGCGGAGCTGACCGGGATTGCGGCGCAAGAGGTACGGATCGGGTTGCCGGTGCGGGCGACGTTCATCAACGTTGACGAGTCGCTGACGCTGCCCGGCTGGCGGCCCGCCGACGAGTTCCCGGCGCTTACGATCGACGTGACGCCCACCTTCGTCGTCTCGACCGCGCTGGCCACCCGCGATTTCCAGGACGTGCACCACGACCGGGACCGCGCGGTCGCCGGGGGAGCGAAGGACATCTTCCTGAACATCCTCACCACCACCGGGCTGGTGCAGCGCTACGTCAGCGAGTCGGTGCCCGGCGCCGAGTTCCGCTCGATCTCGATCAGGCTCGGCGTCCCGTGCCACGCCGGGGACACGCTGACCTTCACGGGGCGCACGGCGTCCGACGGCCGCGTTCTGGTCACCGGCCGCTGCTCGCTCGGCGATCACGTCACGGCGACGGTGGAGGTCCGGTGAACGAGGCCGCGATCGCTGGCGTCGGGGCCACCGAGTTCTCCAAGGACTCTGGCCGGTCCGAGCTGCGGCTGGCCTGCGAAGCGGTGCGCGCCGCCCTTTCCGACGCCGGGCTGACCCCCGCCGACGTGGACGGGCTGGCCACCTTCACCATGGACTCCAACTCCGAGATCGCGGTGGCCCGCGAGCTCGGCATCCCGGAGCTGAGGTTCTTCGGCACCGTCGGCTACGGCGGCGGCGCCGCCTGCGGGGTCGTGCAGCACGCCGCGATGGCCGTCGCCACCGGGGTCGCGTCGGTCGTGGTTTGCTACCGGGCGATGAATGAGAGGTCGGGCAGTCGGTTCGGCCGGGTGCAGGAGTCCGCCGTGCGGGCGCCGACGACTTCCGGGGTGGACAACGGCTGGCACTACCCGATGGGACTGGCGACCCCCGCCGCGACCGTCGCGATGTCCGCCCGCCGGTACATGCATGCCTATGGCGCTGTCAGCGCCGACTTCGGCCTGGTCAGTGTGGCTGACCGACGGCACGCGGCTACCAACCCTTATGCCTGGTTCTATCAGCGGCCCATCACGCTAGCCGAGCATCAGGAATCCCGGTGGATCGCCGAGCCGCTGCGGCTGCTGGACTGCTGCCAGGAAAGCGACGGCGCGGTCGCCGTGGTCGTCACGTCGTTGTCGCGGGCCCGGGACCTGCGGGGGAGGCCGACCGTGATCGCCGCCGCGGCGCAGGGCAGCGGCCCCGGCCAGTACACGATGACCAGCTATTACGACCGGGACATCGCGACGCTCCCCGAGATGGGCGTCGCCGCTAGTCAGCTCTGGCGCCAGTCCGGGCTGCGCCCGGCCGACATCCGCACCGCGATCCTGTACGACCACTTCACCCCGTACGTGCTGATGCAGCTCGAAGAGCTTGGCTTCTGCGAGCGCGGCGAGGCCCGGCACTTCATCGCCGACGGCGCGATCGAACTCGGCGGCCGGCTGCCGCTCAACCCGCATGGCGGCCAGCTCGGCGAGGCCTACATCCATGGCATGAACGGCATCGCCGAGGGCGTCCGGCAGATCCGCGGCACCGCCATCAACCAGGTACCCGGCGACGGCCCGGTCCTGGTCACCGCCGGCACCGGCGTCCCCACCAGCGCCCTCATCCTGCAGGGCGTGTTACGTGTGCAGGTTATATAGGTAGGTCTTGTCGTTGCCCGTGACGGCGAGGGTCGTGCCGCTTGGGCTGAACGCGGCGCAGAACGGGGTCTCCTGGCCGGGAGCGGGCACGGTGGCGATGATCTTATGTCTGCTCACGTTCCACAGGTAGACGCGCCCGCTCCCGCCGCTCGTCGCGAGCAGCTTGCCGTCTGGGCTCAGCGCGACGAGCTCTATCGCGGCACGGTCGGGATCAGGCAGCGCGGCGATCAGGTGGTGCGTGGCGACATTCCACACGTAGGTGCTGCCGTTCTTGTCGCCGGTGGCCAGCGTCGTCCCGTCCGCGCTGAATACCATCTCGTTGGTGCCTTCGCTGCCGGACCCGGTCAGCGCGCCGAGGTCGCGGTTGGCCTGGATGTCGAACAGGTACGTCCGGTGGTCCACGTAGTTCACGGCCAGGAGCTCGCCATCGGCGCTGAGGGCAAGAGTGGCTAGATGGCTGGTGGTGCCTTCCCCCGCGAACGTCCCTTCGATGGTGCCGGCGGATACGTCGGATATGACAGCGAGACGCTCGATGGAGCTGTACGTTGCCGCTATCTCCGTGCCGCCTGGGCCGAGCGCGCACGGGCAATCGGAGCTGGAAACGGTGCCGATGCGCTGTTGTGTAGTGAGATTCCAGACGGCGACGCTTTGCCCGTCGTAGGTGGCAAGTTCGTCTGCGCCAGGGCTGAACGAGGCCGGGCCGACCGGGCTTCCGAAACCGGTCAGCGTGGTCATGAGGCCTCGAGTGCGCGTGTTCCAGACGTAGGCGCTGCCGTCCGCGTCGGCCGTGGTCAGCGTCGTGCCGTTGTCACCGAAGGCGATCGCGCCCACGGATTCGCCACCGGGGTCGGTCAGTGTCCCCGCCAGGGTCGCGGCCGCCGGGGTGTGCTGGGGCGGCGGCAGGGATCTCGTCCTGGGTGCCGAGAGTATGCTCCCTTCCACGACGATTCCCCCGGCAACCAGCACCACGACCACCCCCACCATGACACCGGTCCATAGTGCTCGCCGGCGTCGGCGGTGCGCGGCTGGACCGGGGACCTGTCCGCGGCGCGCCGAATGCGTGGCGGCGCCGGACGCATGATCAGCCTGCGGCACCACGGTAGGCGTCCGGAACGCCGGGCTCGCGGGAGTGCGGGACATGGGCCGAGGGCCGGATCGCGGTGCGCGGAGCGCTTGGCCCAGTGCGGCGGTGAACTCCTGGCAGTCGCGGAACCGATCTTCCGGCGCCTTGGCCAGCACCCTGGCCATGACGTGATCCACGGCCTCCGGCAGGTCCGGTCGCAGCGCGGTCATCGAGGGCGGCGGCTGGGACACATGCGCCCACATCGCGGCCATCGGCTCGTCGCGCACGAACGGCATCTGACCTGTGAGCAGGGTGAACGCCACGCATCCGAGCGTGTACTGGTCCGCCTGGCCGGTCACCGGCTGGCCAGCGATCTGCTCCGGCGCGCAGTAGTCGGGTGTTCCCATGAACTGCCCGGTCCCGGTCAGGCCGGTAACCGACATCGCGCTCTTGCTCAGCCCGAAGTCCGACAGGTACACGTGCTCAGGCCGGCCCGGCCGGATGTCCACCAGGATGTTGGCCGGCTTGACGTCCCGGTGCACCAGTCCGGCGTCGTGGGCAGCGTCCAGGGCAGCCGCCACCGGTGCGATGAAAGACATGGCGCGACCCGGCGCCAGCGGGCCCTCGCGTCTGATCACCGAGCTCAGGTCGCCGCCGGTCACCAGGCGCATGGCGATGAATAGCACGCCATCGGCCTCGCCGGCTCCGTAGATCGGGAGGATGTGCGGGTCGTCCACTGCCGTGGCCAAGCGGGACTCGCGGATGAACCGTCCGCGGAATTCCCGGTCTCCGGACAGCATCGGCGGCAGGATCTTGAGCGCCACCATGCGGCCAAGCCGCTCCTCATGGGCGCGGAACACCACCGCCATTCCGCCGGCCCCGATCCGCCGCTCCAGCCGGTAGCCGGCCACCAGCGAACCCGGCCCCAGCCTGACCAGAAGCCCGTCCGGCTGTCCAGAGGGCTCCTCGGCCACCCGTGCCTCACCATCCATTTCCTGGACCCGGCCCTATGTTTCCACCTGGCCACGCCGCGCTGCGGGTATTTGCGTTATTTGCCGTGATTGTGGGGTCGTTTATGCCCCCCGGGTTGTGATGACTAAAGGTGACCTGTTCAGATAGGACCATGGCAGATCTCCCGATTGCGCTTCCGCTGCTCAAGCTTGGCCGGCTGGAACTGGATGCTGGATTGCGTGCCATTGAGCCCGAATTGTCGGGTTCTGACCTGGTGGTGACGGCGACGGCCGAAGTGCCCGAGTCAGAATCGGAACGACAACACGCCTGGGATGTGGACTGGGCCGACGCCGCCCGGACAGCCTTCGAACAGGGCGCCGCCCAGAGCACCGCGCAAGCGCTGGCCGTCGGCGCCGGGAACCCGCTCGGCCGCGGCGTCCGGGTGGTGGTCGCGGCGCAGGGCCAGGCAGTGCTCGCGCGCTGGCTGCCGCCCGGGTTCGCCGTGGCCTCGGTCCAGGTGGGGCCGCTGCCGCGGCTGCTGGAGGTGGCCGCGGCCGCCGCCCGCCGCCCGGCCCATGTGGTCGTGCTGGCCGACCGTGACGGCGCCTCCGTGATCGCGCACGCGGCCGGCGATCAGGGTCCTGGCCGGCTGCTGGCGGCCGATGACCGCCCGGGCGCGGAGCGCGATCCGCATCCAGGCAGGCCCCCCGCGCTGCACCACGGGGAGCGGCACCAGACCGGCCCCGAGCCGGACAGCGGCGGCGAACGGAACGCTAAGTTCATCGCCGCGCGGGCCGCCGATGCGGCGGCCAGCGTGGGCGCGCACGTCATCCTCGGCGCGGGGGATCAGCACATACTCGATGCGGTGGCGAGCCATCTGCCAGATTCACTCGGCCCGGTCGTCACGATCGACTCAGGACCGGTTGCCACCGACAGCGACGAACAGCTCGGCGCGCGGATCGACGTGGCGCTGGACGGGATCACCGCGGCTGCCATCAGCGCCGTCGGTGACCTGATCGCCAGCGCGGCCGAAGGACCCGACCCCGCCGCGGTTCGCGGGATCGACGCGGTCGCCGGCCAGCTGGCCGAGCAGCAGGTCGCCGTCTTGCTGGTCGCGGCCGACATCGGGCAGGAAGACGATGGCGGCAGCTACTGGATCGGTCAGCGTCCGACCGAATTCCTCACCGGCGACTCCGACTCCGGCGTCAAGGTTCCGCTGGCGGACGGGCTGGTCTGGGCCGCGTTGCACCAGGACGCGATCGTCGTGCGGCTGCCGGACCGCTCCGGTCCGCTGGCCGGGGAACCGGTAGCCGCCTTGCTGCGCCGCGGGCGCGCATAACGGAAGGGATAGTGGCATGACAACTGGACCTGATTCTGAACATCTCGACGGCCGTCACCGGGATACGCTGCGCGAGATATTCCGGCACCCGACGAGCCACAACATCGAATGGCACGCGGTGGTGTCGTTGCTGGAAGCCATCGGCACGGTAACGCAGCATCATGACGGCAAGGTCGCCGTCAAGATCGGGCCGGAGCTGGAGTTCCTCGACCCGCCGTCCGGCAAGGACATCGACGACCAGATGGTGATTGACCTGCGCCGGATGCTCACCGGAGCCGGTTACCGGCCGTCCTAGCGGCGCTCGGCGACCCCATGGATGTCCCATCGATAGCGGTATACCGCTATCGATGTCCCATCGCTGGGGCCCAGCTATTGCGGGGAGCCGTATAGGTCTCATAAGTTCTGCGTCATGGAATTTGTTGCTGAGACCCCCGCCGGGCCCATCGCCGGACACACCGGCGGTGATCCCGGCGGTCCGCCGGTGCTGTTGCTGCACGGTGGCCCTGGGATGACCGACTACATGGATGACTTGCTCGGCGGGGAACTCGGCGGCTGGCGGACGATCAGCTACCAGCAGCGCGGGCTCGAGCCGTCTGCTACCGACGGGCCGTTCACCGTCGAGCAGCACGTGGCGGACGCCATCGCGGTGCTGGATGCCGTCGGTGTCGAGCGCGCCGTCCTGCTGGGGCATTCGTGGGGCGGTCACCTCGCCCTGCAGATCGCCGCCGCGCACCCCGACCGGGTTGTCGGGCTGGTATCGGTCGACGGGCTTGGCGCGGCGGGCGACGACGGCGGCATGACCGCGCTAGGTCAGCGTCTAGCCGAGGGACTTCCGCCGGAGTCGATGACCACGTACGCCGAGCTCGGCCAGCGGCTGTCGGGACCGGAGCCGAGCGACGAGGACGCGACGGCATGGCTGCGGTTGCTGTGGCCACAGTACTTCGCTGATCCCGCGGCCGCGTTGCCGTACCCCCCATCGCTGCGCCTGTCGCTGGCTGTCAATGCCCAGACAAATGCGTCCGTGCTGGAGAGCCTGGCGAACGGCTTCGCGAGCACGCTGAAGTCGGTGACGGTCCCGGCGGTGTTCCTGCTCGGCGAGCGTAGCCCGATGCCGGTCAGCCAGGGGGAGCAGACCGCCGCGCTGCTGCCGGACGCCACCGTTCGCGTCGTTCCCGGCGCCGGTCACCTGGTGTGGTATGAGGTTCCGGACAGCGTTGCCGAGGCACTGGCCACGGTTAGCGGGTAGCCGCCGCGATCGCTTCGTCCAGGCTGGTCTCGGTGGCGCTGGCGAGCACCAGGTCGGCGCCCGCGAACGACCCGGTGTCCATCTCCCGGCTCGGGATCGCGACGCAGCGCAGCCCGGCCGCCTTGGCGGCTGCCACCCCGTGCGGCGAGTCCTCGATGGCGATCGCCTGGCCGGGTGAGATCCCCAGCCGGGTCAGGGCGAGCAGGTAGACATCCGGGGCGGGCTTGGGCGCGGCGACCTCGTCGCCGCAGGCGATGACCTCGAAGTCCGCGCTCCGGCCGGTCGTCGCCAGCAGCGGAAGCACCCAGGCACGCCCCGAACTGCTGGCGATGGCTAGCCGGAACCCGGACGCGACGGCGGTGTCCAGCCAGCCGCCGATTCCTGGACACAGCTCAAGGCGGCTGTTCAGCTCGTCCCGGTAGGCGATCCGCCTCGCATGGCTGGCGTCGCGGTCGAAAGCCGGCCCGACGGCCGCCGCCAGCCGCGCGTACCGTTCCTCGGTGACGTCCCCGCCGTGGCCCGGCCAGAAGCTCTCGGTCTCCAGCTCGAGCCCGTGCCACCGGTACTCCTGCTGCCACGCCGCCAGCAAGGTGGCCTCGGTGTCCAGCAGCACGCCGTCGAAATCAAAGATCACAGCCTTGATGTCCACGGAAGCATTGTTACAGGCCAGCTGCCGTGTCCGACGATTCTGGTTGGTGTGGCGTTACCCAGCAAAGACTCTGGGTAGTGCAGCACCCACCACACTCACGTGGGGGAGGACACGTAAGGATTCTTACGGATGGCGTGTCGGTGCGTGCTTTCCGGCGAAGTGCCAGATAGTGTCCTGACCTGCCGTAGTAACATAAACGTTATGAATGGAGCGATGATGGATCAGACCGCACAGGATGGAGCGAGCGTCGAGGAGGAGCGCCTGGAAGCGCGCCTGAGTGAGCTGCTCAACCTGATGCGTGACAACCACTTCGCGACGCCGAACGTAGCGGGCCGGTAAGGCTCACTCGACCCCAGCGACGGCCCATCCATGGGCCCGCTTACAGATCCATCGCGGCGATGTAGCCGAAGGTCATCGCCGGGCCGATGGTGGCGCCGGCGCCAGCGTAGCTGTGTCCCATCACGGCCGCGGACACGTTGCCCGCGGCGTACAGGCCTTCGATCGGCGTTCCGTCGCCGCGCAGCACCCGGGCCCGCTCGTCGGTGACCAGTCCGCCCTTGGTGCCGAGATCGCCGGGGACGATCTTCGCCGCGTAGAACGGTGGCTTCGACAGCGCGGCCAGGTTCGGGTTGGGCCGCACCCGGGGGTCGCCGTAATACCGGTCGTACGCGGACGCGCCCCGGTCGAAGTCGGGGTCGGTGCCCGACGCGGCGAACTCGCCGAACCGCGCGACCGTCTTGGTGAGCCCAGTCTCGTCAACGTTGATCAATCCGGCCAGCTCCGGCAACGTTGACGCGCGGAACACGGCGCCCGCCGCGTACCAGCGCTTTGGCAGCGGCCGATGCGGCGGCAACCCGGCGAACACGTAGCGGTCGCGGTAGCGCTGGTCGAACACCAGCCAGGCCGGGATGGAATCCGTGTCGTACATGGCGTGCACCGCGTCCACGTACGGCGCGCACTCGTTCACGAACCGCTGGCCGGCCGAGTTCACCAGCACGCAGCCAGGCAGTGACCGTTCGGCCAGGCAGAAGAACGGCCCGCCTGGCAGCGGGATCGCCGGTCCCCACCAGGCGTCGTCCATCAGGTCAAGCGCCGCGCCCGTCTCCGTTCCCGCGACGATGCCATCGCCGGTGTTGCCCGGCGCGCCGGTTGTCCAGTCCGCCCCGATCGGTTCGCGCTGGTAGCGGTGACGCATCGCCTCATTCCGCTCGAAACCGCCGGACGCGAGCACCACCCCGCGCCGCGCGGTGATCGACTCGTCGCCGGTCTGTGCTCCGGAGACCTGTACCCCGGTGACCCGGCCGTCGTCGGCGGTCAGCAGCCCGGTCAGCGACGTCTCCAGTAGCACGGGGACATCCGCGGTGAGCAGCCCGGCCCGCAGTCCGGCCGCGAGTGCCAGGCCGAGCCCGAGCAGTCGCTGCCTGAGTACCCGCGCCCGCAGCACCCGACCCGCGACCTGCGCGGCCGCGAGCACGGCGCGCGGATGCCGTGGCCCGAGCGAGAGCCACCGGTAGTTCGCCTGCGTCACCACCACTCCGGCCGGGGCGGGCAGGTACGGCGGCGCCAGCCGGGCCAGTTCCGCCCCGAGGATCCGCCCGTCGATCGGTATGGGCTCAAGCGACCGGCCGCCCGGCACCCCGCCCGGCGCTTCCGGGTAGTAGTCCGCGTAGCTGGGGACCCACATCAGCCGCAGCGGGGTGTTCGCCAGCACGAAGTCGAGCATCTCCGGACCGTGGCGCAGGAACGCGGCCCGCCGCCCGGCTGGCACCTCGGGCGCGACATACGCCAGGTACTCACTGGCGGCCTGCGCCGTATCCACTACCCCCGCCCGCCGCAGCACCGAGTTGCCGGGTATCCATATCCCGCCACCAGAACGAGCGGTGGTTCCGCCGAACACGGCAGCCTTCTCGATCACCACGGCGGACAGCCCCCGGCGGGCCGCTGCCAGCGCGGCCGTCATCCCGGCGGCGCCGCTGCCCACGACTACCACGTCGACATCCATCCCCCCATAGTAGAACGTGTTTCAGTTTCGACACTAGAACGTGTTACATTCCGAGCGTGGAGCGGCAAGCGGATGTCGTGGTGGTCGGCTTCGGCGCGGCGGGAGCGTGCGCGGCGCTCGAGGCAGTGGCCAACCGCCGTTCTGTCATCATCGTGGAGCGGTTTACTGGCGGCGGCGCGACGGCGTTGTCCGGCGGGGTGGTGTACGCGGGAGGTGGTACGGCGCAGCAGCGCGCCGCCGGGGTCGTGGATACGGCGGAGGCGATGCGGGATTACCTGCGCGGCGAGGTCGGCGACGCGGTGACCGAGGACACCCTTCGCGAATTCTGCGACGGGAGCACCCAGATGCTCACGTGGCTGGAGGGACACGGCGTGCCTTTCGAGGGGTCGCTGTGCCCGGACAAGACGTCCTACCCGTCGAACAAGCACTACCTGTACTACTCGGGCAGTGAACTGTCAGCGGGCGGCCAGCCCGCGCCGCGTGGGCACCGGGCGAAGGGGCGCGGCACGTCCGGCCGGGTGCTGCATGCGCGGCTGTCGGCGGCGGTGCGGGCGGCGGGCGTCCAGGTGCGGACGCAGACCCGAGTGACCGGCCTGATCACCGAAGACGGGCGGGTGACCGGCGTGGAGTGCCTGACGCTGCGCGGCCGGGTGCCAAGGCTCGCGCACGCGCTGCTGTACCGGTGGTCACGTAAACCGCTGCTTTACCTGCCGCGACTCGGTCGGCTGGCGCTGCGGCCACTCGGCGCGCTGGAACGCCGGTTCGCCGTGCCGACCCGGATTCACGCGACCCGCGGCGTGGTGCTGGCGAGCGGCGGATTCGGCGGAAACCGCGCCTTGCTGCGGGAACACGCGCCCACCTCGCGGGGCGGGCTGCCGCTGGCCACCGCGGGGGATGACGGGGCCGGCATCCGGCTGGGAACCTCGGCGGGCGGGGCCACCCGGTTCCTCGACCGGGTGTCGATGTGGCGGTTCCTCACCCCGCCGCCGGTATTCGCGCGCGGGATCCTCGTCGGTCCGGACGGGAAACGGATCTGCGACGAGTCGCGGTACGGCGCGGCGATCGGGGACGCGGTCGCGGCGGCCGGCGGCAAAGCGTGGCTGCTGGTGGACGCCGCCACCGTGGCGCTCGCGAAACGGCAGTTGCGCGGGCCGGTGCTCTGGTTCCAGCGGCTGCAGGGGTTCTACCTGCTGTTGACCAGGGCGACCGAGCCGACCGTGATGGGGGTGGCGGTGCGGGCCGGTGTCGATCCGCACGGGCTGGCAGTGACGGTGGAGGAGTACAACGCCGCGTCGCCTGACGCGTTCGGCAAGCCAGGGGTCGTGCCGCTGGAGACGCCGCCGTATTCGCTGATCGACTGCTCGATCCGCCCGCGGCCGTTCTACCCCACCCCGGTCCTGACCCTCGGCGGGCTCGTCGTGAGCGAGTCGACTGGCCAGGTGCTGCGCGCCGACGGCACGCCGGTAGCTGGCCTCTACGCGGCAGGCCGCACGGCGGCGGGCCTATGCTCCAGCTCCTACGTCAGCGGCTTGTCCATAGCCGACTGCGTTTTCTCCGGCCGTCGGGCCGGCCGGTCAGCGTGATCAGCCCAGCAGCGCGGTCACGTGGGCGGCCATCGGCCCGGGTAGCTCGACGTCGTAGCGTTCCGCGGCGAGCCGGCTGACCTGGGTCAGTAGCGCTGCCGACTTGCGCGCCGCCGCCCGCAGCTCGCCGGCGTCCAGGCCAGCGACGGTCGCCTCGATGCCTTCGGGCAGGTCACCGGGGTCGTGGTCGAGCACCTGGGTGAGCCCGTAGACCGGGTAGTGCGCTCTGCGGGCGGCCGCCCATAGCGCCCAGATCCGGTCCCTGGCGTCGTTGAGCTGGTCGAGGGCTTCCCACCGCGATCCGCGGGCGAGGTACTTGACCAGGTTGGCGAGCGCGTTCCAGCCTAGAAACGCCCACTCGCGGATGTCGTCCGCGGTGACGATATCGGCGACCTTGACCCGGGTGCCGGTCAACAGCCCGTCCGGGTCGTAGAGGGCCACCTCGTCAAAGGCCAGGCCGGTGACGGCGGGTGCCACCACCAGGTCGAGCTGGACGGTGCCGCCGAACTGGCCGACGATCCGGGTCAGTCCCTTATAGGAATGCTGCATCGTGTCAACGAGGTCACCCATCTCGGGCAGGGCCGCGTGGACCGCGTTCACGGTCTTTTCAACACCGTCCTCGGTGGTGCCAAGGAAGCAATCGACGTCGGAGAACTCATCGGCCACCCCGCGCCCGATGGAGCAGCCCACCAGGAACACCCGGGCCTCTGGTGTCACCAGGCACAGCTCCACTAGCCGCCGCATGATTCGCCGCTGTGCCTTCAGACTCTCTGGCAACTCGTTCAACCACTCGCGTCCATCCACGAATGGCTAACGTTCCGGCTTCCCAGGCTTATGCCCCCGTGCCCATCCTGGTGGGTGCTGCACTACCAAGAAAAGCCTGCCTCGTCCCGGGGGGGTCGCGGTGGCGTGAAAGTCGGGTGGCTGCGGGCCGTAGGCGGCTGGGCTGGCTGCGGTGCCCGGCGGCCTCAGGTCGGGTGCTGCTGGTGGTACTGGTGGTGCTCATGGGCGTGGTAAAGCCGTCGGCCTGGGTGTGCCGTTGCTGGGCGGTGCGGCGCTGCCCGCGCTCTTTTCTGGT
>JBEKHI010000216.1:0-13881 GCA_050012355.1 Streptosporangiaceae bacterium | reverse complement strand
GGCAGAGATCAACCCGGCCGCGCTGCCGCTGGTGGATGTCTTGCTGGCCGGCGAGGGCAGGCTGTGGTCCGGCCGACGGTACTGCGAGTCCGACGCGGGCGGGCGGTTCCGTTACGTGAGCCATGCTCTTGGCGACGAGCTCCGCGTTGATCTGGCGGACCCGCTCACCGGGCTGCGCGCCGAGGTTTTCTACCGGGTCGCCCCCGGCACCGGCGCCGTCCGCTGCTGGACCCGCCTGGTCAACGAGGGAACCGGACCGGTCGTCGTTGAATCGGTGACATCGTTGCTGGCCGGCGCGCTGCCCAGCCCCGACGACCTGACCGTGAGCTGGGCGGACAACGACTGGCTGGCCGAGGGCCGCTGGCAGCACGCCCCGCTGCGCGATTCCCTTCCTGACCTGAACCGCGGCGTCCACGGCGCCGATCCGCGCGGCGCGCTGCTGCGCACCGGCGCCGGCAGCTGGTCTTCCGGCACGCACCTGCCCATGGGCGTCCTGACCGGACCTTCCGCCGCATGGGCATTCCAGATTGACCATAACGGCGCGTGGCACTGGCAAGCGGGCGAGTGCACCCGCCGGGTGGTTCAGGACAAGCCGGGTCTCGGCGGACGGCATCAGCCGCCTGGGGCGGCGACCGGTACCTACCTGGCGCTGCTCGGACCCGCCGAAGCCGAGCACCACTGGCATGTCGCGCTCGAACCCGGCGGGTCGTTCACCACGGTCCCGGTCACCGTCGCGGTGAGCGCGGCTGGCTTCGAAGGCGCGATCGCGAACCTGACCCGCGCCCGGCGTGCATTCCGCCGACCGCACGCTGACCACGTACGGCTGCCGGTGATTTTTAACGACTACATGAACACGCTGAACGGTGACCCGACGACCGAGAAGCTGCTGCCGCTGATCGACGCCGCCGCGGAGGTCGGCGCCGAGTACTTCGTGATCGACTCGGGCTGGTACGCCAGCATCGACGACGAGTGGTGGGACACGGTGGGGGAGTGGCGGCCGTCGCCGTCCCGGTTTCCCGGCGGGATCGAGGAGGTGCTCGGCCGGATCAGGGACCGCGGCATGGTTCCCGGTCTCTGGCTGGAGCCAGAAGTGGTCGGGGTGCGGTCGCCGATCGCCAGCCAGTTGCCGGACGAGGCGTTCTTCCAGCGCAACGGCCGACGGGTGGCCGAGCACTTGCGGTACCACCTCGACCTGCGTCACCCGGCGGCTGTCAAGCACCTGAACGAGGTGGTGGATTACCTGGTCAACGACCTCGGTACCGGGTATTTCAAGCTCGACTACAACGTCTTCATCTCCCCGGGCACCGACGCTGGAGGCGTCAGCACTGGCGCGGGCCTGCTGGCCGCCAACCGGGCGCTGCTCGACTGGCTGGACAGCGTGCTCGACCGGCACCCAGGCCTCGTGCTGGAGAACTGCTCGTCCGGCGCGATGCGCAGCGACTATGCCATGCTGTCCCGGCTGCAGCTCCAGTCGACCAGCGACCAGCAGGACTTCCTGCGCTATCCGCCCATCGCCGCGGCCGCACTCGCCGCGATGACACCGGAGCAGGCGGCCAACTGGGCGTATCCGCAGCCGTCCTTCACCGACGACGAGATCGCGTTCACCATGTGCACCGGGCTGCCCGGCCGGCTCTACCTGTCGGGCCACCTGGACAAGATGGCGCCGGCGCAGCGGTCGCTCGTCGCGGACGCGGTCCGGTTGTTCAAGGAGATCCGTTCCGAGGTGCCGGTGAGCGTGCCGTTCTGGCCGCTGGGGCTGCCGCGCTGGACGGACGAGTGGATCGCGGTCGGCCTGCGGGCCCCGTCAGCCAGCTACCTGACCGTCTGGCGCCGCCCTCCGCTCGGAGCCGGCTCGCCCGACACCGCGGCCCTCCCGCTCCCGCACCTGCGCGGCCAGGCGGTACAGCCTCGTGTCCGCTACCCGGCCGCCTCCTCGGCCCAGGTCTCCTGGGACCCGGAAGCCGGTGTCATGTCGGTATCCCTCCCGGAGGCCCCCGCCGCCTGCGTCATCGCCCTGACCCCGGAGGGGTGATCCGCCCAGCGCGGTCGGCGACCCCATGGATGTCCCATCGCTGGGCCTATTCCGCCAGCGGTGGGACATCCATGGGGCAGCTAAACGGCGGCGGGTGGGTCTTGAGCTGATCGTGGGCGGGCTGGTCCGTACCTTCAGCCCGCGGTTGTGGACAACTGGGGCTTCGCGGTCGCGTTCCCTGACGGCCAGGGCGGCTGCTGGGCGGACGGTCGCGGTGTCCCCACCGCACGCCGTGTCGGCGATTCTTATCCACTCCAGCGGCGGATTCCATCTCCCCGATCGAGGGCGGCTACTCCCGGCATCGCGGCCGAACGGGGAATTGCGCGGTCGTACGCTCTCGCTGGAGGAGACCGCCGCGCGATGGCGTACCATCGACCGGTGCCCGTCAGGTCCCGGGCAGACTCACGTGACCGAGCTGTCGAGCCGGAACACGTCAGAGCCGGGCGCGGGCGGGACGCGGGTAGTCAGTTGGACGGTGTTCGGCGGCGAGCACTGGCTCGTTACCGAGGAATTTGACGCGGCCGAGGAGATCTGCCGTTTCGCGCGGCCGCTGCTCACGCCGGCGGATGACCGTCGGCTTTGATATAGGGAGAAAGCCATGGCATGGCTTGGCAGGGCGCTGAAGAACCGCCGGGCGGGGGAGCGCAAGCTCGCCTGGAACGCGCCGAACCTCGCGGGACCAGACACCCTCAAGGTGACGAGCCCGGACTTCGAGCACGAGGGCGCGATCGGCCTGATCCACGTCGCCAGCCGGCTCGGCGGCAAGGACGTGTCGCCGGCGCTCGACTGGACCGAGGTGCCGGAGGGCACGGCGCAGTTCCTGCTGGTTGTCGAGGATCCTGACGCGCCGACACCGGCCCCGTTCGTGCACTGCGTCGCGCTGCTCGACGCGTCGGTGATCAGCCTGCCGCAGGGCGCGCTGGACGCGAACAACCCGGGGCAGGGCGTGCGCGTGCTCCGTTCCGGCATGGGTCGCGGGTACCGGGGGCCGGGACCGATCAAGGGACACGGCCCGCACCGTTACGTGTTCCAGCTCTTCGCGTTGAGCACCCCAGTGGAGGGGGACGTGGCGCTGGACTCGGCGAAGCCTCGCGAGGTGATATCGACCGCCAGCGGCGTTCTCGCACGTGGCAGGCTCGACGGCTTCTACGAGCGCACTTAGTAAGTAAAGCGTTACGCAACGCCCTAGACAGGGGCGGTTATCCGGGGCAATCCTGGCAGGTGTGAGCATTGGTGAGACCCTTGCCGGAGCAAGGAGTGAGGCCGGGCTGACCATCGCGGACGTCAGCGCGCGTACCCGCATCCGCGCGGGGCTGATAACCGCCATCGAGCGTGACGACTTCGGTGTATGCGGCGGTGACTTCTACGCGCGCGGCCACATCCGTGCGCTCGCGTCGGCGGTGAGCGCCGACGCGAACGCGCTGATCCGCGAGTACGACGCGGCGCATCCGGCGGCCCTGCCGCCCAAGCTGGAGGACCTGCCTAGGCGGCCTAGACCCCGTCGGCGGCCCGGGCGGCCGGTACTGGCGGTCGCGGTCATTCTCGTGCTGGCCGTGATTGGCTTCGCGGCCGACAAGCTGGTCACCGGCACGTCCGGCGCGCAGCGGCTAGCCTCATCGTCCTCCGTGGCGCACCGCGCGGCCCGCAGCACCGCCCGGACCGCCCGGACCGCGAAGGCGTCCCCGTCCAGCCCGGCGACGCCGAGCGCGAGTCCCTCGTCCGCCGCGGCCGCCGTCAGCGACGTGACGCCGGTCAGTGCCACGCCGTTCGGACCAGACGGCACGTCCGACGGCGACAACCCGCAGGACGCGTCGCTGGCGCTGTCCGGCGACTCCGCCACGCCCTGGCACACCGACTGGTACGGGACGGCCGCGTTCGCCGACCTGAAGCCGGGCACCGGGCTGCTGCTAGACCTTGGCCGCACGCTCACGGTCACCGGCGCGACGATCCAGCTGGGCAGCACCCCAGGCACCGATTTTCAGCTCCGCGCCGGGACGACAACGGCGGCCCTCACGACGGCGGCCAGTGACTCCGGCGCGGGAGGACTGGTGCGATCGCGGCTTTCCTCGCCGGTCCGCGCCCGGTACCTGCTGATCTGGTTCACACTGCTGCCGCCGGACTCGGCCGGCACCTACCAAGCGGACGTCTCCGCCGTAACCGTAACCGTGACCCCGTAACCGGAACGTGCTCCCCGGTCGGGCGCCCCCGCAGCCGTGTGGTCGGGCGCCCCCGCACCCGTGCGGGACAAAAGGCGCATATCGGCTAGTCGCGCTGACCTGGTTTGCGACACCAGTGCCATCGATGGCCCATCGAGGGGGCTATAGCGCCAGCGATGGCCCATCGATAGCGTCGCCCGGCGAGCTGGACGGGCAACATCAGTCTCATGCGAACCCTGCACCGCATTAGCCCCAAGGGCGTTGGCCGACGGGGCGTGGCATGCACGGCCACGCGCGCCGTAGCACGCAAGGCACCCGCAGCATGCGGTATTCGTCCTCAGTATCCTGTCCCCCGCGACAGCGTTCGCCGCTGCGTCCGCGGCCTACTCCGGCGAAAAATCACCTTATTTTGGACGCTGTCAACGGGTTAGCGGTGGGGGCGCGTTTTGGACGTTGCCCGAGGGCCATCGAGGGGGGTGGTCAGTCCTGGATAAGTCCGGCCCATTCGTCCAGCGCGGTCAGGGTGGCGGACGCGTCCAGGTGCGCCATCGGGAGCAGGCAACGGTCGGCGCCCGCCGCGGAGAGTTCCGCCAGCAGGCCCTCGCGCGGCGGCACGCCGAACAGGGTGACCGGGATCCGTCCGCGCCCGGTGTCCGCGGCGCGCTGCTGTAGCGCCGCGACCCGGCGCCGGAACTCATCGACGTCCGCGAACGGTCCGGATTGCGGCAGCCACTCGTCGCCATAATCGAGTACCCGGTCCTCCGCTCCGGGACCGTTGCCGCCGACGAGCACCGGAGGGTGCGGCCGCTGCACGGGTTTCGGCCAGGACCACATCGGTTCGAAGTCGGTGTACGCGCCGTGGTACTCGGCCTCGTCGGACGTCCAGATCGTTCGCATGGCACGTACCCGGTCCGAGAGTACGGCCATCCTGGTCCGCGGATCGGTGCCGTGATCGGCCATCTCCTCGCGGTTCCACCCCGGCCCGACCCCGAACAGGAAGCGCCCGCCGGATAGCCGGTCCAGGCTCGCCACTTCCTTCGCCAGCGTGATCGGGTCCCGTTCGGTGACCAGGCACACGCCGGTGCCGATCTTGATCGAACGGGTCACCGCCGCGACCGCGGCCAGCGCGACGAACGGGTCGTACGTGTCCGCGTACGGCCGGACCGGCTGCCCGTCGGCCCGGGTACTGGCCACCGGTATGTGCGTGTGCTCAGCGAAGAACAGCGACTCGAAGCCGCGCTCCTCGACGGCCCGGCCAAGGTCCTGCGGCGTCAGCCCGGACGAGCCCATCATCAGCACGACCCCGATATCCATGCCGCAGATCCTACTTTTTGGCTTTCGCCGCCGCCTTGAGTTCCTGTTTGTAGGCGCGGACCCGGCCCAGGGACTCGTCGTCGCGGATATCGGCGACCGAGACATACGAGCCCTCGTCGCCGAACGGAGTGGTCGCCTCCCGCCAGCCAGACGGTTGCACGCCGAACTGCTTGCCGAGCAGGGCGACGAAGATTTTGGCCTTCTGCGGGCCGAAGCCGGGTAGCGCGGTCATCCGTTTGACCAGTTCCGTCCCGGAATCAGCGGTTGACCACAGTGCCGCCGCGTCGCCACCGTACTCATCGACGATGATCTGAGCCATGACCTGTGTCCGGGCGGCCATTGCCTTCGGGAACCTGTGCAGCGCCGGGCGCTCGGAGAACACCGCGACGAGCCGTCCCGGGTCGAAATCCGCCAGTTCCTCGGCGGTCGGCTCGTGTCCCAGTCGCCGCACTAGGTCCGCTGGGGCACTGAAGGCCCGCTCCAGCGGAATCTGCTGGTCAAGTAGCATGCCGATCAGCAGTGCGAGCGGGTTCCGCGTTAGGAGTTCGTTGGCTTCGGCGTCCACCGGCAGAGATAGCACGCCGGAATGCTATCGCTTGGCGGTACGTTTACCACCGAGGAGAATGGAGTCATCATGACACCGCATGCGAAATGGGCGATAGCCGGAGTGATCCTCGGGCTGATCCTGTTCATCGTGAGCCCGTGGGCCGCGCTGGCAGTGATCGTACTGGCCATCGGCATCCCGACCGGTCTTTACCTGATGCTCGACCCGTCGCAGCGTCGGCGACTGAAGGAGATCCGTCGCCGTCAGATAAGGTAGCTGCTACACTCTGTAGTCGTTCCCCTGGAACTTCTCTGTAATCGTGTTATTACTATATGCTGCCGCGACACGTCTCTCAATCCCCTACGTACCATCAGAAAAGGTCTATGGTCTAGACCATGGGGGAATGGATAAGCGCTGTTGAAGCAGCACAGCGCCTAGGGGTCAAACAAGAAACGTTGTACGCGTATGTGAGCAGGGGGCTCCTATCGCGACGGCGCGCCGAGGACGGCAGGTCCAGCCTGTTCGACCCGGCGGAGCTCGACCGGCTGACCGACCGGGGACGGCCCCGGCGGGCCGCGGGCACCGGGGATTTCGTAATCGAGTCAGGCCTGACCGAGGTGGCGGACGGCCGGTTCAAGTACCGGGGCATGGAGGTCACCAAGCTCGCGCTCTGGCGGCCGTTCGAGGAGGTCGCCGGCTGGCTGTGGACGGGTGCTCTCGGTAAGGACGGGACCACTCCGGGGTGGCAGGCGACCGAGGAAGCGGTGGCGGCGGGGAGCGGCGCGCAGGCGGCGCTGCCCGAGGGGACGCTCCCGCTGGAACGGCTGCGGGTGATCGTGCCCGCGATGGCCGCCACCGACCCGCTGCGGCTGCACTTGGACGCACCGGCGGTGATGTCCGCCGGACGCAACATCATCGCGGGCATGGTCGAATGCTTGCCCTCGCCAGGGGCGGGCGTGGCGCAGGCTCAGGCGCAGGCGGTCCCGTCCGCCCGGCTGGGCGAAGGGGGGATCGCGGGGCGGTTCTGGTACAAGATCTGCCCGAAGCGGCCCGACCCGGGGCTGCTAGGCGCGCTGCGCGCGGCAATGGCGCTACTCGCCGATCACGAACTGGCCGCGTCCACGTTCGCCGCCCGGATGGCCGCGTCGGTCCGCGCTGATCCGTACGCGGTGGTCGCCACTGGCCTCGGCGCGCTCGGCGGCGCGCTGCACGGCGGGGCGCAAGGGGTACGGTACGGCGGCGCGTCGCTAGCCGCGGAGTCCATGCTGGCCGGTGCCCGCGATGCGAGTGACGCGCCACGGGTGGTCGGCGACCTGCTGCGCCGTGGCGAGCGGATCCCGGGACTCGGCGACCTCAGCAACGCGGCGGGAGACCCCCGCGCGAAGGCGTTGCTCGACCTGATCAGGAAAGCCGCGCCCCGCTCGGCCAAGTTCGCGGTGGCCGAGGCCGTCCTCACCGAGACACGGGGGCGGAGCCTCCCCGAGCCGAACATCGACTTCGCGCTCGCCGCGCTGGTGTCGGCGGCCGGGATGATCACCGGCGCGGGGGAAGCGATCTTCGCGGTGGCCCGCACCGCCGGATGGATCGGGCACGCGATGGAGGAGTACGCGAAGGCGACCCCGCTGCTGCCGCGCACCGTCTACACCGGCCCGTCAACCGCGCCCGCCGGGGCGGGGCGTCCGGCGCCTCAGCGGCCCTCAGCGACCCGCGTCATGTAAGTAAGCCCGACGAACGACCGGTACACCCCGAGCGGATCGCCACCCGTGATGCGTACCGTCCGGGTACCGGTCCGCTCGGCGCCCTTCACCCAGCTCGCTACGTCGGCCATGTCCGCGGTCTGCAGGTCCACGTCGAGCATGGCGGGGAGGGCGATGTCCGGTAGCGGCGTCGACGCCGCGCGCTTGACCGCTGCCTCGGCACCCGCCCTGATCAGTTCACGAGCCGTCTCGGGGTGTGCTGAGGACGCCGAGAAGCGGGTGAGTGATTCTTTCACCACCACTCGCTGCGCTGAAGGAAAGAACGGCGAGCCCTCGGCCGCGGTCTGCTGGTCCCCGGAGATGAACACCACCGGCGTCTGGGTAGCGAGCGCCACCAGCGCGTTGATCCCGCTCTCCCCGGTGTCGGTGCCGTTCAGCCGCACGCGGGAGATGACGTTCGGGTTGTACGTGTGGGACAGCACGGAACTCTCCCCGGAAATCGAGCCGTGATATCCGACGAAGAGCACCGCGTCGGCCGAGCCATCGCAGCCCTGCATCATGTAGAGCGGCTTGTGCTTGCCGGAAATGTATGTCGCGCGACCGTGCAACTGCTCGGGATCCAGGTTGGCCATCGTGCCGTGCGCGTCGTTGCAGACGATCTCGGTCGCCCCGGCCGCCAGCGCCCCGTCGATCGCCGCGTTGACCTCGCCAAGCAGCAGTCGCCTGCCCTCTTCGTATGGCTGGCCTGGCGGGCGGCACTGTGACCAGTCGACGATCCCCGCCACGCCCTCCATATCGAAGGAAATGAAAGCTCTCATCTGCAGCAGCCTAACTGAACTAAGGCATCTCCTGATTGCGTCTAGTACGCTCAATCTTCCTGAGCGAAACAATCCAGATATTTCGTAGCGCTACTGGCCTGCGTAACTTTCAAAATGCTTGAGCCTAATGGGCTAAAGATACTTGAGCCATCCCTAGTGCCGCAGGTGGGCGGCCCTGGCACCGTTAACGCCCATGAGGCTGAGTTCCAGGGCAGGGGTGCTGAGGGAGCGTAACTTCCGCCGGTTCTACATCGGGTACTCGACTTCGCTCCTCGGCACTGCGATGTCCCCGATCGCGATCGCCTGGGCGGTGCTGGCCTCCGGCGGCGGCGCGGCCGACCTCGGGTTCGTGATGACGGCGAACGTAGTGCCCCAGGTGGTGCTGATGGCATTCGCGGGCGCGATCGCGGACCGGTTCGGCCGCCGCCGGGTGATGCTCAGCGCTGACGTGTTCCGCTGCCTGGGCCGCGTCGCGCTCGCGGGCGTGCTGCTGGCCGGGCACCCAGCCCTCTGGCTGTTCATCATGCTCGCGCTGCTCAGCGGCACCGGAGACGCGTTCTTCAGCCCCGCACTCGGCGCGCTCACCGTGGAGATCGCGCCCGCCGACCAGTTGGGCGACGCGAACGCGATGTACGGGCTGGCGACCTCGATAGCGCGGATCGGCGGTCCGGCGCTGTCCGGCATCGTGGTCGCGTTCGCCGGCCCCGCCGCGGTCGTGGCGCTTGATGCGGCG
Organism: Streptosporangiaceae bacterium; assembly: GCA_050012355.1. GTDB lineage: Bacteria > Actinomycetota > Actinomycetes > Streptosporangiales > Streptosporangiaceae > JBEKHI01. Next base: position 4,587 of record JBEKHI010000216.1, on the reverse strand, counting down.
TCGTTCGCGGTCAGCGCGGTGGCGCTCGCGTCGCTGCGGTTCGCCGCACCGGGCAAGAGTGCCGGAGACGGCTCGCTGCTGCGCGACATGGCCGACGGCTGGACCGATTTCCGGTCCAGGACCTGGCTGTGGACGATCACCGTCCAGTTCGCGTTCTTCAACCTGATCACCTGGTCGCCCTGGATGGTGCTCGGCCCGGTCGCGGGCCACGACTACCTGGGCGGCTCCGGGGTGTGGGGCGCGATCATGGCGGCCCAGGGCGCCGGAGCGGTGGCCGGCAGCCTGGCCTGCCTCGGCCGTAAGCCGCGCCGCCCGCTGGTGGTCGCCACGATCGCCACCATCTGCTACGCGCTGCCGGACATCCCGATGGCGCTGCACGCCGGCGCACTGTTGGTGGCGCCCGCCGCGTTCATGTGCGGTATCGGGTCGGTCGTGTCGGGCACCCTGCAAAGCACGGTGCTGCAGCAGCAGATCCCGCGCGACCGGCTGGCCAGAGTGAGCGCCCTCGGCACGTTCCCCGCCTACGGCATCGGGATCACCGGCTACGCCATCGACGGACCGCTGTCCACCGTGGTCGGTGCCACCGCGCTGTTCGCGGTCGGCGCGGTCTACGGGGTGCTGGGCAGCCTGGTCGTGCTCGCCACCCCCGCCATCCGCGCCGTCCGCTGGCGCGACGAGCCACCGCGGGCTTTGCTGGTTAATGCCGCACCGACCAGCAAAGAGGCTGGTTAATGCAGCATTGACCAGCAAAGCCTGCCTCGTCCGGGATGGTCGCGGTGGCGTGAAAGTGGCGGGGGCTGCGGGGTGGTGGCGGCTGGGGCCGGCTGCCGTGCCCGGCGGCTCCGGGTCGGGTGCTGCTGGTGGTACTGGTGGTGCTCATGGGCGGGGTAAAGCCGTCGGCCTGGGTGTGCCGTTGCTGGGCGGGGTGGCACTGCCCGCGCTCTTTGCTGGTCAGCGTCGCACCGCCCAGAATCGGTTCGCAGCCGCGCACCGGCTGAGGGAGGGACTGTCCGGTCAGAGCTGGAAGGGCGCGGGTGCGGGGGACGGCATCCGCGAGAGAGTGTTGACTTCCTGCTGCCAGGGCCCCAGGAAGTCAACACGGTCGCGGGAGGGGGCGGGCGTGCTAGCGGCCGAGGGTGGAGCGGAGCGAAGCGAACGCGGCTATCCGGGCGGCGACGGTGAGGATCACGGCGATCGGGAGCATTTGCGGCACCTCGGAGGCCGGGACCGCCGCGACCACGCCGAACGCGATGGCCACACCCCCCACCGCCAGCGCGAGCGCCTGCGCCACCCGCCGGGTTCGCAATGTCCGGCGCACCAGCAGCCGCGCCTCTCTGGGCATCCGCGCCACGAACACCCCGAAACACGCCAGCACCAGCACCGTGAGCAGGCCAAGCCCGATGGCGAACGGGAAGCGCGACACGTGGACCACCGCGGGAATCCAGATCAGCACCAGCGCGAACAACGTGAACAGGTAGATCATCCGCGACACGCCGCGCAGGATGACGACCTCGATGTTGCGGGAGTAGATCCGTTCGGCCGGCGTGGTCCGCGCGGCGCTGATGAAGTGCCGGATCGCCCCGGCGGTGTCGTGCCGCCGCAGCCGGATACGCCCCAGTTCGTTCATCGCGCCGCTATGCGCCGGGTCGAGCGCCAGCGCCCGCTCCTGGTGGGTGCGCGCGGCGGACAGCTCGCCGCGGGCGAGCGCCACCTTTCCTGACAGGAAGTGCACGTCGGGCTCGGAAGGTGCGAGCCGTCGCGCCTCGGACGCGGAGGAGCTGGCCACCCCCAGGTACCCGGCGGCGAGGGCGGCCTGCGCCACGCAGACGTGGGTCTGCCAGTATGACGGGGCGAGCTTGCAGGACTCGCGCGCGGCGTTCAGCGAGTCGGAGTGCCGTCCGAGGTGCATCAGCGCGTTGGACGCCAGCCGGTGCGGCCACTCGTCCTCGGGGGCTAGCGCAGCCGCCCTGCCCGCGGCGGAGACCGCGTCCGGGTACCGCCCGGCCCCGAGATGAGCCCGGGCCATCAGGCACCAGGCACGGCCGTTCTCCGGCTCGTCCGCGACCACTTGCGCGAGCAGCCGCCCGGCCTCGTCGTAACGCCCGAGGTCGAGCATCGTGGCCGCGCGGGCCAGCTCCTGTCGCGCCTCGATCAAAGCAGGCGGCGCTTCCGCAGGTAAGCGGCGAGGTCGTCGTAGGTGCCGCCCTCGTTGGCGAAGAGCGCGACGTTCCGCGCGGTGTCGAACCAGGTGCCGAGCGACGGTTTCACCTCGGCGGCCGCCGCCTCCAGGTCGGCTTGCCCGATGAGCCGGGCCTCGCCGCGGCTGACCGAGTCCAGCAGCGCCCGCTCGGCCGCGGTCTCGCAGATGTGCGCGATGTCCGCGCCTGAGTATCCGTCGGTCGCCTTGGCCAGCTTGCCGAGATCGACCCCGCCGACCGGGCGGTCACGCAGGTGGTAGCGGAACACCCCCTCGCGAGCGGTGCCGTCCGGCGGCAGCACGAGCAGCGTACGGTCGAACCGCCCCGGCCGCCGCAACGCGCTGTCCACGTCCCACGGATGATTGGTGGCCGCGAGCAGGAACACATCGGCGTTGTCGCCGGTCACACTGTCCAGCTCAAGCAGCAACTGGTTGACCACGGACCGCATCGGCGTGTTGCGCAGCTGGGTGCGTTTCTGCCCGATCGCGTCGACCTCATCGAGGAACACCACGCACGGGGAGTTGCGCCGCGCGACGTCGAACAGCTCGTGAATGTTGCGCTCGGACTGGCCGACGAACATGTCGATCAGATCGGCGAACGACACCGAGATGAACTTCGCGCCCAGCTCACCGGCCACCGCGCGGGCGATGAAGGTCTTGCCGCAGCCGGGCGGCCCGTACAGCAGCAGCCCGCCGCGTAGCGACTTACCGTAAAGGTTTCGCAGCTCAGGGTTGCGCATCGGCGCCAGGAACGCCGCCTCGAGCCGCTTCTTGACCTCGTCCAGGCCCGCGACGTCCGCGAGGGTCAGGCCGGTGCGTTCCGCGTCGTAGGCATCGGCCTCATCGATCCCCGCCGACGCGGACTCGCCGTCCCGCACGAACATCGGTGGCAGCACGTCGCTGAGCTCCGCTTCGGCTTGAGCCCAGTCGTACATAACGCCGGTCCGCTTCTCTTCCGGTTCCTCGTGCTCTGGGCGCGGGTCAGGGTCTTCCAGCGCCGCCGGGCCGGGCTCCGGGCTGGGTGAGGTCACCGGGTTCCCGGTGAGCAGGCGCAGTGCCTCGGCATTAGAAGGCTCCCGTTGCAGGACGGCGCCTAGGTGCCGGACCGCCTCTTCGCGCTGGCCCGCGGCCAGCAACTGCCCTGCTAGGTGAAGCCGGAGTGGTACGTCGTCGGGCATCGCGTCGACGGCTTTACGGAGACTATCCAACAGCGTGGGGTCTGGTTCCATGCGTCAGTCCGGCTCCTGGGGGGTAGCTTGCTCTACTCCAGATTATGAGGTCCGCGGGCGGTCGGGGTCCTCTGCGGACTGAGCAACCGTCGTTATGAAGGATAAATTGAGAACCCTATGAAGACGATCACTCTTGGAACAGAAGGTCCGGAGGTCTCGCGAGTGGGGCTCGGGCTGATGGGGATGTCCGGGATCTACGGCGCTGCCGACGAGGGCGAATCGTTGGCGACGATCCGGGCGGCGGTGGACGCCGGGATCACGCTGCTTGACACTGGCGACTTTTATGGGATGGGCCACAACGAGCTGCTGCTGCGCGAGGCGCTCCGGTCCATCCCGCGGGACCAGGTCTTCATCCAGGTGAAGTTCGGCGGGCAGCGGGACCCGCAGGGACGGTTCATCGGGCATGACGCCAGCTCGGTTATGGTGAAGAACTCCCTCGCGTACACCCTGACCCGGCTCGGGACCGACTACGTCGACCTGTACCAGCCGGCCAGGATTGACCACCGGACGCCCATCGAGGAGACCGTCGGCGCGATCGAGGAGATGGTGCAGGCCGGGTACGTCCGCTACCTAGGGCTCTCCGAGGTCGGGGCGGAGACGATCAGGCGCGCGTCGGCGGTGCACCCGGTCGCCGGGGTGCAGGTCGAGTACTCGCTGATGTCACGCGGCATCGAGGAATCGGTGCTGCCGACCGTGCGGGAACTCGGCATCGGCGTGACCGCGTACGGCATCCTGTCCCGCGGGCTGCTCAGCGCCTCGACGGCCCAGCTCGCACCGGGTGACCCGCGAGCACGGTTCCCCAGGTTCCAGGGCGAGAACCACCAGCAGAACCTGAAGCTGGTCGCGGAGCTTGAGGCGATAGCGGCCGACCACGGCGCCACCACGGCGCAGCTCGCGATCGCCTGGGTGCTGTCGCGCGGCGAGGACATCGTGCCGCTGCTCGGCACCAAGCGGCGCTCGCGGCTAACCGAAGCGCTCGGCGCCCTCGACCTGTCGCTGTCCGAGTCCGACCTGGCCGCGATCGACGCCGCGGTCCCCGCCTCAGCGGTCGCGGGCACCCGCTACGAGGCCGCCCAGATGGCCGCGCTAGAGATCCCGTAGCCGCGCGTGGGCGCCATCGAAGGGAACCGAGCTCAGGTAGCGCTTGGGGAACTTGACGAT
>JBEKHI010000215.1:0-13895 GCA_050012355.1 Streptosporangiaceae bacterium | reverse complement strand
GCGTCCCCGCTGCTGACACCGAAGCAACCTGAGCAGGTCTGCGGTCCTCCCTCAGGAAGGCGGTCACGTCGAAAGGCGATTTCACCACGACGCGAACCATATAGCGCCAGACAGCCCTCGCGCCCACACGGTCCCGCCTTCCTCCGGCCGGCACAGGGCGTGGTAGTCCCCTGATGCCCGCCCTCCAGCTCGGCGTCGGCCCCTCCGCGCCTCCGGACTGGTCAGCGTTGCTGCAGGCGCCGCGCCTGCCCTCACGCTGCGGACAGCAGCAAGAGGGGCCAGGCTGCTCCCACATGACGCAGCTACGATCAAAGCGTGGAGGACGCAGAGGCCAAAGCCCACAAGGCGATAATCACAGGCCTGTTTCAGGCGATCAACGAACGCCGCTTCGATGAGCTGGGCGAATACTTGGCCGTCGACGTCGTTGACGATAACAAGAGCTTCCTCGGTGACGAGGCCGGATCGGAGGATGCGTTCGATGGCATCCCCGCCCAGCTTGCCATGTTTGACTCCTACGTGGTGGAAGTCGAGGAGGTCATCGCAGAAGGCGCCCGTGTCGTCGCGCTGGTCACCCAGCGGGGTGTGTACCGAGGCACCGGTGGCCGAGCCTTCGAGAACCAGGCAGCCTACCTGTTCACCATGTCCAGCAAAAAGATCTGCCGGGTGCGCGCGATAGGCGACGGGCCAGAACCAAGCCGATAGGCCACTCGCAGCGCTGACCATAAGTCCAGATGTCAAGGATCCTCGAGGAAACGGCATCCGATGGAATAAACGAACCCCCACCCCGGCGACCGCGCCAGGCGGTCAAAGCAGCGGCCGCCGGCGAGGAGAAAGCCCCACCTCCGCTCCGCCCGCCGCTGCCCGGTTGATCTTTTTCCAGCTCCGCGATCCGCTGCGAATCAGGAGTCGTCGTACCCGGCCGCTGCCCCCGGTCAATTTCCGCTGCCGGATCCACGTCCGCACCGCCTCGGGGTGAATACCCAGCTGACGGCCCACACGGGCGATCCCCCCGCCCCTTGCCTCCCGCTCCCGGAGTTCCATGACCATCTTCACCGCGCGCTAGCGCAGCTCCTCGGGTTACTTCCGCTGTGCTGGCATGACTCTGCCTCCTCCCAGGAATCAGAGCCTCCAAGGTCACCGGGGCGGTCCACCATCCGCTCGCGCCCGGACCCTGCTGGTCTGGCAGCGGCGCCTGGTCAAGAAGAGATGGACCTCCCCGACAGGCCGGGTCGGCCGATCCCGGACGGGTTGCGTGCACTGGTGGAGCAGTTGGTGCGGCAGAACCCGCGCTCGGGGTTACCGCGTATCCAGAGTGAGCGAGGCAAGCGGTTCACCAAACCGCTCGCTCCGCCGGTTTCCATGATCGGCTGGACTACCTGCACCGGATAAAACGGCCGCCAGTCAGCACCGAGACCGCCGCGCTGATCGAGTGGCTCGCCACCGAGAGCAAAGGCTGGGGATACAAGAAAGATCCAGGGTCGCGTCGGCGCGCGAAGACGCTGCAGACCGCCACGCCGAGCAGCCGGGGAAGCGACGCCGGGAACGCGGAACGGACGGTTTCGACGATCATCCATTCCCGTTATGCCCCGTAGCGGGCTGCACCGTCCGGGAGATGGCTTGCGTCGGGTTCGAGCGAGCAAACATGCCGATAACCATCCGCCGAACCGCCAGATACGTTCCGTAGTTGACTCTGGTAGTGCGGGTGCAGGATCTATGCGTACCTCATGCAGGGCAGCGCTGAGGGTCGGCGGATCGTGTGAGTCTGGCTTGGTGACTTCTTTCGCTGGCTCGGAGGTAGTGACCGTCCGGCTGTCACATCGGGCCTGTCCCGCCGGTCAACTGATATGACAGGCGGGACGGAGGAACGTGACCGATGACCGAGCGCGACGGGCTGACGCAGCGATTCGCTGAGCACCGGGGCCGGCTGATGGCGCTGGCCTACCGGATGCTCGGCTCGCGCGGTGATGCCGAGGACGCGATGCAGGAGGCGTGGCTGCGGGTCAGCCGTGCCGATGGCGGTCAGGTGGAGAATCCGGCTGGGTGGCTGACCACGGTCGTGGCCCGGGTCTGCCTGAACATGCTGGAGTCCCGCCGGGCCCGGCGGGAGGAGCCGGCTGGGGCGCTGCCGCCCGAGCCGGCCGAGCGTCACGCGAGCCTCCGGCCGGCCGGCCAGGCCGGCCCGGAGGACGAGGCGCTGCTGGCCGACGCGGTCGGTGCCGCACTGATGGTGGTGCTGGACACGCTGACTCCCGCCGAACGGCTCGCTCTCGTCTTGCACGACGTCTTCGGTGTGTCGTTCGGCGAGGTCGGCGCCATCATTGACCGTTCTCCGGTGGCGGCGCGGCAGCTCGCCAGCCGGGCCCGGCGCCGGGTGCAGGGAGCGGCCGCGGCATCTGATGCCGCGCGGTCCCGGAAGCGGGAAATGGTCGCCGCCTTCCTGGCGGCCTCCCGGGGCGGGGATTTCGGCGCCCTGCTCGCGCTGCTCGATCCGGGCGCCGTGCTCGTGGCCGACCCAGCGGCCGTGCAGATGGGTGCGGCCGCCGAGGTCCGCGGCGCGGACGCGGTGGGGGCTACCTTCGCGGGATGGGCTAAGGGAGCCCGGCTCGCTCTGGCTGACGGTGTTCCGGCGGCCGTGTGGGCGCCCGGCGGCCGGCCGAAGGTCGTCTTCACGTTCACCATCAGCGACGGGAAGATCACCGGTATTGACCTGGACGGCGACCCGGACCGGCTCCGCGACCTCGACATCGTCTTTCTCAGCGCCAGCGGCATGGAGTGGTGATGATCCGCGGGCAGGACGAGACGCGAGGCCGGATCGGGCAGGAGCGAGTGGTCCGGCTGGCCACGATCGGCGGACGCGGGTGGGCTCATGTGGCGCCGGGCGTGTTCGCGGTCGACGGCCCAGTTTTCTGCTCGCCGGCTGACGCGGGGCAGGTCCGCAGCTGGCCAGGCGGCTGCCCAATCTGGGCGGGGACCAGCGGGTCACGATCCTGGCCGGCTTCTACGACGAGGACGGGCCGAAGGTGCGGCGGTTCGGGCTGCGCGGCACCGGCCGGCAAGAGTCCGGAGCGCACGCATGCGATCGGCCTCCTGGAGGGGGAGTACCAGCAGTTCGCCGCCGCCCCCTGCCGAGGCTGGTGGCCGGGTACTGGCGGCCGACATCGAGGAGTGGTCCGGCTGGGCGTATAGCTGGTTTCGGTCCCGGGTACCGCGGTCCAGAACACGTTCGGAATGGCCGACCGCACGGCTGCTGTCGTCATGTCCTAACGCCGCTTGTCCCTTGTGCTTCATCGTCGGGAGGGTTAGGGAGGTTCGTTGAGGGGACCGCGGCCCGGGAATCGGCACGTAATGCTGCTGTGGGCAGCAAGCGCGGGAAACGAAGGTGCCTCCTGGATCATGCTGGTAGCTGTTTTCGTATACGTGCTCCACCATTTCTCGGCTTCTTCACTCGCGATTGTGGAACTCGTCGGCACGCTACCTGCCCTGTTGTGCATGCCGTTCGCCGGTGCGATTGCCGATCGCCACGATGTCCGGAGGCTGGCGCTGGGTTCCATGACGGTTCAGGCGCTTAGCCTGCTGGGCGTGCTGGTGGTGCTGAGGGTCGGCCTGTGGGAGATCGCAGCCTGCTACGGCTTGCAGGGGGCCGCCGGCGCAGTGTGGCCGCCAGCGCGGCAGCGGTGGCTGTATGCACTGGTCCGCGAGGACCGCAATCGCGCCGCGGCCAACGCCGCGATTGGCTCAGTGAGCGGTGTCATGACAATCGCTGGCGCGGCGCTGGGTGGGGTCTTGTCGGCCTGGAGCACAAGCGCTGCGCTCTCAGCAGCTGCGGGGCTCCAGCTCGCGGCGACCGTGCCCCTGCTGGCCCTCGCACGGCCGGCATTTCAGCAGGGTGCGCAGACAGGCGGTGCTCTCCGGTCTCTGCGTGCCGACCTGGCTGAGGGCTTTACCGCATTGCGGGCTCTGCCCCTGGCGAGGTCAGTGATCTGGGTAGGCATCTCCTGGGGCCTGATCGGCGGTGCCTACAACGTCTTGCTTGCCGGCTATGTCACGGACGATTTGCACGGCGGCGGATTGCTGCTCGGAGCGTTTTACGTTGTTGATGGCGCGGCGGTGATCCTGGGCTCGGTGCTGGCGGTCCGCCTCAGGCGGGGGTCGCATCTGGCCGCTTACGCGCTGGCTTATGTGCTGCAGGGTGCCGCGTGGGGCGCTATGTTCCTGGCGGGTTGGCCCGCGTGGGGCGCAGCGCTGCTGGCGGTCATGCGGACCGCGAGTGGCGTGATCATCGCCCTTGACACGACGATCCTGCTGGCTACCGTGCCCGGGCGCCTGAGAGGCAGGATCACTAGCTTGCACATGACTACCTATGGCGCGGCGTCCAGGGTGGCACTGGCGGTCTTCGCCGGATTGCTCGCGGTGACCGGGGTCAGGCCCGTAGGCGTCGTCGCTGGCGCAGCCTCCGTCATTGTCGGGGCCGCATGGTGGGCGCTGAACGGGCGGCGCGCCCGTCCTCTCTATATGAGCGCGACATCCGCAGCCGACGCCCTGGATAATCCCGGTACCGTGTCCAGCCAAACCGCAGGCGGAAAAACTTGTCAACCCTAACAGTGCTCAAGCTGCTCAGGCAGCGAGCGAGCATCCGCGAGTTCACCACTATGCCTGTTCCGGACCATATGCTGGAGACAGTCTTACGTGCGCCGACCTCTTTTAATTTCCAGCCGTACACCTTCGTCGAGATCCGCGGATGTCAAAGGCCTTCTTGCGTCCGAGATTGGTCACGGGCGAAAAGATGTTGCCGATCATGGTGAATTCGGTGTCGGCGCTATCAGCCACGCCGATGCCTTCGGGCCGGGAGTGAACGGCGAGACGGGCTTTACTGGCAGCGGCCCGGGGGACGTCATGGTCGGCTGGGTTCCTAAGGTGCGTAGAAGCTGCTTCGCCCCGCTATGAGCAGGATTTGGCACGGTTAGAACGCCGATTATGACCTTGGCGAGGGTCCGCGCTGGAGAGCTTGCCCCCGGAACTTACTGGGCGTAGTGTACACCGTGGAATGGTGGCGAGTGCGGCCACTTCAGCGGGATTATGAAACCGGCTGCTCCGGACCCCGGTGGCGTCATGCGTGTACGTGCCGAGGTGCCCCATGCCAGGATCTGTCCGTCAGCCTTTCCCGTCCCGGCGATCAACATGAATCAGCCAGCCACCTTCGTGCACTGGTCGATCTTTGACGTCACGGTCGCCAACCTGGTCCTGGTCGCCGTCATGGTCGCTATCTTCGGGGCCGCACTGCTCCTCCCGTTCCCCAAGGGGCATCTCGCGGAGGCCGCCACCTTTACCGATCCGGCCGCGGACGGTGCCGCGGATGCCGGCGTGGCAGGGGCGGCCGAACTGCCCGATGACGGCACGGCCGTCTTGTGGACGGCTCGGCTCCGGCGCCGCGCGCTTAGGACGCTGCCGCCCGCCAAGCTGCTGCCCGACAGCCAGCCCGCTTATGTCGCATCCTGGATCTATGTGTTCGGCGCGGGCGCCCTGGCCGCGCTCGGGGTGGCGATCGTGTCCGGGTTCGCACTGGCGCTCGGCGGCCCTGACTGGTGGCATTACAACCCGGCCGGGCATTTTTTCAACAGCCTGCACCTGTGGAGCGTCGAGCTGTTCATGGCGTTGCTGGTCATCCACCTGTGGGGCAAGTTCTGGATGGCGGCCTGGCGCGGCCGCCGGACGTGGACCTGGGTCACCGGAGTGGTCGCGTTCGTGGCCTCGGTGGTGGAGTGCTTCACCGGCTACCTGTCGCAGCAGAACTTCGACTCCCAGTGGATCTCCACCAGCGGCAAGGACGCGTTCAACTCCGTCGGGGTCGGCGCGTTCTTCAACGTGATGAACTTCGGCCAGATGCTGATGTGGCACATCGTGCTCATCCCGATCGTGCTGATCGCCATCGTGGGCGCGCACGTGCTGCTGGTCCGGGTGCACGGGGTTTCGCACCCGATCAACGCGCATACCTCCGAGGTCACGGTGAGCGGGCGGCTACGGCGGCGAGCTATCGCCGCGGCCGACGCCGCCCCGTGGCGCGGCCCGAACCGCCGCTACGACATCCTCAAGGAAGGGACCATTGCCGCGGCGGTCGTGCTGGTGCTCACCGTGGGCCTGGCCGCGCTGCTGTCCTCCCCGGACGTGCCGCCGGTCACCATCGCGACCTGGGCCAGGATCGCCCCGGCCGACTTCCTGGCCACGGCGGCGAGCGAGCTGAACGGGACCAGCGAGACCGCCACATACGGACCGCCGTACAACAACCAGAGCGGCAGCGTCCAGAAGCTGCTGTTTTCCCCGCAGACCATCCCGGGCGTAACCCAGCCGGTCAACGCCGCGCAGGACTTCGTCGTCGGACCACTAACCACGCTCGCCGCCACCGACCCGGGCATCGCCGCCTCGCTCGCCACCTACCAGGCCGCACCGGCCGCCCAGCAGCTGACGTGGGCCACCGCCTACGGCAACGCGGTGACGAAAGTGAAGTTCGTCGGCGGCAGCCCGGTCGTCCCGGCCGCTAACGACGGGCCAGTCCCGGCCCTGATGGCCGGCGAGCTGACCCTGGCGCGCAGCGGCGCACTTGATACCGACCTGCTGTCCCAGCAGCCGTTCTACGGCACGAACTTCACCAAGCCGCTGCTGTTCATCGAGGACGGCGCCTACTTCGCCGGCCAGGCCCAGGCGATGGGCCTGACCGGCAGCCAGTGGGGCGTGATGAACGAGACCGGCAGCTACCCCGGCCAGCCCTGGCTATGGCTGTACACACTCTGGTACCAGGTACCGGGCTGGACCAACTCAGCCAACATCGACATGATCGCCATCTACATGACCGGCGCGGCGACCATCCTGCTGCTCTGCATCCCGTTCATTCCCGGACTACGCGACATCCCCCGCCTCATCCCCGTGCACAAGCTCATCTGGCGGAACTGGGACGGCACGCCGCCCGAATCAGACGCAGGACCCGGACAGGTCAGCCCCCAGAGCCCAGACCACGTAAGAACCTGACGAACCTACTGGTCCGGTTCGTCTGGTTTCTAGAGATCCTTGGTCGCTAGGGAAAGTCCTGCAATTCTTTTGACAGTACGCGCCTTTTCTGGCATGGGAAATTACGCCGCTAGCACTCACGGAATAAATTCGCTGACGGTGAGGGCCCAGGCGCGGCCAGCGCGCCGTACGTGACAACGAGCATTACCCGCAGCTGGCCCGGGAACGGAAGCTGGCCCCTACCGCTATTTGCCTCGTGAGCGTACTGTTAGAGGACGAGCCGTCCTGATCGCTAGGAACGGTTATGCAGGGTGATCCTGGAAAATATCGCTCCGGACCTTGGTGACTCAGTCAAGTCACGCGAGGAACAATCTGATGAGCGTTTATGACTGGCCTGGCCGCCGCGCAGTCGGCAGGTTCGCTGCCGCACCGAGTACCAGCCGCGCCGCGCACCGCCTGCTGGTCCCCGGGAGTCCCGGTGATCGCGGGCATTGTTCCGTGCGGGCCATAGACGCCCGATGACGCTGCCCTACCGCCAGGAACGGCTTCTGCGGCGGACTGATCGTGCGATCCGGCGGTCTGATCCTGACCTGGCGTCGATGCTGTCGACCTTCGCCCGGATCACCGCAGCTGAGCGGATGCCCGCCCGGGAGCAGCTGCGACCTCGGCTGGCCTGGGGCCTGCGCGTCCTGCTGTGGCCCGTGGCTGCCGCCGCTGGGCGGCGGGATGGGCGCGGGGGGCCTCGGCGTGGGCGTCGGGACCTCCGCGCAGCTCGTCACCAGTGACACCGTTTCGGTCAGCGCGGTGGCCAGCACCGTCGGCGGCATCCGGCTCACGATCGCCAAGCAGGAGGTGCATGACCTGCTGCCGGTGGACATCGATCACCCTGACCTGACCTGATACGCGCGACCACAATGGAGGACGATTCATGACGGCACTGGATACCGTGAGGGCGGGGCCTCTTTCCCCGGAACTGGCCCGCGGGATGAACGCGTACTGGCGGGCCGCGAACTACCTGTCGGTCGGCCAGATCTACCTGTATGACAATCCGCTGCTGAAACGGCCGCTGGAGCTGTCGGACGTGAAGCCGCTGGTGGTCGGGCACTGGGGCACGACCCCCGGGCAGAATTTCATCTACGTGCACCTGAACCGGGTGATCAAGAAATACGACCTGGACATGTTCTATATCGCCGGGCCTGGTCACGGTGGTCCGGCGCTGGTCGGCAACACCTACCTGGAGGGCACCTACAGCGAGGTCTACCCGGACGTCAGCCAGGACGAGGCCGGGCTGAAGAAACTGTTCAAGCAGTTCTCGTTCCCCGGCGGGATCTCCAGCCACGTCGCGCCCACCACCCCGGGATCGATCCACGAGGGCGGCGAGCTGGGGTACTCGCTCAGCCACGCGTTCGGGGCCGCGTTCGACAACCCCGGCCTGATCGTCGCCTGCGTCATCGGCGACGGCGAGGCCGAGACCGGCCCGCTGGCCACCTCCTGGCAGTCCACCAGGTTCCTCAGCCCCGTCAGCGACGGGGCCGTGCTCCCGATCCTGCACCTGAACGGCTACAAGATCAGCAACCCCACCGTCCTAGCCCGCATCGGCGACGAGGAACTGGGGCAGTTCCTGCGGGGCTGCGGCTGGGAGCCCCTGTTCGTGGAAGGCGAGGATCCGGAAGAGATGCACCAGCTGATGGCCAGCGCGCTGGATGAGGCCCTCGGCGGCATCCGGGAGATCCAGGGCGATGCACGCGCTGCCGGCGGCACCACCCGGCGGCGCTGGCCGATGATCGTGCTGAAGTCCCCGAAGGGCTGGACGGGCCCCAAGGCGGTCGACGGCCTGCAAGTTGAAGGCACGTTCCGCGCTCACCAGGTGCCGCTCTTGGTCGACGCCGACCATCCGGATCACCTCGCGCAGCTGGAGGGCTGGATGCGCAGCTACCGGCCAGGAGAACTCTTCGACGAAGCGGGTCGGCTGCTGCCCGAGCTCGCTGGTCTCGCGCCCGAGGGGGACCGTCGGATGGGCGCTAATCCGCACGCCAACGGCGGCATCCTGCTCCGCGACCTGCGGATGCCCGATTTCCGGGCCCGTGCGGTGGACGTGCCCGCACCCGGTGCCGTGCAAGCCCAGGACACCCTGGTGCTGGGCGAGTTCCTGCGCGACGTGGCCGTGCTCAACGAGGATCAGCGGAATTTCCGGGTCTTCGGTCCCGACGAGACCCTCTCGAACCTGCTCGGTGCGGTCTTCGAGGTCACCAGCCGCCAGTGGGACGCCCGGACCCAGGAGAACGACGAGTTCCTCGCTCCGAGCGGGCGGGTGCTGGACTCCATGCTCAGTGAGCACCAGTCCGAAGGATGGCTCGAGGGCTATCTGCTGACCGGCCGGCACGGCCTGTTCAACTGTTACGAGGCCTTCATCCATATCGTCGACTCCATGTTCAACCAGCACGCCAAATGGCTGAAGGTCACCAGCCAGCTGCCGTGGCGGCGGGACATCGCCTCGCTGAACTACCTGCTCGCCTCGCACGTCTGGCAGCAGGACCACAACGGGTTCACCCACCAGGACCCCGGCTTCATCGACCACGTCGTCAACAAGAAAGCCGGCGTCGTCCGGGTCTACCTGCCGCCCGACGCGAACTGCCTGCTGTCGGTCTTCGACCACTGCCTGCGCAGTCGGCACTACGTCAACGTCGTCATCGCCGGGAAACGCGCCATGCCACAGTGGCTGGACATGGAAGCCGCCGCGGTGCATTGCACCGAGGGCATCGGCATCTGGCAATGGGCCAGCAACGACCAGGGCACCGAACCGGACATCGTGATGGCCTGCTGCGGGGACACCCCGACCCTGGAGGTCCTGGCAGCCGTCTCGATCCTGCGTGAGCACCTGCCCGAACTGAAGATCCGCGTGATCAACGTGGTCGACCTCATGAAACTCCAGCCCGCCAGCGAGCACCCGCACGGGCTCAGCGATACCGACTACGACTCGCTGTTCACGACCGGCAAGCACATCATCTTCGGCTTTCACGGATACCCGTGGCTGATCCACCGGCTGACCTACCGCCGCGCCAACCGCAACCTGCACGTCCGCGGCTACAACGAGGAGGGCACCATCACCACGCCCTTCGACATGAGAGTGCAGAACCGCCTCGACCGCTACCACCTGGTCCAGGACGTCATCGACCGGCTCCCGCAACTCGGCGCGACCGGCGACTACCTCAGGCAGATGATGCGCGACAAGCTCGTCGAGCACAGCCAGTACATCGACATCCACGGCCAGGACATGCCCGAAGTCCGCAACTGGACATGGGGCAGCACCGGTGAACGACCGGTGACCGAAACAGCCAGACGAACCTGATCAGGGGCCGGTCGACAATCGCAACCGCCCGTTCTGAAATAAGGATTTAAAAATATTTTCTCCAGAACGGGCGGTGGTTCCACCACTGCGTCAACGCCAGTCCGCAGACCTTTCGAACAGCGCCACTGGATCAGGCCGCCGAGCCCATTCCCCGTGGGTCAGCAGATGACCGGCGCGCTCGCGGCGCAGAGCGGCCTGCCTGCCCCTGGGAGGGGCAGGCAGGCCGCTTGACGGGGTGGGTCAGAACGGGGCGTCGATGTCGACGACGTCGATGACTTTGTTGGTGACGAACTCGCGGATGCCGAACTCGGTGAGCTCGTTGCCGTAGCCGGATACCTTCACGCCGCCGAAGGGGATATCGGCCTTGACTGCGGTCGGGTGGTTGACGAAGACCATGCCGGTCTCGATCCGGCGTGCGACTCGCTCTCCGCGGGCTGTGTCGCGGGAGAACACGGAGCCGCCCAGTCCGTAGCGGGACGCGTTCGCGACGGCGACCGCTTCGTCCTCGTCCGCGACGCGGAACACCATGCTGACCGGGCCGAAGAACTCGGTCTGGAAGGCCGGGTTGTCCGGAGTGACGTCGGTGAGGATCGTTGGCTGGAAGAAGGCGCCCTGGGCCGGGACGGGCTTGCCGGGTGTCTCCGCGGTCGCGCCGTTGCCGGTGGCCGTCGTCACCTCGGCGGTGAGGTTGTCGGCCGCCTTCTGGGTGCTCAGCGGAGCGAGTTGCGTGGCTGGGTCGCGAGGGTCGCCCGCCTGGAGCGCGGCGACTCCGTCACGGTATTTGTCCATGAACTCGTCGTAGACCGCGTCCGCGATGATGAGGCGCTTGGCCGAGACGCATACCTGGCCGGCGTTCCAGTGCCGCCCGAATACGGCCCAGGCGACGGTCTTGTCGATATCGGCGTCGTCGAGGACGATGAACGCGTCCGCGCCGCCGAGTTCCAGGGTGCTCTTCTTGAGGTTCTTGCCCGCCGCCGCTCCGACGGCGGTGCCGGCCCGCTCGCTGCCGGTCAGGGCGACGCCCCGCACGAGCGGATGGGCCAGGATGTGCTCTGTCGCGCTGATGGGCGCGAACAGGTTGTTGAACACGCCGTCGGGCAGGCCCGCGTCGTCGAAGAGCTTCTGCATCGCCAGCGCGGAGGCCGGCACGTTCTCCGCGTGCTTCAAGATGATCGTGTTCCCCGCGAGGATCTGCGCCGCAGCGACGCGTACGACCTGGTAGTACGGGAAGTTCCACGGCTCGATCGTGTAGATGACTCCGAGCGGCTCATGCACGATCGTGACGGTGCCCTCGCTCGGATCCTTGACTCCGAGCGGCTCGTCTTCGAGGAATCCGGCGCCGTGGCCGGCGAAATAGTCGAGGATCTCGGCGCTGAGTTCTACTTCGGCCTCCGCCTCGGCGATAATCTTGCCCATTTCCTGTGTCAGTATCTCAGCGAAGGCCCGCTTGTCCGCGCGGAGCAATTCCGCGGCCCGCGTCAGGAACTTCGACCGGTCGCCGTACCTGGTAGTGCGCCAGCTGAGGAATGCCTGGTGGGCCTTCTCGATGGTGGCATCGATTTCCTGATCGGTCGCGTACGCGTAATTCTTGACCAGCTCGCCCGTGTACGGATTTACCGTCTGATACGGCATGTCAGTCCATCCCTGGTTCGTTTTGGGTGCCACGGGAAGCAGGACATCGGGTCGGTGAGAAGCCTCGTCGCAACTACACTTCTGACACTACACCTGCAAAAGCAGGTCTTTTACAGGGACATGAACCGGTTTCATCGACCCGGGAAATGCCGTATCTCCGCCCAGACGCCAGCGGAGGTCTACGACGCACTGGAAAGCGAGGATGGACCTGCTCGCGGACGCAGGATGTGCCGCCGGAACCGCATGCATGCTCGCGTCACGTCTCGCACCGATGCCGCCCGTGCCAGACCGGCGAGCCGGGCCGTGCATGCGACGCTCATGCCTGGGTAAGGCTGCAAGCAACTGCAAGTGCGGCGGTCCATGAGGAGGAAGGCCAGCGTGTTCGAGATTGCCAGCATCCGGGAGTGGCGCGGTCATGACGTGGTTGACGTCGGCGGCCACAAAATCGGCCAGCTGGAGGCCGTCTACGTCGATACCAGCACCGACCTGCCGTCGTTCGGCACGGTCCAGATCGGGATACCTGGCCGGCACCGACTCGTCTTCGTGCCCCTGGACCGCGCGACCGTAGGCCCGGGATATCTCAAGGTCGCCTACGACAAGAAACAGGTGAAGGACGCCCCGTCGATCGGCACGGACGGCGAGCTGCCCTCAGGCGATGAAGAGGCGATCTTCAAGCACTACGGCCTGACATACCAGCCGGGCGCCAACGGCGAGCGGCTGCTGGCCCGCCGCTGAGCCAACGATACGAACGGAGGACCGATGATTGCCCTCTTCCTGCTGCTGGTGATAGCGGCTATCGTGCTGGGCATCGTAGGCGTGGCCGCGAAGGGCCTGCTGTACCTGCTGATCATCGGCATCGTCGTATTCCTGGCCGCCCTCGCCTTGGCCGCCCTGCGGATGCGGCGCCGGCCCGGCAGGCGCCCAGCCCGGTAACCCCGTCACCTGCAGCCCGGTTTGCCTCAGCGGGCGGGGCAGTGCCCTGCGGGGCGAGGATGGTGGCATGGCGGGTGAGCGGATGGAGGATGCCTGGTTCGGGTCGCCGGTGCTGATCCCGGACCTGGAATCGGTCACCTCATGTGCGGTCCACGGTCCTCATCGTCCCCCTGAGGACCGTAGCTGAGTGTTCAGGGCATCAGCCCGCGCAGGTCATGCCGGCTTCCCCGGGTGTCCCGCCTGCCACAGCCGGTAGTAGGCGCCGCCGGACCGGATGAGCTCGGCGTGAGTGCCGCGCTCGGCCACCCGGCCGTGATCAAGCACTACGATCTCGTCCACCCGGTCTAGGCCGTCCAGCTCGTGGGTGATCAGCAGGGTGGCCCGGCTAGCGGTGGCCGCCAGCAGATCCGCGGTCAGCGCGCGGCGGCTGGCCGGATCGAGGTGAGCGGTGGGCTCGTCCAGGATGAGCAGGGCCGGGTCGGCCAGCAACGCGCGGGCCAGCGCGAGCCGCTGCCGCTGGCCGCCGGACAGGGCCGCGCCGTGCGCTCCAGTCGGCGTGTCCCAGTTCCGGGGCAGCGACGTGATCCAGTCAAGCAGCCGGGTATCGGATGCGGCCTGCGCGAGCTCGGCATCACTGGCCTGCGGCCGGGCCAGCCGCAGGTTGTCCCGGATGGTCGCGTCGAAGATATGCGGGTCCTGGGCGCAGCCGCTGATGACCGCGCGGACATCGTCAGGGTCGTACCCGGCCAGGTCGCGGCCGTTCAGCCGGGCGGTGCCCGAGCTGAGGTCGACGAACCGGAACAGCACGGCGGCCAGCGTGGATTTTCCCGCGCCGGTCGCGCCGACCAGCGCGACCCGCCGTCCGGGGCCAAGATCAAGATCAATATCCAGAACGGCCGGGGGTTCGTCTGGCGAGTAACGGACCGTGCCGCCGCGGATGGAGATCTCCACGGGCCTGCCCGGAGCAGGGAAGGGCCGGTCC
>JBEKHI010000214.1:0-13945 GCA_050012355.1 Streptosporangiaceae bacterium | reverse complement strand
CTCCAGGCCCCTCATCATCTGCTTGAAGCCGTTCCCCTCCTCGCCGCCGAGCAGCGCGCTGGCGGGAACCCTGGCATCGTCAAAAAGCAGCTCGCAGGACTCCACTCCCTTATAGCCGAGCTTGGGCAGGTCCCCTGACACCACGAAGCCCGGCACCTTCTCCACCAGCATGATGGAAATGCCCCGGTGCCGGGGTGTCGCGTCCGGATCTGTCTTGCAAAGCACCGCTACGAGTCCTGACCGGCGAGCGTTGGTGATCCAGGTTTTGGAACCGTTGATCACGTAGTCGTCACCGTCACGCCTGGCGACGGTGCGCATCGCCTGGAGATCAGAGCCGCCGCTCGGCTCAGTCAGCGCCATCGCCGCGCGCAGCTCACCGGTCGCCATCCTGGGCAGGTACTTGTCTTTCTGCTCCTGCGTTCCGTAGGTGAGGATGAGCTTGGCCACCACCGTGTGCCCGCCCATCGCCCCGGCCAGGCTCATCCAGCCGCGGGCCAGCTCCTCGGTAACCAGCGCGTAGCAGGGCGTCGAGACCTGCACGAGGCCGTAGGGCTCAGGGATGGCGAGCCCGAAGACGCCCATCTCCTTCATCCGCTCGATGAGTTCCTCGGGGTAGGTGTTGGCGTGTTCAAGCTCCCGCACCACCGGTCTCACCGCGCTGTCGACGAAGACCGCGACGGTCTTGACGATGGCTGCCTCTTCTGGATCCAACCTCATGCTGGCCTTCCTTACCTTCCCGGATGTGATCGTATAGGTCCGGTGACCTGGGTTTCCATGGTCTGACAACTGAACGGAGTAACCACGTGGACTTGACAGGGAAGGTGGCGCTGATCACCGGAGCGGGCGGCGGTATCGGCCGGGCAACGGCGGTCCGCTTTGCCGAAGCCGGGGCTCGCGTCGGACTCACCGACGCGAACGAGGAGACGCTGGCCCAGGCGGCGGCCCTGCTGCCTGACGGCGCGGCGGTTACCGTGGCCGGGGACATCACCGATCCGGCCACGATCGACGAACTGGCCACCGCGGCCGTAACTCGTTTCGGCCGGGTAGACGCGCTGTTTAACAACGTCGGCATCCAGATCCAGAAGTCGCTGCTGGATACCACGGTCGCCGACTTCGACCGGATCATGCACGTCAACTGCCTCTCCTATCTGATCGCCCTGCAGCGGGTCGTGCCCGAGATGCGACGGACGGGCGGGGGCTCGGTAATCAACGTTTCGTCGGTCGGCGGCCTGGTCGCGCTGCCGAATGTGAGCGTCTACGGCGCGTCCAAGTCGGCGGTCATCGGCCTCACCCGATCGGCCGCCGCCGAGTTCGCTCCGGACATCAGGGTCAACGCGATCTGCCCAGGCGGGGTATCCACCCCGATGTCGGCGGCCCACCTGGAAAGCTTCGAGGACAAGGAAGCGGCACTGAAGCTGCTCACCGGACGCCAGCTGATCAAGCGGTTTGGCCGACCGGAGGAGATCGCGAACGTGGTCGTGTTCCTGGCCAGCGACGAGGCGTCGTTCATGACCGGGGCCGTGGTACCGGTCGATGCCGGGCACACCACCTGGTGACCCTGGGAACTATCTGCGGGTCAGGACGCGAGCGATACCCGCGGTGATCGTCGTCGCCAGGACCCAGCCAGCAGCGACGAGCAAGTAGGAGAGCCACTGTTCCAGGCCGCCGGGGTTGAACGCGTACTTCTGGCCCAGGTTGACGACGGGCAGCAGCAGATCCAGCGTGTAGCCGACTGGGTTGAAGTGCGGTGCCGCGGCGGGAGTCAGAGCGGGCGGTGGGGATACCGCGTAGACGGCGCTGCCGATGGCCAGCAACGCGGCGAACCACAGCACCGCGCGCCAGGGGCGGTATCCGTAGCCGACCGTAATGTCTTGAAGGATGCCCCACGCCCGGGACAACCGGCCTTTGGCCGGACGCTGATGACACTCCTTGGCGTACATCACCCGCCGCGCATCGGCCGGCTGACCGATCCTGGCAAAGTAAGCGGCGAGCTGCTCGTATTTCTGAGGCTGACGTACCCGGATATCGCGCGCCAGCCAGTCAAGCCGTTCCCGGGCGGTTAGCTGCGGGTTAAGAGCGTCGTAGGTGAGCCCGTCGATTTCCAGTTCGGCGGGCCACCGCAACGGATCATCGAGGAGTACACCGATTCTGGCGTTGTTGAGGCCCACGATGCCCTGAACGTCGGCTGGCATGAGGTAAAGCTCTTTGGCCTCCAACTGCGGAGCATCGAGCGCGTATTTTCCCGGGTTTTGCAGCCGCGATTTCCGGAGAAACAGGCTCCCGCCCAGCGTGGTGCCCACCATGCGTATCTTGCCGATGACCGTCGTGTCATCACAGAGCACGTCGCCGGTGATGGCGCTGCGAGTGAGGCGCAACGCTGTCCCGGAACCGTTGTCCAGCATTGCGTGCTGCAGGTGCACGCGACCGCCGACTCGGATGGCACGCGCTTCGACCTCGCCCTGAATGCACGCTCTGATGAGATCGATTTCCGTCCCGATAACCGATCCGTCGACAACCAGTACTGGAGTTCCTCGCTGGCCGCGCGCTTCCACTTTCCCGCAGTCCAGGTTCCCGTCCGTGGACAGGCCCTCTGCTGCTATCGCCGCGCCATTAGCACCAGAGTCGATAACGACGGCGCTCAAGTTCACTTCGGCAGAGATGCTGGCCCGGCCCAGCACGAGCGGACCACCCAGCGAACTTCCGTGCAGGTCCAGGACACCATCTACCCTCATCCGCGCAGCATCCATTCCGGGCAGCCGGCTGTCCGAAATCCAGATTGTCTTGACCGTCGCCTCCACGAACCGCGGTGGGTCATCGAAATAGCACTGCTCACAGACCAGGGCGTATGCGACAGTGGCTCCCATCAGGTCAAGCCGTCCGGTCACCTTCGCGCCCCGGAGGCGAATGGCGGCGATCTTGCCTCGCTTCGGCGTCACCGCTCCGAGCAGAAGCGAGGCGATCACTTCGGCCCGGATGATCCTCTCAGCACCCCAGTTCACGCCATCGTCATCGGGGCCGGCATTGGACCGCAGGTCCAGCCACGAACCATCAGGGAACGCCTTGATGAGAAGCTGCTCGGCGTCGCTCAGGCCGGAGTAATCCACGGCTTCAATACTGGTCTGATCACCTGATGTCCGCCAGACTCGGGCGTGGCGGTTCAGCCGGTGACCGTGACGCCGTCCGGGACGTTGCCGACGGTTACGGCGGTACCCGGCGTGCCGGTCGCCACCGTCACCGGGACGACGTTGTTCACGTTGGTATCCACCACCCAGGCGATCGTTCCTTCTGAGTTGAAGCCAACCGCGTAGGCGCCGGAACCGGTCGGGATGAAGGTCCCGGCCGTGCCGGTCGCGACCGCGATCGGGGTGACGCCCCCGGCGCCGAAGTCCGCGACGTAGGCCTCACCCCCGTTCGGTGAGATCTGGACGTACTGCGGGCCCGCGCCAGTCGCGATCGTGTCGGTCACGGTGTCGGTCTGAGCGTCGATGACCGACACCGAGGATGACCCGCCGTTCGTGATGTAGACCTCGTCGCTGTCCGGGGTGACCGCGACGCCGAACGGAGCGGCGCCGACCGCGATCGTGTGCGTGACGGTGTCGGTAGCCAGGCTGACGTCGCTGACCGTGCCGCTGCCCTGGTTGGCGACCCACAGCTGGGTGCCGTCCGGGCTCACCGCGATCCGCTCCGGCTGGGTTCCGACCGTGACCGGCGTCCCGGCGGTGAGCGTCGCGACGTCGATCGGCTGCACGGTCCCGCTGCCGAAGTTACTCACCCACACGGTCTTGCCGTCGGGGGTGGCGGACACGTCGGCGGCGACGCTCCCGACCGGGATCGTCGCGACGACGGCGTTCGTCGTGGTGTTGATCACGGTGACGTTGTTGCTGTTGTTATTGGCCACAAACAGCAGCCCAGCTGTCACGATCATGCCGTCAGGGCCGCTGCCCACCGGGATGGGCGGGCCGGCGGTATCGGTCTGGGTGTCAACTGGCGTGACCGTGTTGTCGCTGTAGTTGGAGACGTAGGCGGTCGGGATCGACTGGCCGGCCCCGGCGACCGTCACCAGTAGCGAGGCCTCGGGGACAATGGCTCCGTTGGCCGCGTGCGCGGTGAACGTGACCTGGTAATACCCGGCGCCCATGGACGCGCTGGCCGCGACGGTCACGGCCGTCGAGGCGGTGCCGCCGGCCGGTGCGGTGATGCTGCCGCTGGCGGGGGACGTCGTCAGCCCGGACGCCCCGGTCTCCTGCCACGTGATCGTCGCCGGGCTAGACCCGAGCGTGTTGTCGTTCTCGACCTCAATGCTGGTCGATGACCCGGGCGCCAGCCGGACCTGCGCCGGGCTGAGGGCGAGGGAGGCGCGCGTGCTCGCCGGGAAGTGCACCTTGCCCGCGGGGTAGGACGGCGGGGCGTCGTCCTTTGCCGTGCCCCACTGCTTGTTCGGGGTGGTGGAGAGGGTGAAGTCGAGCTCGTGGGTGGTGTTCAGGTCGATCCAGGTGCGATCCGTCGCCCGGCCGTCCACCGTCAGCGAATGTACGTAGGTGTCGCCGGCGCCGCTCGCGTTGATCGTGAGGTTGCCGCAGGCCCCGTGGATCACTTCCTGGGAGAACTGCGGGGTCCCGAGCACGAGCGTCGGCTCGCCCGGCGTCTGCGGGTACACCCCGAGCGCTGCCCAGACGTACCAGGAGCTCATCGCGCCGAGATCGTCGTTGCCCGGCTCGCCGCCCGGCGTCAGCGAGTAAAGCTGGCTGGTGATGTCGTGCACTACTTCCTGGGTTTGCCACGGCTTGCCGGTGCTGTCGTAGACCCACGGCGTGTCCAGCGACGGCTCGTTCCCGGCCCAGTTGTACGGCTCGTTCGGGCCCGCGTTCAGCTCGGAGAAGTACTCGTCAAGACGCGCGTTGGCGGCTTTGTCACCGCCGATGCCCTGGATCAGGCCGCTCAGGTCCTGCGGGACCATCCAGGTGTACTGGGCGGCGTTGCCCTCCTGGAACCCGTCCTGCCCGAACCCGGTGAGGGTGGGAACCGCGGGCCCGGAAGGGAAGGCGCCCTCCGCGTCGCGCGGCTCGATGTAGCCATCGGCCGTGTCGAAGATGTTCTCCCAGCTCTGCGACCGGTCGGTGAAGGTGCTGGCCGTTTTCTCCTGGCCCAGGTCTTGTGCCAGCCGGGAGATGGCGAAGTCGTCGAGCGCGTACTCGAGCGTCTCGGAGGCCCCGTTGGGGACGGGGCTGATCGAATCGGAGCCGACATTCGGCACATAGCCCTTGCTGATATAGGTAGCGCCGTTGGGGCGCTCGACATACCAGCCTTGGCCGGGCGTGCCGGTGCTGTCGTCGGCGCCGTGCACCATGGCAGCGAGCGCCGTGTCAGCGTTGAAGCCGCGGCCGCCGAACGCGTAGATATCGGCGAGGATCGGGTCGGACGAGTCGCCGTTCATCACTCCGGTGTAGCCGTTGGCGACCGGCCATTTCGGCAGCCAGCCGCCCTGCGCCTCGTCATTGAGCAGCGAGGTCGCCATGTCGCTGGCGATCCGCGGGTCGATCGTCGCCAGCAGCGGCACCTCGGACCGGTAGATGTCCCAGCCCGAGTAGTCGGCGTACTGCGCGTGCCCCTTTGCGACCTGGTGGATCTTGTCATCGAAGCCGATGTACTGGCCGTCAGCGTCGCTGAACAGGCTCGGCTCGAGCGACGCGTGGTAGAGCGCGGTGTAGAACGTCGCCTGCGCGGTACGGCTGCCGCCTCGGATGGAGATGGTGCCGAGCTGCCGGTTCCAGGCGGCGGTGGCCTGGGCCGCGACCGTGCCGACGTTCCAGGTGTGCGCCTCGGCGGCCAGGTTGCCCAGCGCGCCCTTGACGCTCACGTAAGAGACCGCGACCTGCATCCCGACGACCGGGTCCTTGGTGGTGTTGAACGTGACCCAGCCGCCCGCGACGACGCCGGAGCCTTGCGTGGTCTGCTTGCCGTACTCCTTGCGGGCGGGGTCCTGCTTGCCCTTTTCCGTCACCGCGGTGCTGCCTGGTGTCTTTGTGACCTGTGCCTGGGTACTGCCGCCCCAGGTGCCTGACGTGGTGAACGAGCGGTTGAACTTGGCCGCGAAGTACACGGTGTAGGTGTCTGGCTGGCCGCAGAAGCCGCCACTGGTGACGGCACCGGCGATCTCGTCGTTGCCGATGGCCTGGAAGGTCGCGGCCGAGCCGCCGTTCGCGCTGTCCGCGACCTTCACCAGCAGTTGCGCGCTGGTGGTCTTCGGGTAGGTGATGCTGGCGACGCCGGTGCGGTCGGTGACCGCGAGCGACGTCCGGACCCCTCCGGCGGTGACGGCGTACGATCCGGGGTGGGCGACCTCGGAAGAATGGCTGAAGGCGGCCTCGGCGTCGCTCGGGTCAGCCGGCACCGCGCCGGTCAGCGGCAGGATCGGGAAGTCGCCGGCAACCGCGCAGCCCGGGCCGGAGAAGTGGGTGAAGCTGAAGCCGGTGATGTCCGAATCGGCGTAGTTGTAGCCGCCGCCGTCCGGACGGGACGGCGTATCGGGGCTCCACTGGATCATGCCGAACGGCATGTCCGCACCTGGGAACGTGTCGACCTGCCCGACGATCGAGTTGCCACTGCCGGTGCCTACCATCGGGTCGACCAGCGCGGCGCTGCTGGGGTTCTGGGTGTTAGCGGCCTGGGTATTAGCCGCCTGGGTGTTAGCCGTCTGGTTGGTGGCGGCCTGGGCCAGGGCCGGGGTCAGCAGGGCAGCCGCCGAGACGGTTGCCGCGATCACATAGGTGCGGGTCCGGCGCCGGAAGTAGGGCACGTGTGGTCACCTCGACAAGACCAGAGCCGGGGAAGGCCGCCGGACTACCTGACAACGTTGTCGCCCCGACATAACCGACAGAACACAAACCAACAGCTGATAGTGGATTCTGCGGCAAATCGGGTGAGTTGTCCAGGGTGGAGGGGTGTTCCCCCGCGGCCTGGTGCCTACGGACCGGCGATGACGTCACGGGCCGTGGCGGCTGTCACCGATCGCTTAAGCCACACGGTCAGCCGCCGCGGATCCTGGCAACCCAGGAACTCCGCTCGGACGTCATCGGGAACGTGGACCTCACGCGTTTCTAGGACCTCGAGAATGTCCTGCGCGCCTCTTTCGCAAGTCCATTCCGGGTAGACCTCGTTGGCGATGTATTCACGGATGGCTGTTGATGTCATTTGCTTGAACCTCCTCATCGATGGGGTGTGCAGGATGACTGTCGCGAGCTGGTGGTATTGCCGGGCTTTCTCCCCGTCGACGGCGTCCAGCCACTGAAGCACCTCGACGATCAGCCCGACCAGGAGCTCTCGGGTCTCGTCGCTGTCCTCAGCGTGGTGCCATCCCGACAGCATCAGCAGCCCCGGATCGGCCATAGCCTCTTCCAGGTTGTCGATGACCGGAACCTCACCGGGGCCGATCGGCAGCGGCGTGATGTTGCTGCCCCGGGCACCTATCAGCATCGGGCGGGCCAGGCTCTTCGCCAGGGCGCGGTTACCGCAGAGGACCACGATGTCGGTTGCGCACCGGGCATCGTGCGAGGTGAATCCGACGTACGGGCACAGTCGCCACCGCAAGTCGTCTTCCCGGTCCAACTGCACTTCGACCACGATCGCGAGAACCGGATCGGTGTCGCCCGGCTGGAAGTAGTCCAGCCGGGAATCGATCCGCAGCCCGTACGCGTCGCAGTCGCTAACACGCGCCGTGAGCGGCCCTTGGACTGGGTAACCGATCTGCAGATCGGGCTCCACCAGGCTCAGCAGGGTCGCCGGGAACATCTTCATTAGCTCGAGCAGCGCCTGGTGGCGCGCCGAGGGGTTCCGTTGCTTGATGGGCGTCCGCGCACCGCGGAGCGCACCGTCAGGGACCACGGGAAGGTCCAGCTGAATTGTCATCCGCCCCGTCCTTTCCCGCCCTCACTAGGTTCTCGGATGCGACGACCACGACGGTACCGGACTTTCAAGCTTTATTCAAACACATGTTCGGCAACGTGTTGCCATTCGCGATTACCATCACGGACACTCGAGGGGCCGCCCGGAAATGGTCGCGGTGACGTGAAAGCGGCTGGGCCGCGAGTGGTGCCGCCGCGTCCAGTGGGCCCTGGGCACAGGGACACGAGCCCGGGGCACAGGGACACGAGCCTGGGGCACAGGGACACGGGCCTGGGGCAGAGGCTCTTCTCCCGGGTTAATGCACCCCAGCCGCCCGACATGCCGGATTGTTCCGGCGCATAACGTACACGAACCCGGGAGAAGTGGAGCGGCCGTCCACTCCGCCCGGCTGGGGCCGACTTCCGCGTCCGGGAAGCTGGTATGAGTGCTGCTGCCGGTACTGGCGGCGCTCATGAACGCGGCAAGGCCGCCGCCATTGCTGGTTCGTGTGGCGCCAACCAGCAAAGAGTGTGGTTGGTGCCACACCAACCAGCAAACGGGCCCGGAAGGGGCCAAGCACACAAGCACTCCCCTCGCTCTCTGCTATTGAACAGCCCCAGCCACCCCAGAAGATCATTTGTAGAACCTGTTACATGAATTATCCAACAATATCGCTTATGTGCTAAAAATTAGGCCCCTCAAATAGCTAGAACGTGTTTCATTTCACGACTAAGTTCACGTCAAGAGCCTACTCAAGCACGTGCTTGACGGGCAGGGCTGGTTCCCCCCGCAGGAGAGTCAATGGCGTCTCAATCCGCACACGAAGGCAAACCCCGCAACATCTCCCGGCGCGGCCTGCTGGCCGGGGCCGGTGCCGTCGGCATCGCCGCGGCTACCCTCGGCTGGATCCCAGGTGAGCGGATCCCGGCCGCCAAGGCATCGTCCTCAACGCCAGCAAACTTCCCGTCCGGCATCGACCTCTACCAGCAGTCGTTTGTGAACTGGGCACAGCAGATCGACATCTCGGATGTGTGGTACTGCGCGCCATCGTCCGCCGCCGAGGTCGTCACGGTCGCCAACTGGGCGTACCAGAACGGCTACCAGCTGCGGGCCGTGGGCGAAGGACACAACTGGTCCCCGCTGGTCATGGCGCCGGGCGAGAGCGCGTCAAATATCGTGCTGGTCAACCTGGCGGACTCGCTCACCTCCATCAGCATCGACACCTCGAGCTCGCCGGTTACGGTCACGGTCGGGGCCGGCACCACGATGAACGCGCTGCTAACCGCGCTGCAGAACGACGGATACGGGTTCACCACGGTCCCCGCGCCCGGCGACCTGACGATCGGCGGCGTACTGGCCATCGACGGCCACGGGTCGGCGACCGCGGCCACCGGAGAGACGAGGGTTCCCGGCACCACCTTCGGGTCGCTGAGCAACACTGTCCAGTCGATAACGATCGTCGCCTGGAACGGCAGCGAGTACGCGCTGCAGACGTTCAGCCGCACCAACTCGGCGATCGCGCCGTTCCTCACCCACCTAGGCCGGACCATCGTCACCGAGGTCACGCTCGAGGTGGGGGCGAACCAGAACCTGCAGTGCCAGAGCCTGACGTCCATCCCGGTCAGCACCTTGTTCGCAGCACCGGCCGACGCGGGGTCGGACTCCTATGCCAGCCTGGTGGCGGCGTCCGGACGGGTGGAGGCGATCTGGTTCCCGTTCACCACCTACCCGTGGGTCAAGATCTGGTCCCGCCAGCCGACCCAGCCTTCCGGCACCGTCGCGGTGACAGCCCCGTACAGCTACACGTTCGCCAACGACATAAGCACCGCGGAATCGGACTTCATCTCCGACATCGTCGATGGCCTGACCTTTGTCACGCCGGCCTTCGAGGCGCTGCAGGAGTCGATTGTGACCATCGGCCTGCCAGCCACGGACACCGCCAACCTGTGGGGCCCGTCCATGGACACCCTGCTCTACGTGCTGCCGACCACGCTGCGGGTGACCGCCGGCGGCTGGACGATCATCACGTCCCAGTCGAGCATCCAGCAGGTCGTCTACGACTTCTACACCAAGTACAACAGCCTGCTGAACTCGTTCCAGGACGACTTCGAGTGGCCGATGAACGGACCGCTGGAGATCCGGGTCACCGGACTGGACCAGACCTCCGAGGCCGGCGTGAGCGGCGCGGTCACCCCGCTGCTGTCCGCGCTGACACCCCGGCCCGACCAGCCAGACTGGGACGTCGCGGTCTGGATCGACATGCTGACCGTCCCCGGCACATCGAGCTCGCTGGCGTTCTACGAGC
Source organism: Streptosporangiaceae bacterium (assembly GCA_050012355.1). Lineage (GTDB taxonomy): Bacteria > Actinomycetota > Actinomycetes > Streptosporangiales > Streptosporangiaceae > JBEKHI01. The sequence continues at coordinate 3,759 of JBEKHI010000214.1, read as the reverse complement.
AGATGGAGCAGTGGCTGTTCTCGCACTACACAGGTTCCTACGCGGCGGTCCGGCCGGAATGGTCCAAGGGCTGGGCATTCTCCAGCTCCGGCGCGTGGACCAACACCACGATGCTCACCACCACGATCCCCGACGCCATCAACGCCGGCCAGGCCCAGGACAACTTCCAGGTCGCGTCGGCGGCGTTCGATACCTACGATCCCCACCGGATCTTCGCCAACAGCTTCCTCAACACGCTGCTCCCCTGATCCGGCCCCGCTGTTGCCCGCGCCCGGTTCCGGGCGCGGGCAACAGTTTTCGCTAACGTGGGTGACATGCCGGGCAGGATTGACTACTACGATGACCCATCGGCACCCGCTGCCAGCAGCCTCGTTCCGTCGGTCAACGTCGTCGTGGTCAACGAGGCCGGTGAGATCCTGCTAATCCGCCGATCGGATAACGGCAATTGGGCGGTCCCGGGCGGCGCCATCGACCTTGGCGAGTCGATGGTTGACGCGGCCGTTCGCGAGACCCGCGAAGAGAGCGGCATAGAAACGGAGATCACCGGAATCGTTGGCATTTATACCGACCCGAAACACCTGATCCTCTACACCAGCAACGGCGAAGTACGCCAGGAGTTCTCAATCGTCCTGACGGCCCGTCCGCTCGGCGGAGAACTAACCCTCAGCAGCGAAAGCACCGAGGTCCGCTGGGTCCCCCGCGCGGACCTAACCGGTTATCAGATGGACCGGTCCATGCGGCTGCGCATCGGCCACTATTTCGAAGACCGAGCGCCCTACCTGGGGTAAGCCGACTCGAGCCGGAACACCGCGATCTCCGTGACGTGCTTGGCGATCTCAGGCACCGATGTGCCGACCGGAAATGGCCACTCGTCCGAGGCCCGGCCCAGGGCGGACAGGTAGGCGTGCACCGCGGTCGCGGCTGTGTCGTCCTCGACCAGTACCGCCCGGTGCCGAGGCACCAGGTCGCCTTCGATCTCGCACTCGCCGGCCGCGAGCAGGTTACGCACCCAGTCTCGCCGCCGGTTCGGCGCACACAGGTAGCGGTCGCCCGCGACCATCTGAATCGCGATCGGCCACGGTCGAGGCTGCCCGGTCTTGCGGCCGGTCACGGATACGACCCGCAGCACGTACCGGCCCTCTTGGTAGGGAGCGGGCCCGTCGGCGCGAATCTTGTCCATCATGAACTGATTGCGCTCCCGTGGACTCAGGTCCGCTGGATTCGTCACGTGCCGTTCCTTCCCCCGCTGATGGCTGTGATCGTACTCGGGTCAAGGGCCGCGGCGTCACTGCGGTCGAGCAGCGCGATAGTGGGCCGACGTTCAGCGCGTCTCGACCGGTTGAGGCGCGACCTGCTCGGCGGGCGACTGAACGTCGCGGCGGGTAATGGCGAGGTAGCCGACGCCGACCGCGACGGCGAGCGCGGCGATTATCGCGGTGCGGCCGTCACCGAAGTTCAGGCCGCTGATCGAGTGCGGCTTGCTTACATAATCCGAGACCGACGCCCCCAGCGGCCGGGTCAGCACGTAAGCCCACCAGAACGCGACGACGGCGTTGAGGCCGAGGCGCCAGGCGATGGCGGGCATCACGATGGCCACCAGGAACAGCATGACCGAGGAGAGGTACCCAAGGCCAAGCGTGGTGGCGGTGAAATCGCCGAGCGCGGTGCCGAGTGCGAAGGTGGCGAACACGGCCGCCCAGTAGAACATCTCCCGGCGGCGGGTGACGATGCTGTGGATGGACAGCGTGCCCTCGGTGCGATGCCAGAAGATGAAGACCCCGGCGAGGACAACGGCCCACAGCAGGGTGGTCCCCGCGTACGGTATGCCGACGACCAGGTGCAGGGTGTCCGACACACCGGTGCCGAAGATGGCGATGGCGTAGGCCAGGAACCAGTAGGCGGCCGCTGTGTAGCGCCGGACCCGGAATTGCCAGATCAGGCCGATGACCAGCAGCCCGGTTTCGACGGCGCCGCCCACGACGTGGCTGCCGAGGGAGAGGAAGTCAGAGGTGGCCTCGCCGCCCGCAGTGGTGAGCAGCTTGATCACCCAGAACATCAGGGTGATTTCCGGCACTTTCGCCGCCACAGGATCCGGGAAGATACGCCGACGCTGGCTCGTCATACGGCTTCTATCCCTCGTTTGCCGACGCTCACGGGTGCAAGTGGCCTGGTCTTCGCGATCCGCACCAGACAGTTATAGGTGACCACGGCGATGGCCAGGTGCATCACGAACAACACAGCGACCGCCTTGGGCGGCTGGCCTTTCACGAGGATATAGACATCCGGCAGCCACAGGACCAGGGTCACCGCGATCGCCATCCGCAGGAACAGCCAGCGCGGCGCGGAGCTGATCCGGGTGACGACCGGCCAGACCACACAGGCGATCGCGACGCCGATCACCGTCAGCTTCGAGTAATCGGCGAACTGGAAGTGCGCGTAACCCTTGGTGGCAGGGAACACGGCCTGCCCGATCCACACCAGCAGCGCGTCAGCGGCGAGCGAGCCGACGATGGAGGCGATCGTCGCGACAAGGACGCTGATCTCCGACGGCGGCCGGTGCGCGGGCGCGAAGTCGACGTGGAACAGCCTCAGTAGCTGAGCTGGCAACAGTCCTCCTGGTTTCCCCGGCACCCAAGGTAGAACCCCGGTAACCCGCCGTGCTACCTCCCGGAGGACGAAAATCCCGCACTCAGGCTCATCCTCAAGTCGGATGCGGACCGCAGGTAGCCTGCGAGTGAGTGACCACGGAGGACTCCAATGGCCATAACGACGAATTTCGCCAGCCCGCAGTGGACCTCGCTCCAGCCGCCGGAGGAGATCACCAGCGGCATGTTCGGCCGGGGGCGAGAGATTGTACGCGGCCACCCGCTGGCAACCGACGCGCTGCTGGCGGCGGTGCTGCTGGCGCTGTCGACCGTGTGGCTGGCCGGATCCGCCTTCGCGACCCCGCGGGACGCGATTGTGCAGACGGCGCTGGTCGCGACGGTGGCGGTCCGCCGGATCTGGCCCTCGGGGGTCTTCCTGGCCGCCTGCGCCATAGCGTTCGCCCAGTGGCTACTCGGTTTCCCGCTCATCGGGGACGGGGCGCTGCTGATCTGCCTGTACACGGTGGCGGCCCACGAGTCGCGGATCCGCGCCGGGCTCGCCGCGGCCCTGCTGGAGGTCGGGGTGGTCATGGCCACGCTGAAGTGGCATCCCGCCGGGACCCCGCTGCGCTCGCTGCTGTTCCTGACCGCCACCGTGGTAGCAGCGCTGTTCGCCGGGCTGGCCGCCGCGTCGGGCAGCCGGTACCTGGCCTGGATGGACGAGCGCGCCCGGCGGCTGGCGGTCGAGCGGGACCAGCAGGCGACGATCGCCGCGGCCGCCGAGCGGACCAGGATCGCCCGCGAGCTTCACGACATCGTCTCGCACAGCCTGTCCGTCGTGATCACCCTGGCCGACGCCGCCGCGGTGGTCAGCCGCGGCGATCCGGGCCGGGAGGCGATGACCGAGGTCTCGGAGGCCGGCCGTCAGGCCCTGTCGGACCTGCGGGCGATGCTCGGCGTGCTGCGCACCGACAACCCGCCCGCCGACCTGGCCCCGCAGCCGGGCGTCAGCCAGCTCGGCGGGCTCGTCGAACGGGTCCGCGCGACCGGCCTGGCGGGGGACCTCGACAGCGAGGGAACGCCGTTCCCGCTCGGCGCCGCGGCCGGGCTGACCGCCTACCGCATCGTCCAGGAGGCACTGACCACCACCATCCGCCAGGCCCGCGCCCGGCAG
>JBEKHI010000213.1:0-16766 GCA_050012355.1 Streptosporangiaceae bacterium | reverse complement strand
GTGCCGACCGCGATCTTGGCCGCCGCGACGCCGGAGAAGATGACGAACGAGCCACCCTCGTTCATTCGCGGGGCCAGGTGCTTGGCCAGCATGAGCGGCCCGATCACCTTGGTGTCGAACGACAGCCTGAGCGCGTCGCGGTCCAAGTCGGCGATCCGGCCCCGGGCGCGGGCCGAGGCGGTGGAGACCACGTGGTCGAGCGAGCCGATCCTCATCCCGAGAGCCGTGATTGACTCCTCCTCAGTGAGATCAACCGTCTCGGTATCAACGCCGGGCTGGTCGGCGTAAGCGGCGGACAGCTTCTGCTGGTCGCGGCCGGCCGCGATGACATGCGCGCCGGCCCCCACGGCGGCGAGCGCTACGGCCCGGGCAAGCCCGCCGCCCCGCCCGACGACCAGCACGGTCTGGCCCTTCAGCGACTCGATCACGACAGTGTCCTATCCAGAAAGCCGCGGATGATGTCAGAGGCGGCGTTGAGCTGGCTTTCCAGCAGGAAATGGCCGCCGTCAAGCAGGCTGATCTCGGCGCCCGGCGCGTCGGCGGCGAAGGCGAGCGCACCTTCGGGCAGGAAGATCTCGTCGTTACGGCCCCACACTGCCAGCACGGGTACCTGGCTAGCGCGCAGGTAGGCGTGCAGTCTCTGGTAAAGCGGGGGGTTGGTGACGTAATCGGCGAACAGCCGCAGCTGGATCAGGTCGTTGCCTGGGCGAGATACCAGGGCGAAGTCGTGGTGCCAGGTGTCCGGGCTGACCAGGGTCTCATCCGAGACGCCGTTCAGGTACTGCCAGCGGATGGCGTCCAGGGTGAGCGCCTGGCGCACTCCAGCCTCGGTTCGCGGGCTCTGCTCCTGCCAGAACTCGCGCACCGGCTTCCAGAAGTCCGCCGCGAAACCGGCCTCGTAGCCGTTGCCGTTCTGCGTGATGATCGCCGTGATCGCCTCCTGGTGGCCGAGCGCGAGCCGCCAGCCAATGGGGGCGCCATAGTCGTGGACGTAGATGGCGTACCGGATGACGCCCAGCTGGCCCAGCAGGTCCGCGGTCAGCGCGGTCAGGGCGTCGAAGGTGTAACCGAAGTCCTCGACCGACGGCGCGTCCGACAGGCCGAAGCCGAGATGGTCGGGGGCGATCACGTGATACCGGTCAGCCAGCAGCGGTATCAGGTCACGGAACATGAACGAGCTGGACGGGAACCCGTGCAGCAATACCAGCACCGGAGCCCCGGACGGACCCGCTTCGCGATAGAACAGCCGCCTGCCGCTGACATCGGCGTACCTGTAATGAATCTCCCGCATGTGAAATGACTTTGGCACAGCGCTCATGCGAGCGGCAAGAGCCAGCGGCTTCGAAGAATTCATGCCGCTTATCGAAATCTCTAATGGCTGCTTAGTACGTCTTGTGGTATCGCGACGTACGATTCTGGCAGGCCACGTTTTTTTAGATCGTGGACAAAACGGCGAAGCAACTCGTCGTGCGGCGCCGCGACAACGGCTATCACATCACGAAGCTCAAGCGGATCAAGGGATCGTACCGTTCCCGCTGGTCCTGGGGCGAGAGCCGAGAAGGGCACGACCGCCACCCCCACGCCGGCCGCGGCTAGCTGCGCTGCCGTGCGCGGGCTGCCGGTGCGCAGCGTCGGCTCAGGCAGCCGGACACCGTTCGCCGCCGCGAACTGGTCGAGCCAGACGCCAAATCCATTGTCAGGACCGTAGTGAACCAGCGATTCTGAAGATAGCTCCGCCAGAGGGACAGCGGCCATTTCCGAGAATCGGTGCTCAGCGGAGGCGACAACGACTATCTCTTCGTGGCCGAGGATCTCGGTGTGCTCATCCGTCCGCGTCGGCCGCGGCCCGACGACAATATCCGTCCCTCCGGCCGCGAGGACCTCAAGCATCTGGTCCGCGCTGGTGTACTCCTTCAGGTCGAGCTGGACGGCGGGGAACCGGCGCCGCCAGTCGCGGAGCACGGGCACGAGAACCCACGCCGTCATCGTCTCCGCGCAGGCGATGCGGATGCGGCCCTCCGTGCCGGCCGCGACTCCCCGGCCCGCCAGCACCACCCGGTCGGCGGCGGCCAGGGCGATCCGCGCCTCGGCGGCCGCCGCCAGCCCGGCCGCGGTCGGCCTGATCCCCCGCGGCAGCCGTTCGATGACCGGGGTGCCAAGCTCCCGCTCGATGGCGGCGAGCTGATGCGACAACGCGGGCTGCGATAGGTGCAGTACCGCCGCCGCCTTCGTCAGCGAGCCCTGCTCAACTATGGTGACCAGGCACTCCAGCGCCCTCATGGAAAGCATGTCGGCGATCCTGTCCTACGCAGCCGATCTAACCTGTTAAACTGACTATAGCAGTTAGGGAGATGGGGGTGCCGGACATGGTTCCCGACGAGGATTTCCTGCTTGGGATCCTGAACAGCACCCCGGTCATCGACGGGGTCCCGACCGACGACTTCGCGGACGCCGGGCAGGCCAGGAAGTGGCTGGCCAGCGTCGGCGGCCTCGGCACCGATACCGAGCTGCGGCAGGTGCTGGCGGCCCGGCAACTGCTCCAGTCAGTTGTGCGAGGAGAACAGCCACCCGACGTTATGGCATCAATTTTGCTTGGTGCGGCGCTGGTACCGTCGATCGGGGACGGGACGGTCACCTGGTCACTGCGCGTTTCGCCGGAACGGGAACTGGCCGTCCGCGCGGTCCTCGTGTGGGATGCCCTGGCCAAGGGCAGCCCGGGGCGGCTGCGGGCGTGCGCGAACGATGAATGCCGCTTGTTTCTCATCGACCGCAGCAAGGCCGGCAATGCCCGGTGGTGCTCGATGGCGGTCTGCACCGGGGCGAACACCGGGCTCGGTTTCCGGGCCGCTCGCGTGCTGGCGCGGCGGGGCGCGCACGTGGTCCTCGCCTGCCGGAACCTGGACAAAGCCCAGCGGGCGGCCGATCAGATCGGCGCGGGGTCCGACGTCGTGCGCCTGGACCTCGCGTCCCAGGCCAGCGTGCGCACCGCCGCCGAGGAGATCCGCGGCCGGTTCCCGAAGCTGGACCTGCTGATCAACAACGCCGGCGTGATGGATATCCCCTATCAGCGGACCGACGATGGCTTCGAGCTGACCTTGGCCACCAACCACCTCGGCCCGTTCGCGCTGACCGGGCTGTTGCTTGACCGGCTGGCGCCGGACGCGCGGATCGTGACCCTGAGCAGCGTCGCCCACCAGAGCGGCGTCATCAACTTCGATGACCTGCAATCGGAGCAGGGGTACGACCCAGGGCAGGCATACGCGCAGTCCAAGCTGGCGAACCTGCTCTTCACCTACGAGCTAGACCGCCGGCTGCGGGCCGCGGATTCCGGGGTGACCGCGATTGCCTGCCATCCTGGGGTCGTGCGCACCGACTTGTTCGTGAACAGCTCCCGGCAGGAGAAGATCCTGCTCAGCCCGGCCATGCGGATCATTACCTTCCCGGTGGTGCAGAGCGTGCGGAAGGGAGCGCTGCCGACGTTGCGCGCGGCGACCGACCCGTCCGCGGCGGGCGGTCAGTACTACGGCCCGCGCCGGTACGTTCTCGGCCGGGCGCTCGGCACCGGTTACCCCGTCGTCGTGGAGTCGAACGCCCCGTCCCACGACGAGGCTGTCCAAGGCCGGTTCTGGCAGGTATCCGAGCAGCTGACCGGGGTCCCCTACACCAGTCTGGGCTGACCGGATGCCAGCGAAGGGCGGCCGTTACCATCACGGCGATCTCCGGTCGGCGCTGATCGAGGTGGCCATCGATCTCATAGCCGAACGCGGCGTCCGCGGCTTTTCCATGGCCGAGACGAGCCGTCGGCTTGGCGTGACCACCGCCGCGCCTTACCGGCATTTCGCGGACCGCGACGAACTGCTCGCCACGGTCACGGCTCGCGCCCTGAACGAGTTCGCGGCCATGCTGGCCGGCGCCGCCGACACCACGACGACCCCGGCGCAGCGGCTAGCGGCCATGGCTGGGGCGTACGTAACGTTCGCCGCGCAGCGACGCGCCCTGTTCGACACGATCTTCAGCTCGGGCCTGGACAAAAGCCGCTACCCGGAGCTGCGGAACGCCTGGGAACCGGTGCATACGTTGCTCACCGTCGTACTCGAGGTGTGCGATGGCGACACCGCCGTCGCCAACGCGCTGGCCGACGCGGTTGAGGCCAGCGCGCACGGCTACGCCATGCTCCTCATCGACGGTGAATACGGCGTCGACGAGGCGGCCGCTAAGGCTGTCGCCTCCGCGCAGGCTCTGATAGCTGGCCGCCACGCGCTCCGTCCTGCGTAACGGCATCCCGCCAGCGTGGTGGTGGAACAACTGCCGCCGCTGGCCGGATTCCGGTGGGCCGGGAGGTACGACCAGGGTGGCGAGCAGGCCCGCCAAGGCGAACCCGGTGGTCACCAGCATGGCCACCCCCGTGCGGTGACTGTAACTGCCATGCAGGGCGACCATCGCGGCTGACACGATGGCGACGCCGAGGGCCGAGCCGCACTGCCGGGTGGCGGTCAGCAGCGCGCTGGCCGTTCCCTCCGACTGGGCGGCGACCGGCCCATGGGTGCCAGCCAGGCTGGAGGAAACCTGGCTGAGCCGGGCGGCGACACCAAGGGTGAACTGAGCCACCAGCAGCCCCGGCAGCGAGCCGGTCAGCACCGAGACGGCCGCGCCGGCCAGGGCGAGCAGTGCGATGGACAGCGCGATGGCCAGCGCGCGGCGAGGGCCCAGCGCGGGAACGACCCGGCCAGCCGGTCCGGACAGCGCGAAAGCCCCGGCCGCCTGCGGAATGAAGCACAAGCCGGTGAGCACCGGATTCAGCCCGCGCCCCTCCTGCAGGTACAGCGTCACCAGCAGGACCTGGGCGGCGCTGAACGCGCCGACCGCGATCAGGGTGAGGTTGGCCCCGGCGATGCCGCGGTCTTTGAGCAGGGCCAGGTTGAGCAGCGGCTCCTTGGCCCTCCTTTCCCTGACCACGAACCCCGCCAGCAGCACGATCGCGGCCGCACCGAGCAGCACCGGCCAGGTGGGCCGCAGCGTGTCGCCCGCCCGGACGATGGCGAGCACCAGAAGGGCCACCCCGGCCGTCGCGGTCACGGCCCCCGGAATATCCAGCTGTCTCCCGTGCCCGGGCGAATCCGGGGGCAGCAGCCGCCGCGAGGCGATCAGCAGCGCGATGCCGACCGGGACGTTGACGAAGAAGACCAGCCGCCAGGTAGCCTCGACCAGCAGGCCGCCGAGCACCGCGCCGGACGCGAAGCCCGCCGAGGCGACCGCGCCGTAGGTGCCCAGGGCTCGGCTGCGTTCCTTCTCCCCTGGCCAGCTCGTGACCAGCAGGGACAGGCCCGCGGGAGCCAGCATGGCGGCGCCGATCCCCTGCACCACCCGGGAGGCGATCAGCAGGCCCGGCTCGACGGCCAGGCCCCCGGACATGCTCGCGACCACGAACAGGACCAGGCCGATCCGGAACAGCCTCGCCCGGCCGAAAGCGTCCGCGAGCCGCCCGCCCAGCAGCAAGAACCCGCCGAAGGCGACCGCGTAGCCGCTGATCAGCCATTGCAGCGTCGTGGTGGCTACATGCAGGTCATGCTGGATGGACGGCAACGCGACGTTGACGATGGTGAAGTCCAGCACGACCACGAACTGCGCCATCGCCAGCGTGAGCAGCAAGGCGAACCCCGGACTCGCCTGCTGTCCGGCCTCCACCTGGCCTCCGGGAGATGACATCCGCCAGGCCCCTCATCTCGGGTCTTCTTTTCAGCACCATACGCCTCGCCCTGGTTACCATGATCGCTGGAGGGCACGAACGAACTTACTCCAGCCACCAGGCTAGGTATGGGCTCCGTGACGGGGCGGAGCTGTCCTGCGTTAAGGCGTTGGTGCCGAGCCCGCTAGCGGGCTGGTGTCGACGTACCTGACCTCGTAGACCCGCTCGGTGAACTTCCACCCGTCGTCGGTGCGCTGGTAGCGGTCGTGGTAGATGGCGTAGTTCAGCCCCTGGCGGCCGTCACGGGTGCGCGCGAGTTCCTGGATGTAGGCACGGCCGGACGCGGTGTCGCCGTCAAGCTGGATCGAGCCCGGATGGGTGGTCTGCACGAAGAACTCCCACTGATCCTGCAGCCGCTCACCACCGACCCGGATCTCCTCCCGGCCGGCCAGCTCGACGGGGATATTGGGCATCCGCAGCACGCCGTCGTGGGTGAAGAGCGACGCGAGGCGGGCCCGGTCACGCATCATCGCCGCGTCGGTGAATTCGCCGCGCAGTGCCTCGATCTCTACTCGGTCAGCGATGGCCTGAAAGTCACTCATCGGTTCCTCCTTATTACGTCTCAGCAGTACGACGACACAGCCTCCTGAGGTGTGAGGCATCACATTCGGGTGCGGTACCTCGTCGGAGTGGGTAAGGGCAGCTGCGACCAAGGAAGCGACACCATGAGCACCCAATCCGAACCCGATCCGGGCCTGAACGCGGTCATGAGCGAGCGGCGTCAGCTGATCAATCTCGCCTACCGGCTGCTGGGCTCCCTGACCGAGGCCGAGGACGCCGTACAGGAGACGTACGCCCGCTGGTACGCCATGACCCCGCCGCAACAGGAAGCCATCGAGTCCCCGGGCGCCTGGCTGACGACGGTCGCCAGCCGCATCTGCCTGGACTTGCTCCGCTCAGCCCGGGTCCGGCGGGAGCGCTACGTAGGCGAATGGATTCCCGAACCGCTGCCCGGCCCCGCCGATCGGCCGGATGATCCCGCCGACCGGGTCACCTTGGATGAGTCGGTCAGCATGGCGTTCCTGGTCGTGCTCGAATCGATGACCCCGGCCGAGCGAGTCGCGTTGATCTTGCACGATGTCTTCCGCTATTCCTTCGCCGAGGTGGCCGAGGTAACCGGCCGTTCGCCGGCGGCCTGCCGGAAGCTGGCCTCGTCGGCCCGCCACCGCGTCCGCGAGTCGCAGTCTCCCGCGAGTCCGACCGCCCGGCAGGCAGGCCTCGTCAGGGACTTCAAGCAGGCGTGGGAAGCAAAGGACATCAACGCCCTCATCAGCCTGCTCGATCCTGACGCGACGGCGATCGCCGACGGAGGCGGCCTCGCCGTTACCTTCGTGGACCCCATCGAAGGCGGCCTGCAGATCGCCCGCGCCTGGGTCGAAATCGCCAACCTCGCGCCCAGGGGCATAACGATCCTGGAGCGCACGGTCAACGGTCAGCCCGGGCTGGTGGCTCAGCAAAATGGTGTCATCGTGTCGGTATTCGCGTTCGACATCGCAGGCGATCGGATCAAGCACATCTGGGTAGTACGCAACCCCGAGAAGCTGCGGCCCTGGAGCAGCGTGGCGGGGGGCTAGCCGGGCGCCCGGCGGCGAGCGGCGAGCGGCGAGCGAACTTCACTTCTCCCGGGGTAGCGCACGCTGGCCGCCCGACATGTCGGATCTTTCCGGCGGTTGAGGTACACGAACCCGGGAGAAGTGGGTGTGCGCCAGCCGACGGGCGCCAGTTCCCATTAGTCCCGGACGTAATAGCTGGCCTGCACCCCGTCGAAACGGCCGGTTCCCCGGCAGCAGCGGCGGAAAGCGCCGACCCGAGCCACACGGGCACAAGTCGTTCCGGCCGAGCTTCTCGACGAGCTCGGTGTCGATGCCGACGATGCGATTGCCTCGCTTCACCCGAGACTCGCTAGAGGGAACCCCCGACGGCGTTTGCTGACTGGTTCAAAAGGATGCTTCGGTGTCACGGTCCATGATCGGCCTCCTCAGGGCGATGAGCAGGACGATCGTAGCCAGCACGGTGGTGCCGCCGCGAGCCATTTTCCGTCGGGCTAGCGTTTTACCTCGGTGACGTTTCCCTCGGCGTCGGTTACGTAATGCCGTTTGGACAAGTCGATCAGCACGAGGGTGTTGCCGAACGGGTCGGTTACAACGGCCACCCGGCCGACCGGAATCGTGACCGCGTCGATCTTCTGGAACAAGGGAGTCGCTGCCATGCCCTCCGAACCTAGTCGCTGTCGCCTGGCTCTGTCATCGCCGACTGATCGGTCATCGGCTGAATCGCGGTGTCGCTCGGTCGCTTGAATTCTCCCGAAGAAACCCGCAGGCAAACACGGCCAGCGGTCGCGCCGGCCGGAAGCCTGGTCGCGCCGACTTGCAGGGCGTCGTCTCGTTCAGCCTGTCCCAGACGCGTTCCCGTTCGCTGCGCCAAATTCGTCAGGCTCTGGCGGATCCCGAGCACCAGGGCACCCGATCCGCCAGCCGCCGCGGCAAAGACGCCCCAGAACTTCGCCATGCCGGCCGCGTAGGCGGCGGACACATAGATCAGGCCCCCGACCACCGCGAGCAGGAGCACGACGGCGTACCAGAAGTGAACGAGCACCTGGCGGGCCAGAAACCCGGCCCGTCGCAGCGACGTGTCGGCCGCTCCGACGTAGGCCTCGGCCGTCAGCAGCGACGAGGGCACCCGCTCACCAGAAAGGAGATCACGCCAAACCGCCCCCTGACGGCGCAACGCCATCACAACGCTCCGGCCGTCGCGATGCCAGTCAACCTTGCGCCGCTCGACGAAGGGATCGGCCGCCCAGGCGGACCATGCCCGCAGCGAGCCCCGCACCGCGGTTACCGCGTCACTGCCAAGCATCTCCCCTAGGGCGGCGAGCCAGCCGTCGAGTTCAGCCACCCGGTACGGATTGAGCTGCTGCTGGAAGACAGTCAAGGTGGACGGCAGCCAGGCCGTGTCGGACAGCGAGCGCCCGAGACAGTAAGCGTGGCCAAGGAGCGGATCATCCACCGTGAGCTCGATGATCAGCAGCAGGTGAAGGCGAGCGACCGTCTCTTTGAACTCGGCATGCCACTCGCCTGACCGCTTCACGGCTGCGACCGCGTCCAGTTCCGCCTGGAAGTCGGTCCCGATCGCGGCGACGGTGAGGGCTTCCGCAAGCTCACGGACCGCGAGCTCCACACGGTTGGATACCGACAGCTCGCTGACGCTCGGCAAATGGTCCCCGGCGGAACTACCGCCGCGGTCGATGATCGGGCCATAGAGCTGCGCCATCAGCCATCCGGCCCGGAACGCGGCCTGGCCCCGGCTCTGCGGCTCGGGATCCAGCCCCGCCGAGACACCTGCCCGAGAGGTATCCGTCTCAGTCACGAGCTCTCCTCATCAGCATCATTGCCACGGCTCAGTCTTCCATTCGGGCTATGGTCAGCACTCCTGATTGCCTGAATAACTACAAAGGTGCATAAACCGCGAACAGAAGGGCAGTGTTGCGGACATGGTTGTCTTCATCATCGTGTTGCTGATCATCGGCTTCATCGTCGGCGCGATCGCGCGCCTGCTTATGCCGGGCCGTGACTCCATCGGTGTCATCGGCACGATCGTGGTCGGCGTTATCGGTTCCTTCGTAGGCGGATTCCTGCAAAACCTGGTCGAGTATCACTCGGTCAGCGTTCATAGCTTCCACCCCGTCGGCATCATCGGGTCGATCGTCGGCGCGTGGGTGCTGCTGCTCCTGCTACGCCTTACCGGACTCGAACCCCGCCGTTAAACCCATAACCGATGCTGGGGGGATCGCGGACTGAAGGCCGCGATCCCCCCAGCATCAGGGTCAAGATCGCGGCAGCGTGACCAGTCCAGAACTAAGGGTCGCGAAATAGACACGCTGCCCTGGCATGATGTTGTTTCCGCCGAGCACGGCGTACGTATGGGGCGCGAAAATGACCTCAATGGTCCCCTGGCCGTACCCCAGGTAATCCCACTTCATGACAATGCCGGTCCCGTGCCGGCCGGCCGCGTCAACGGCGTTCGGTACCAGGGTCAGCCCCGGCATTCGGGCAAGCATCTCGTACAGGGCGGCGCGCACCGCTCCGGACAACGGCTCCTGCATGAGATTCTCGATCAAGAAGGAGACGATCACGTTCGCCGAATGCACGGTCGGCAAGCCCCACACGGCCCCGCCGCGAGCGGCGGCGGCGTACAGCGCGGCACGCAGGGCAGCTGGGCTGGTGGGGAGCGTGTTCAGGGCGGGATACAGGTAGCTGGGGTCGGACGGCGAGCTAACGTACTTCAGCTCCTTCAGTATGGACGGCACCGCGGGAACGCCAGGACCGCACTTGCTGGCGCCGCCGACCCCGCCGGCCCGCCCGGTCAGCGGCCATGGGGACCAAGTGATCAGGCACTCCCGGATACCCCCCTGCCGTCCTGGTGAGACCGTGAGCTGTTCGGTGTAAGAGACCTGATCCGGCTGGGGAAGCGGGGCGTTCTGAGCACGGACGGCGGCTGCGGCCTGGTTCAGGAAGTCCGCTGCCAGCGAGTAGCTGACCGGCTTCGTCCCGGCCGGGGTCCCGCCGGTCGCGACCACGAAACCGGCGGCGACGGCCGCGCTGACACCGACGGTGACGGCGGCCAGCACGATGCGACGGGGTCGCGGCCGCCGGACCTTCACCGGACCCGGCTGCCTGGCCGCCACCTCCTCCTTTAGTTCCACGAGGAGCGTCTCTTCGAAGTGAGCGAGCGGTTCGGTCATCATCAGTTCTCCCTGATCCCGGTGGACAGTGAAGGGACGGCGGCTGGGGACTGCGGCAGCGGCGGTTCGAGCGCGTCGCGAGTGGCGCGCCGCGCTCGGTACATGCGCACCCTCGCTGTTCCCGACTTGATGCCTAGGGCGGCGGCCGCGTCCTTCAGGGACAGTCCGTCGACGGCCACCAGTTCCACGAGCGCACGATCGTTTTCTGGCAGCAGCGAGAGCGCCTGCCGCAGCCGCCGAGCAGCACTCTCCGCGTCGATGCGCTCCTCGAGACGGGCGATGTCGTCTTCATCGAGCAGTCGCCGTCCGGCCGCGACCCGTTCCGCGCGCAGCCGACTCGCCTCACGGCGCCGGTCGTAGGCGAGGACGTTCCTGGCGATTCCGTATAGCCAGCCCAGTTCGCTTCCCCGGTCCCGACGGTAGGTATGGGCGGACCGGATGACCTCGTGAAAAACGTCGGCGGTCAGGTCGGCAACCAGCTGCGGGTCAGTGACCCGGCGGGCCAGGAACCTGCTGATCGCCGTGACATGCCGCCGGTAGAAGTCCTCGAATGCCGCCGGATCTCCGACAACATCCGATAGATCTTCTGCACTCATCCACAGGCTCCCTTCGCCGTCAATTACACCCGTACTTGGCGGCGCCACCGGCTCGCGTTACCTCGAAGGAACCAGAATCTAGTGCCATGGACGCGAACCTCATCCGCAGTACCCGGCTCTTCCCAGGCGCCCCCTACGCGTACGCCGCGGTCTCTCACCGGGCCGGCCTTATCTTCACCGCGGGCGCCTGCCCGCTCGATGAGAAAGGCCAGGTGACCAACCCTGACGACATCGCCGGGCAGATGCGGCAGGCGCTCCGGAACCTGGGGATCGCGCTAACTGAGTGCGGCGTGTCGATCCGGGACGTGCTCAAGACGACCGTGTATGTCGCCAGCAGCGACCGCGGTGATCTCGTCGCGGCGTGGAACGAGGTGGCCGCCGCCTTCGGTGATCACGACGTCCCCAGCACGTTGCTCGGCGTCACGGTCCTCGGCTACCCAGGGCAGCTTGTCGAGATCGAGGCGATCGCCGCGTCCGCCCCGGCATGAGGGCGCGGGCCGTGGCGAGGGCAGCTAGCAGCGCGAGGAAGGCTAGGCCGGCGCCGGTGAGAGCGGCCGTCGGATACCCCGTGGGAATCGCGTGCAGTCCGCCGCCGTGCTGTGTACCGGTGGTGAACAGGATGGCCAGGCCGAGCGCGCCGCCGAATTGCCTGCTTGAGTTCAGCAAGGCTGAGGCCAGGCCGCCGCCCCCCGGTTCGGCGTCGGCGGCCGCGATAAGAGCCGCCGACGGCAGCGTGCAGCCGATCGCGAGGCCAAGCAGGATCAGCGGTCCGAGGACAGCGGCTGGATAGCTTTGGTCCGCGCCGCGGGCGGTCCACCACATCAGCAGCAGGCCCGCCACGGCGAGCGCCGGCCCGGCTGTCAGCAGCACCCGCGCGCCACGACGGGCGGCTATCCGGGAGCCGATATTCGACGTGAGCGCTATGACGGCGGCCTGCGGCAGGAAGCAGAATCCGGCGCGCAACGGCCCGAAGCCCAGCACCGTCTGCATGTAATAGGAGAGCAGGAACCACGGCGCGTTGACCACGCAGAACAAGAGCAGCACGGTGAGATTCACCGGTACCGTGACCGGTCCGCGCAGCTTGCCCAGTGGTACGAGCGCCGGGCGGGCGGATCGCGATTCGATCCGCCCGAATACGGCGAACATCACTAGCGCGACGGCGATAGAACCAATCGTCAATGCTGCCGTCCAGCTCGAGACTCCGGCCTGCATGAGCGCGTAGGTGAAAGCGAGCATTCCGGCGGTGAGTGTCAGGGCACCGGGGACATCCAGGTCCCTGATGCGGGAAGTAGCGGTGTCTTTCCCGAGTACGGCCCAGCCGGTCGCCAGCACGACTACGCCGACTGGCACGTTGATGATGAAAATCCAGCGCCAGGAAAGTTCCTGGGTCATCAGCCCGCCGAGGAAGACCCCCAGGCCGCCGCCGACACCGCTCATCGATGCCCAGGCGCCGATTGCTCTACGCTGCCGTCTTCCGCTCAGATCGGTTACCAGGATCGTCAGCGTGGCCGGGGAAAGCAGCGCCGCGCCGAGGCCTTGCACGGCGCGGGCCGCGATAAGCATCCCGGCGACTGGCGCGAGGCCAGCGGCGAGGCTGGACCCAGTGAACAGGGCGAGCCCGAGAGTGAAGATCCTGCGCCGGCCGATAATGTCGGCCGCGCGTCCGCCGACCAGCAGGGAATCCGGCGAAGGCGAGCGTGTACGCGCTGGCTACCCACTGCACTCCTGGTGCCGAGACGCCGAGCGCCGACCGGATTGTCGGAGTGGCCACGTTGACCACCGCGATGTCGATCACCACCATGAGCTGCCCGGTGACGGCTACCTGGGTTACCCAGCGGAGTCGTCCTGTCTCGGCCACGCGCACAGGGTATGAAAGATGCGTGAGAACATGACGGCATGACGGACACCGGAACTGTCGTCGCGGTCGCCCAGCTCGAACTCGCGGTGGGGAAACTGGACGCCAACCGGGAGGCGGCGAGGGCGGCGGTCACCGAGGCGGCGCTCGCCGGCGCACGGCTCGTAGTGCTGCCGGAACTATCGGACTCGGGATACGTGTTCTCGGACGCCAGCGAAGCGCGATCGCTCGCGTCGTCTTCCGTGACGCTGCGCCAGTGGCGATCGCTGGCCGCCGCCCATGACCTGTCTATCGTCGGCGGGTTCTGCGAGCTGGGGGCAGACGGCAAGCTGTACAACAGCGCGGCGCTCGTCGACGCGTCTGGCACGAGGGCGGTGTACCGCAAGGCGCACCTGTGGGACGCCGAGAAAGAGATCTTCACACCCGGCGATGACGCGCCGCCAGTGGTGGAATTGCCGTTCGGCAATGTCGGGATCATGATCTGCTACGACCTGGAGTTCCCGGAATGGGTACGGCTCGCCGCGCTGAACGGCGCTGACCTCATCGCGGCCCCGGTGAACTGGCCGGCATCGGCCGCGCCCGCACCGCCGGGTGAGCGATCCGGTGAGATTGTCGTCGCGCAGGCGGCGGCCTGGTCCAATGGCGTGTTCATCGCGGTCGCGGACCGGTGCGGAACCGAGCGCGGGGTGGACTGGCTCGGCGGCTCGGTCATCTTGCGGCGTAACGGCTACCCAGCCGCCGGGCCAGCACCCAAGGACCGCGGGGCCATAATTACCGCTCCGCTCGACCTGCGACGGGCGCGGGACAAGCGGACCAGTGAGCGGAACGATGTGTTCGCCGACCGGCGGCCGAATCTGTACGCGCGGCTATGGGACGTCGGATAGCTGCACCGGCGGCCGTCCGTCCCAGTCCCCCAGCGGCGCGCAGTGCCAGACCCATCCGGTCTGGCTGGGACGCCCCGGCAAGTCGATGCGACCGTTCGCCCACAGCAACGCCCGCCAGGGATCGTCACCGGGCTGGTGCCAGGGAAACAAGCGGGCAAGAACCTTCCCGGCCAGCGCGGGATCGGGGGCGAACCGCAGTCCCAGACCACGGGCCGCGTCGTCGGTGTGGATCAGCAGCTCATCGCAAGCCATAGCGGCGAAACCAGCGGCGTCGGGAGCTCCGGCCGGGTGGAAGCCCCGGATACCGGCGGGTGCGGCATCAACGGATGCGGCGCAGACACGCGCCGCGCTGCTCAGGCTCACCACAAGCGCGGCATTAGCGGCATCGGCCCGGACCTTCAGGTCGAAGGCGGCCGCGTCGGCCGGGCCGCCCCACAGGTCAAGCGCGTACCACAGCGGGCCGTTAGCCGCATGCGCGACAACCGATGCCACGGTGAAGTCCAGGCCAGGAACCGCGACCGTCCAGTCCATCTCGGCGGTCGGTTCGAGGAAACCCCGGCAGGCCGCCTCGGCCGCGAGGATGTCATCGCCGTCAAGTTCGTTACTCACGTGGCGGACGCTATCCCCTATTCCGGACATTCGCCTTCCTAAACCCCGCATGGTCTAGGGAGCGCCCGGGGTCGGGGGCATTCACGCCGCTGCTGGCCGGGATCCCTGGTCGGGGGTATTCGCTCAGGCACGTAAACGGAGGCCTGTGTGACTGGTGGGGTGCGGCAGCACCTTCTACAGAACCGTCGATGGCCCACCGCTGGCGCTATACCCCCAGCGGTGGGCCATCGATGGGGTCGCGGGCGGCGCGCCACAGGGGGTCAAACAACCAGAAAACATGTCAGGACGGACCCGCCACGGTCAGCTGGCTATCCGGCCGCCGATACCGGTACGGCCCTCGGGGGTGCCGACAAGCTCGACGCTGGTGCCACCGCGCGTCTGCTCGCCGAGCACGCCAGCGACCGCGTCGGTCAGTCCGGTAACCAGCCGGGCCGCGACCTCATCACCGCCAGGGCGCGTCAAGGCCGCCTCGCGGATGCCGAACGTGATCGCAGGCGCGGCGTCATCGGCCGCCCGTCCGCCGATCCCCCAGCGTCCCCCCGGCACGCCGTCGAGATGGACGACCACGATGTCGCGAGCCCACTCGCCGTACACCTGCGCGACAGCTTCGGTCAGCGCGGTGATCAGCGCTGGCTCGCGGCCGACGAGTTGCGCTTCGGGCACGCGCACCGTCAGATGTGGCATAGTCGAGTCCTCTCTTTGCTTCCAAAAAGGCTTTGATAACAAAGGTAACAGACGGATGAGCGACAACGACACGATGACCACGACCCAGGCAGTCCGGTCGATGCTGCTCTTGATGCCGCAACTGGTGGCACGAGCCAAGCGACTGCCGATCCCTGACGCCCTGCGCGGACTGGACCTGGCTCCCCGCCACCTCGCTCTGCTGGCCTACCTGCAGTACGACGGCCCGCTGACGGTGAGCGAGCTAGCGGACCGACTGGAGGTGGCGCCCACCACCGTCAGCCTGATGGTCGGCGACCTGTCCCGCAGCGGCATCCTGACCAGGCAGGAGGACGACACCGACCGGCGACGCAGAATCGTCGCGATCGCACCGGGCTACGCGGTCCCGGTCACGGAGTGGCTTTCCGGCAGCGCCACCGCCTGGACCGAGGTGCTCGCCGCGCTCACGCCCACCCAGCGGGCGACGATTGTGGCCACGATGCGCGCCTACGAGGCCGCCCTCGAAAAGCACGCGAGCACGTGAGCCACTCGCATTGCGTCTACTTTACTGACCTGTCAGTATAGGTACATGGGTGACCTGAGCCCAGCCGGGCAGCGACTCCTGGAGACCGCGGCAGAGATCTTCTACACCGAGGGCATCAGGGCGACTGGGGTGGACTCACTGACGGAGCGGGCCGGGGTATCAAAGCCGACCCTGTACTCCCAGTTCGGCTCCAAGGAGAACCTGGTGGCTGCCGTCCTGGACCAACGCCGGGTCCGTCGGCAACAGGCTCTGACGGCTTATCTCGCCCAAGCCAGCGAATCCGGGGCCGGGCGGGTGCTAGCGGTTTTCGACTGGCTGGCCAGCGGGCACAGCCGGGAAGGATTTCGCGGCTGCCCGTTCACTAACGCCGCGGTGGAACTACCCGACCCTGCTCACCCCGCCCGCACGGTGATCTCGGCGTACAAAGGCTGGCTGCGCGACACCCTCGCCACGCTGGCCGTGGAGGCCGGGCTTGACCAACCCCACGAACTGGCCGATGCGCTGCTGCTGCTTATCGACGGCGCGAATGCCCGCGTTGTCGTCACTGGCGACAAGACCGCCATGCGCCGCGCTCGGGCGGTGGCAGCCAGACTCATCACAGGGACATAGGGAGAAGCCATGCGATCGACACTGCGGCCGGGCCTGACCGCAAGCCTTGCCTATCGCGTACCGCCTAGCCGTACGGTGCCGCACCTACTGCCAGAGTCACCGGAGTTCGCGGCCCTTCCAGACGTCCTAGCGACCGGCTACCTCGTCGGCATCATTGAGTGGGCCTGCATGCGCGCCGTGAACGAGCACCTAGACGACGGCGAGCAGACACTCGGCGTACACGTCGACCTCAGTCACGAGGCGCCCACTCTCCCGGGCAACACCCTGACCGTAACAACCGAACTAGCCCGGGTGACCGGAAGGCAGCTCACCTTCACGATCACAGCGGCGGACAACGCGGGAACGGTATGCCACGGCACCCACCAGCGAGCCATCATCGATCGCACCCGCTTCGAGAGCAGGCTCGCAGCCCGCAGGTGAACAACAACGCTGCCTAGGACGAGCTGGAGCACGCCGCGGATCGTCGCGGGCTCGCGTTCGGGGATGGCGTGAGTCAGCACGGCGATGGTGATCCGGGCCTGG
>JBEKHI010000212.1:0-14031 GCA_050012355.1 Streptosporangiaceae bacterium | reverse complement strand
TGCAGCCGGGATCGGAGGCCTGCAGCAGCTTCGGGCCGACGAGCGCCGCCGCCACGAGCACCGCGATCGACAAGCCGGTGCCGGTGAGCGCGCGTCCCGCGCCGACTCCGACGCGGCGGGACTTGACGTATCCGGCGATGCCCACGATCAGGCCGACCACCGGAATGATCCAGGCGATGAGCGCGGCGTTAGCTAGCCCATTTCGCCCGCCGCCGCCACCGTGACTCCTGCCCGCGGCCCGCCGTCCGGGGGGCTGCTGCCCGCCCGGCTGCTGTCCGAATGGCTGCCCGTAGCCTTGCTGTCCGCTGGGCTGCTGTCCGCCGCTGGCTCCCCAGCCAGCGGGCTGCCCGTACGCAGCTTGCTGCTGGTCGTACCCGAAGCCGCCAACCTGGGTGGCCGAGTCCTGCCCGGGGTAGCCGTAGCCCTGCTGGCTGCCGTACCCCTGCTGCCCGTAGCCCGGCTGGGCGCTAGGCGCTTGCTGCCCGCCGTAGCCCTGCTGGGTCCCGTAGCCGGGCTGCTGGCCGTACCCGGTTTGCTGGCCGTAGCCGGCTTGGTCGCCGTAGCCGGGCTGCTGGCCGTACCCGGTTTGCTGGCCGTAGCCCGCCTGGTCTCCATAGCTGGGCTGGTCGCCGTAGCCGGGCTGGTCGCCGTAGCCCGGTTGCTGCCCGTAGCCTGCTTGCGGAGAGTATCCGCCCTGGGCCGGGTAACCGCCCGGCTGCGAGTAGCCGTCCTGCGGACGGCCGCCCGGCTGAGCCCCGTACCCGGGCTGCTGCGGGTAACCAGGCTGCTGCCCGTATCCGGTTTGCTGCCCGTAGCCCGGTTGCTGGCCGCCGTAGCCCTGCTGGGTCCCGTAGCCGGGCTGCTGGCCGTAGCCGGTTTGCTGCCCGGCACCGTATCCGTTCTGGCCCGCTTGCTGTGACCCCGCGTCTCCGGAGGGTGACCGGAACCATTCGGCGAAGCCGTCGGATTGGTCCGAGTTTTCCGGACGATTGTCTGACGGTGAGGTCATCCCTGATCCCCGATCAAGCGGATGTCGGCAGGTGAGCGGCAAAGCCTAGACATGTTGGACTATAGCCAATCATCCGGCGATGACGTGCGAGAAGCCGCAACTCCGGCATGGCCCCCCATAGCCATGGATGGCCCACCGCTGGGCTTATAGCACCAGCGATGGGCCATCGACGGTCTGTAGGAGGACCCGGAGAAACGGGATCAGGCGTAGCCGTTGTTGCGGGTCAGCGGGGCCGCGTCGGGTTCGCGGGGGAGGGAGACTTCCCCGGTCACGTCGGCGGCGAGCCTGATGCGGTCGCCGTCCACGAGACGGACCTCCGAACCGGGCATTACCCGGTCGCCGTTCACGAACGTACCGTTCGTCGAGCCCTCGTCACGGATCGTGGCGCGGCCGTCGTCGGTGACCAGGATGGTCGCGTGCCGCCGTGAGACGTTGTCGTACTGGGCGAAGGCCGCCGCCACCAGCGACTGGGCAGGGTCCCGGCCGAGCATCACCGAGGTCCCCGCCGGGACGTCGACGTTGCCGGTGGGGAACGTGATCCGGAGCACCACCGGCGAGATCCGCCGCCTGGCGGCCGTCGTGGGCAGCGGGTGCCTGCACTCGGCGCAGACCACATCGGTCGGGTCGACCGACGAGCCGCAGTTCGGGCAGGAGGTAACGCCGTCGCCCCGGAAGTACTGCTGTGAGACCGTCGGCGTTGGAATGTCGTCATCCGCCGACCGGGCATGCGGCAGGTTCGCGCCACACCGGAAGCAGATCAAGTCCTCCGGCTGCACGCGTACTCCGCAGTCTGGGCAGTTCACCGAGCGCCATCCCCTCACCTTCGTCTGGACTTGCCAAGCAAGCGTACCGCCGCCGGCCGGGCTCCTCCAGGCAACTTAGCGGGCCTACCATCGTTTCATGGTGGATTATCAGCTCACGCCGGAACACGCAGGCCTTCGCGAAACCGTCGCGGAGTTCGCCAAGGACGTGGTGGCCCCCGTCATCGGAGGCTACTACGAGCGGGAGGAGTTCCCCTACGAAATCGTGGGCCGGATGGGAAAGCTGGGGTTGTTCGGCCTGCCGTTTCCAGAGGAATTCGGGGGTATGGGCGGAGACCTGCTGGCACTTGGCGTCGCGCTTGAGGAACTCGCGCGGGTCGATTCATCCGTGGCCATCACCCTGGAAGCCGGCGTAAGCCTGGGGGCGATGCCGATCTACCGGTTCGGCACCCAGGAGCAGAAGGCTCGCTGGCTGCCGGAACTGTGCGCGGGGGAGCGGCTCGCGGCGTTCGGCCTGACGGAGCCGGGCGGCGGGTCCGACATCCCGGGGACGCTGCGGACGACGGCGGTACTGCGGGATGGCGGGTGGGTGATCAACGGTTCGAAGGCGTTCATCACCAACGCCGGGACGTCGATCACCGCGCTGGTGACGGTCGCCGCCCGCACCGGTGAGAACGGCGAGATATCCACCATCATCGTGCCGAGCGACACTCCCGGATTCACTCCGGGCCCGCTGTACTCCAAGGTCGGCTGGTGCGCCTCCGACACCCGCGAGCTGTCGTTCGCCGATTGCCGGGTACCGGAGGAGAACCTGCTCGGCGAACCGGGCCGCGGGTATGCGCAATTCCTGCGGACCCTTGACGAGGGCCGGGTGGCCATCGCCGCGCTGGCGACCGGGCTTGCGCAAGGCTGCGTGGACGAGTGCGTCAGGTACGCGGGCGAGCGCGAGGCCTTCGGCGTCGCCATCGGACGGCACCAGGCGGTCAGCTTCGCCATCGCGGACATGGCGGCCAGGGTGCACACGGCCCGGCTGGCCTGGTACGACGCGGCGGCGCGGGTGGTGGCGGGCCAGCCGGTCAAGAAGGAGGCCGCGCTGGCCAAGCTGATCGCCTCGAACGCGGCGATGGATAACGCGCGGGCAGCGACGCAAGTGTTTGGCGGGTACGGATTCATGAACGAAACGCCGGTCGGCCGGTTCTATCGCGACGCCAAGATCCTGGAGATCGGCGAGGGCACTTCGGAGATCCAGCGGATGATCATCGCCCGGGAGCTCGGGCTGGGCTAGCAGGCTGAGCTAGCAGGCTGAGCTAGCAGGCTGAGCTCCTGGACTGGGCTGACAGGCTGGGCAAACAGGCTTGCTAGCGGGCTGAGACCGGCCGCTGAGAGGCCCCTCAGCGGCCGGTATGCCCGTCCGATCGCCCCGAGTGCCCCTAAGGTAGGTTCACGTAGGTGCGTGAGACTTTGCAGAAGTTCTGCCCGATTACTGGCGAATCCATCATGTGGCGCACCCCGAAGATGGTTATATGTCCTTACCCGAATTTGTAACGCTAGCTGGAGAGTGGCCTCGGCCGCCCTGTCGTCCTCGAGCGGGGCTCGTTGCTGGAGGGAAAGAGGGGTGCTGATGTTGAACGGCTCAGCCGTTCGCGGTTCGGCGCATAGCCAGGTGGCCCTTGATGCTGCGAGGTGCAAGCGCAGTGCGTAGGCGATCAGACACTAACCGGAACGGCGCTCCGCCGGGTCCGGGTAACGGCCATGCTGGAAATGGCGGGGCCATGAATGGTGGCCAGGCGCAGCCTGGCCAGCCCGGCCTAGGCCAGCCAGCAATGGGTCAGCCCGCCTTCGGCGGGCAGCCCGCCGCGTTCGCGCCGCAAGGCGGCTCGCTGGCTCCCGCGGGCCCCAGCGGCTTCGCGCCGGAGGGGAACGGTACCCGCAACCTGCCCGTGCCGCTGCGGCCTGGTGCCGCACCGGAGCCGGGACGTGGTGGCATGGGTGGCTCCGGGCCAATCGGGCCAGGCCAGCGATCGCGGTTCACACTGAGCAACTGGCGAGTCCGCTGGCGGCTTATCGCGATCATCGTCATACCGACAATCGCCGCGATCATCCTCGGCGTCGTGCAGATCGGCAGCGCGGCGGACAACTACACGACCTTCCAGCGAATCAAGAACCTGGCGACGCTGAACCAAGCGGTCGTCCAGCTTGCGTCAGCGACCGAGGACGAGCGGGACGTCACGGCGGGCTACATCGCGGCCGGCCGCCCGTCGTCCGGATTGAGCGCGGTCCAGAAGGCGCAGAGCGCGACCAACCAGGCAGAAGACCTGGTCACGCAGCGTTCTCAAGGTGTCACCGCCGGCGGCGGCTACAACTCAACCGTGGTCGAGGCCCTCGACAATGGTGTCCTGGCGGGCATCAACGACATGAGCCACATCCGCGACGCGGCGCTGAACACCGAGTACCCCGCCCTGGCGGTCATCAACCGGTACAGCTCGCTGGTCACCGACATGGACACGTTCAGCGCGGACATCGCTAGCGGTACGTCCAGCACCTCGCTGCAGACCGACGTCAACGAACTGGGCGCACTGCTCCGCGCGGAGAACGACGCGTCCCAGCAGCGCGGTATCTTGTTCGCCGCGCTGAGCGCCGCCCCGGTGGCGTTCCCGCCCGGCGGGCTCGCCCTGCTGAATCAAGAGATCCAGCAGGAGACCGCGGACGAGAACCAGTTCAAGGCGGTCGCGAGCGTCGCCGAGTCGCAGTCCTTCGACAACACGGTCAGTGGCGAGCAGGTTGACGAGGCATCGGCCCAGGAAGAGCTGGCGACTACCAAGGCCGGTGACAGCCAGGCCCTGACGATCGAGAGCAACGGCTCGCTGCCCGCGGACTGCGTTAGCACCGGCAACACCACCGAGGCATCCTGCTGGGCCTACACCCAGGGCACCCTGGTTCAGGACATGCGTGATGTCAGCGGCGTCCTGGTCAGCGACACCAGCACGCAAGCGGACAGCCTGGCATCGTCGGCGCTGAAGTCAGCGGTGACCATTAGTGCCTTGCTGCTCGTGCTGCTGCTCATCGTCCTGGTCGTCACCACCATCGTGGCCCGGTCCATGATCCGCCCGCTGCGCAAGCTGCGGTCGGACGCGCTCGAGGTCGCTGGCAACAAGCTGCCGGAGATGGTGCGCAGGCTGAGCCAGAGCGAAGGCTCGGACGAGAGCATCGAGATCGAGCCGATCGGCGTCAGTTCGACCGACGAGATCGGTGAAGTCGCGCGGGCCTTCGACCAGGTCCACCGGGAAGCAGTCCGGCTGGCCGCTGACGAAGCAATGCTGCGCGGCAACCTGAACGCCATGTTCGTCAACCTGTCGCGCCGCAGCCAGTCGCTGATCGAGCGCCAGCTCTCGCTGATCGACAACCTGGAGCAGGGCGAGCAGGATCCGGACCGGCTGTCCAGCCTGTTCCGCCTGGACCACCTGGCCACTCGAATGCGGCGTAACTCGGAGAACCTCCTGGTCCTGGCCGGCCACGAGGCCAGCCGCCGGTGGAGCCAGCCGGTCCCGCTGGTTGACGTGCTCCGCGCCGCGATCTCCGAGATCGAGCAGTACGAGCGCGTGGTGCTCAACGTCCAGCCCGGCATCGTGGTTGTCGGCCAAGCCGTCAACGACGTGGTGCACCTAGTCGCCGAGATCGTGGAGAACGCGACCACGTTCTCTCCGGAGGACACCCAGGTATACGTCACCGGTCAGCCACTGACCAGCGGCGGCGTGCTGCTCGACATCACCGACCAGGGCGTGGGCATCTCCGAGCAGGAGATGGCGCACGCGAACTGGCGGCTGGACAACCCGCCGGTTGTCGACGTCGCGGTCTCCCGCCGCATGGGCCTGTTCGTGGTCGGCCGCCTTGCCAACCGGCATGGGATCAGGGTCCGGCTGCGGCACGCACAGTCGGGTGGCCTGACCGCGTTGATCTGGCTGCCGGACTCGGTCGCCTCCGCGGAAGCGGGCGCGGCACCGATCGGCAGGCTCCGCCGGTTCGAGCCAGACGACTACGGCCCCGCTGCCTCGCTTTCCGCGCCCCCGGCGGCCGCCACGGCGCCCGGCTTCGGCCAGTCGCCGTCGTCCCCGGCCGCGTACCCGCCGGCCGCCGCGGCCGGCAGCGGCCCGAGCGGTACGGCTACCGGCAACGCCGCCGCGGCCTCGCGCATCCCGCGCTTCACTGGCGGCGGTGGTAACGGTGGTAACGGCGGCATCAGCGGCGCCGCACCCTTCGGCGGTATCCCCAGCAGCGCGGGCCAGAGCGGCGGGGCTCCCGGCAACGGAGGCCCCGGCAACGGCGGCCCGAAGAACGGCGGTCCGTCGACCGGTCCGCAGCAGCTGCCGGTCCGTCCGGTCCCCGGCGGCGTGGATTCGTTTGCCGGAAGCGGGCGGGGAACGGGCGAGCGCCCAGGCTTCGGCGCGGACGATCCGGCAAGCGCCCCGTCCGCGGGCCGGCTCCCGTCGTTTGGCGGCGATGGCGGCTCGGCGAACGGCGGAACAGGCACGCTGAGTGGCGGCGCTGGTTCGATGCAAGGCGTCAACGGCGGTCCGGCGAGTGTCACCGCGCCACCGAACGGCGGATCGGACGGCGTGATGGTTCCGCCGCCAGCCGGAAGCCCGGCGCAAGACCAGCGGCTGCCGATCTTCGACTCGCTGGAGTCGGACTGGTTCCGGCGCAGCGGGAAGCCGTTGAGTTCGGGGCCGGCTGAGAAGTCGGCCGCGGAAACGTGGAGCTCACCTGCGGACGAAGGTATGCGCGCGGCCCGCGTTGCGGCCGCGCCCATGACCGGGGAGACCACTACGGCCGGGTTGCCCAAGCGGGTTCCCCGGGCGAACCTCGTTCCGGGCTCCGTCGGCGCGGGCAGCGCGGCCGGTGCCGAGGGCTCGGGGGAGACGGTCGCACCCGCCCGGTCCGCGGACGATATCCGCAGCCGGATGTCGAGCTTCCAGCGGGGCGTGCGCGACGCGCGCGCAGCCGCACCACAGAACGAGGAGCCATAGGACGGATGAGATCCCTTGCACATAGTTCACGAGGAGGAACCTGCATGAGCGGGCGACGAAAGGAGCGCGCGTGAGCACGCCAGGACGCCCGGTCCAGGACCTCGGCTGGATGATCACGAACTTCGTCGAGCGGGTTCCAGACGTGGCGCACGCGGTCGTGGTGTCCTCGGACGGGCTGCCGCTCGCGTTCTCGGCCGGGTTCCCGCAGGAACGAGCTGATCAGCTCGCTGCGGTCACCTCCGGCCTCACCAGCCTTACCCAAGGCGCGTCTCGCGTGTTCGAGGGTGGCGCGGTCGTGCAGACCGTGGTTGAAATGCAGCGTGGAGTACTGGTCATCATGGCGATCAGCAACGGCTCGAGCTTGGCTGTGCTGGCCGCCTCCACCTGCGACCTAGGTCTCGTCGCGTACGAGATGACACTGCTTGTGGAGCGGGCCGGCCGGGTGCTCACGCCCGCGGCACGAGCCTCGATGCAACCGGCGATGCCGGGGGACGGAAGACGATGACGAGCGGCGGAGGACGCGGTGGCGGGCCCGGTCCGCGGCGGTGACGACCGGCCCAGTCGCGGTGGTACGCCGTGGCAGGGCTGGGAGGACAGTCCGAGTCGCCAAACGGGAGCCTTCCCTGTCGAGGAGGAAGGCTCCACCCGGCTGGTCCGGCCGTACACCGTGACCGGCGGGCGCACACAGCCCCGCTACAAGCTCGCGATCGAGGCACTCGTCACGGCCACGGTGCTGGAGCCGCGTGACCTGTCGGTGCTCGCGCCGGAATGCCAGGCGATCCTGCAGTTCTGCCGGGACTGGAGGTCGGTGGCCGAGATCTCCGCGGTATTGCGGATGCCGCTGGGCGTGGCCCGGATCCTGGTTGCCGACATGAGCGCGGACGGCTTGGTCCGCATCCATCAGCGTGACGAAGCGGAAGGTCGTCCCGACCTCAACCTGCTCGAAAGGGTGCTTAGTGGACTCCGTAAGATCTAGCCTCGCCCAGCCGGGTGCCGGCGAGGCGTCGACCATGACCTCGGTCAAGATCGTCGTCGCCGGCGGGTTCGGGGTGGGCAAGACGACCTTCGTGGGTTCGGTGTCGGAAATCACGCCGCTCACCACCGAGGCCGTGATGACCGTGGCCTCCGCAGACGTGGACGACCTGTCCCATGTGCCAGACAAGAACACCACGACCGTCGCGATGGACTTCGGGCGTATCACGCTGGAACGCGACCTGGTGCTCTACCTGTTCGGCACGCCGGGCCAGCACCGGTTCTGGTTCATGTGGGACGACCTGATCCAGGGCGCGATCGGCGCCGTGGTCCTGGTCGACACCCGGCGGCTGGCGGACTCGTTCCCCGCCGTGGACTACTTCGAGGCGAGCGGCCTGCCGTTCGTCATCGGGGTCAACGGGTTCCACGGCCAGTTCCCGCACCGGTCGGCCGACGTCCGTGAGGCGCTCGCGGTTTCGGCGAACGTCCCGATCATCCCGTGCGACGCGCGGAACCGGGAATCGACGAAGGCGACGCTCGTCTCGCTCGTGGAGCACGCGATGTCAATGCAGGGTGCCGGGAGGTACTAGCCCGGCACCGGGTGCCCCGGCCACAATGGTGACCATGGGGTACTACACGACGAGCACGGCGTTCCTTGAGGCGCTCGCCGAGGCGGGCGTCCGGTATGTTTTCGCGAACCTCGGCAGCGACCACCCGGGGCTGATCGAGGCGCTGGCGACGGCCAGAGCCGAGGGACGCGAAGACAAGATGCCGTCGCTCGTGGTCTGCCCGCACGAGACGGTCGCGGTGTCTGCCGCGCATGCGTACGCGATGGTCACTGGCGAGCCGCAGGCGGTGCTGGTGCACGTGGATGCGGGCACCCAGAGCGCCAGTGGCTCGATCAACAACGCCATGCGCGGACGCGTCCCGGTGCTCATTTTCGCGGGCATGTCGCCGTTTACGCAAGCTGGTGAGCTGCCCGGCGGGCGTGGCGAGTTCATCCAGTGGATCCAGGACGTGCGCGACCAGCGCGGCATCCTGCGTAACTACGTCAAGTACGACAACGAGATCCGCACCGGGAAGAACGTTAAGCAGCTGGTGCATCGCGCGCTGCAGCTCGCCCGCAGCGAGCCGGCCGGGCCGGTATACCTGGTCGCCGCCCGGGAGGTGATGGAGGAGACGGTCGAGCCGCAGGTAGTCGATCCTGGATTCTATAGCCCGCTGGCGCCGATGGCGCTGACCGGCGAGCTGACCGAAGAGATCGCGACCGCGCTGGCCGGCGCGAAGCATCCGCTCATCGTGACGTCGTACCTGGGGCGTAACCCCGAGGCGGTGCCGAAGCTTGTCGAGCTCGCTGAGCTACTGGCCATCCCGGTCGTCGAGGCCATGGCCTACCACGTCAATTTCCCGGCTAGCCACCCGCTGCACGCCGGGTTCCAGTACCACAGCGTCGCACAGAACCCGGTTCTCGCCGAAGCCGACGTGATACTCGTCCTGGACAGCGACGTGCCATGGATACCAGTGGTGAACCGGCCGTCTGACGGTGCCGCCATTTACTACGTGGACATCGACCCGCTGAAGTCGCAGATGCAGATGTGGCACGTGCCCGCGCGATCTTTCGCCGCGGCGGACACGAAGGTGGCCGTAGAGCAGCTAGCCACCTTCGTTATGGCCAATGGTCTTGTCGATGACGAGGCGGTCGCTGTGCGGCGGGCGGAAGCGGAACGGCGGCACGCGCAGGCGCTCGCCGAGATCGAGGCCAGGGAGCAGCCGGGGCCGGACGGCGAGATCACCCCCGAGTACCTGACGGCGTGCGTGCGTCGGCTGCTGGAGGACCAGGACGCGCTCGTCCTCACCGAGGTGATCACCAATAGCAGGGTCGTCGCGGAGCATCTGCGTCCGGACCGGCCGGGGTCAGTGCTGCACCACGGCGGTGGTTCGCTGGGCTGGACCGGCGGCGCCGCCGTAGGCGCTAAATTCGCGGTACCAAAACGACTGGTGGTCTCTCTCACCGGCGACGGGTCCTACCTTTTCAGCGTGCCGTCCTCCGCGTTCTGGGTGCAGCGGAAATATGACGCCCCCTCGTTGACGGTGATCTATGACAACCGAGGGTGGCAGGCGCCGAAGTTCTCGGCGTTGCAGGTGCACCCGGACGGTGTGGCCGCGGCCAGGAACGACTTTCATGTGTCGTTCGACCCCGAGGTTGATCTGCCGGCAGTGGCGCTGGCGGCCGGGGCGGGATACGGGCGGACGGTGTCCGACGCCGGGGAACTGCCGGGCGTGCTGAAGGAGGCGCTCGAGGTGGTGCGGGGCGGACGGTCAGCGGTGGTCAGCGTACACCTGCCGCGTGCATGAGGTTTCCGATGGGCCGCATCACCGACCCGAGGCCTGGCTCCATTCCACGGCGTCTATCTGACCGTCGGGTGTCCTGGCGAAGCCGACGATGACACCTGCGTCGTTGATGCCGTTGGCCCCGAAGTAGGTAGAGCCGGGCGGCGTGCTCAGGCTGGTGACAAAGCCGTTGCGGCCCCAGCGGACCGCGACCGCGGTCTGGTTGCCGGCGGAGTCGGCCAAGCCGACAATCGTGCCGTGGCGGTTGATCGCGGCGGGGGTGCTACCGGGATACCCGGACAGCGTGCCGAGGACGGTGGCGGAGCCGGCGTGGTCCCAGCGGACCGCGGTGAGCTGGCCGGTGGCGGTTGCCTCGTAGCCGATGATCGTGCCGTTATCGTTGATCATCGCGGCGCTGCTCGCAACATACCCGGGTATGACGCCCAGGTCAGTGAGCCTGCCATCGGGGCTCCAGCGAACAGCACGGGTCTGCCCGCTGCTGGTGTACGCGAAGCCGACGGTCACGCCCTCATCGTTGACCGACGTAGCGGTGCTGAACGAGCCGCCGGGCAGGCCGCCCAGATCGGTGACCGATCCCCCGGGATTCCACCGGACCGCGCGGAACACGTTTGAGGAATAGGCCGACCCGACGATCACGCCGCGGTTGCTGATGGCCGAGGCACTGCTATAGGGGTAGCCGGGCAGGGCGGCCAGGGAGGTGACCGAGCCGTCACGATTCCACTTGACCGCGGTCCCGAAACCCTGAATGGCTCCGGCCTCACCGACGATCGTGCCGTTCGCGCTGATCCCGTCAGCCTGGCTGAACGTGTCGCCGGGCAGAACGGGCAACTCGGTGATGGCGCCCTGGCTGTCCCAGCTGACAGCGCGGGGAGTGCCGGAGGCCACCTGCGAGTCGCCGATGATCGTGCCCCGATCGTTGATCGCCTCGGCGATGCTGACCGTACCGCCGGGCAGGGTGGCCAGGTCGGTGATCGTGACGGCGGCCAGGGCGCGCGTCGGCCAGCCGGTGGCCAGCACCACGACACCGGCCGCGGCGAGACCGGCCGTCATCCGCCTGCCCGATAGAGCCCTTGCCAGCAGCCCTGGCATCTCTCGCTTACGGTGAATCGTCATCAGGTGCTCCCCGGTGCGGCGCTCGCAGTCTCGGCGTCAACCCGCTCCAGACCCTCAGGCTGGGACGGGCAAACGCCGACAACGCTACAGGAATGCTGCTGTTTAGTAATCGCCCCGCTGCCTGGAGTGGCTGACGGTACGCGGGTAGCTGGAGAGTAACGCGTAGCCCATGCGGATGGTTGGGTGCGGCCTCGGCGGTGCCATGGTGGGCGGCGGCGACCGCGGAGACTATAGCCAATCCGAGACCCGATCCGGAGCGGTGCGTCCGGGCCGGGGCCCGGTAGAAGCGGTCGAAGATGCGGGGAAGCTGGTTAGCCGGGAGCCCGGGCCCGTTGTCGCTGACCTCGACGGTGATGGTGCCGTCGCCGTCTGCGGCGGTGGCCGTCGCCGTGGTGCCTGCCGGAGTGTGGGCGATCACGTTGGCCAGCAGATTGTCGATAGCGCGACGCAGCATCTCCTCGTCGCCGACGGCGACCAGATCCGAGGCGATGCGCACGTGCCAGGTACGCTCCGGGCTGGCGATGCGGGCGCGCTCGGCGCATTCGGCGATCAGCGCCGTGAGATCAACGGCCCTGTGATCTTGGCTGGGGTGCTGGTCGAGGCGGGCGAGTCGCAGCATGTCGTCGACCAAGATGCCCATCCGTTTCGCTTCCGCTGTGATGCGTGACATGGCCTCATCGACCTGCTCGCGGTGGGGAAGGGCACCTTGCTGGTGGAGCTCGGCGTTGGCGCGTAGCGATGCCAGCGGAGTTCGCAGCTCGTGGCTAGCGTCGGCCAAGAACTGGCGGGCCGCCTGTTCGCTGGCCTCTCGCGCCTGCACAGCGATCTGGATGCGGGCGAGCATTCCGTTGAGGGCGGCTCCGAGACGGCCCACCTCAGTTGCCGGATCGTGCGGGCTGACGCGGCTGGTGAGGTCCCCGGCGGTGATCCTGTCCGCCGCGGCGGCCATCGTCTCGACCGAGCGAAGGCCGCGGCGGACCACCATGCCCACCCCGGCGTACACAAGAAGGCCGACACTCAGCATGCCGACGACGAAGATGATCGTGAGCCAGCTGACGGTGTTATCGAGGCTCTCGAGGCTGGTCGTGACGATGAGTGTTTCGCCATTCCCGGATGCCGCCATCAGGCGCAGCTCGGTCCGCCCATTGCGACTCATTACCGTCTGACTGCCGTGATCCGCGGCGAGTGCGGCCAAGTCGTCCGGGAGCACGGGAACTAGGTTGGTGTCCCCTTGTACGATCTGCAGCACCGTCCGTTGCCCGGTCCTGAGTTCGACCTCGTACTCGTCCAGAAACGACGGAATCTGCAGTGGTCGTCCTGCTGCGGGCCCCGTGGGCGCCCTTCCCGTACGTCCCGGATTCTTTAGGATGGACGGCGCGCCCAGATCCGAGGTCAGCATCGGCTCATACCCGGTAAGGACCGACTCAAGGCTTGCGTCCGTCTTGCTGAGCAGGTATCCGTGCAGACCGATGATCGCGGCGTAGCAGAAACTCGCGAGCACGGCGAGTGTGACTGTCAGCACGCCGACCAGCACCCTGGTGCGGAGCTGGGCGTTGCGGGCCCGGGCGCAGAGCCGGATCGGCCAGGTTCTTCCGCGCGCGCTTTCGCTTTCCTGACCCCCTCGAGATCGGCTAAGCCTCACGGCTCCGCCGGTCTGGCGGACATGGGCATCCGCAGGCTGTAGCCGACGCCACGTTGAGTATGGATCAGATCGGGTCCATGCTCGGCCAGCTTGCGTCGCAGGTAGGCGATGTAGGTGGACACGACACCGTCGGAACCGCCGAAGTCGTAGTGCCATACATGGTCCAGCAGTTGCGCTCGGGTCAGGACCCTGCCTGGGTTGAGCATCAGGTAGCGCAGCAGCCGGAACTCCGTCGGCGACAGGTCGATCAGCTGCGTTCCGCGCCGGACCTCATAGGAGTCTTGGTCCAGTTCGAGGTCGGCGAACGTCAGTACCGGCCCGATTGGTGCGCCGCGGGTGCGGCGCAGGACGGTACGGACCCTAGCCGCCAGTTCCTCAAGCCCGAAAGGCTTGGTTATGTAGTCATCGCCGCCGATGGAGAGCCCGGCCACCTTGTCTGCCTGAGTGTCGCGAGCCGTCAGGAAGATCACCGGAACCTTGCAGCCGTCCTGGCGCAGTCGGCGGACCACCTCGAAACCGTCGGTGTCGGGCAGCATCACATCGAGAACTACCAAATCGAGCTGGCGGTCCTGGGCCAGCCGGAGAGCATCCCTGCCGTTGTCCGCCGTGCTCACATCGAAGCCGAGGAACCGCAGTGAAGCGGCGACGGCGTCGCACAGGAACGGCTCGTCGTCAACCACCAGCAATTTCCCCTGATCAACAGGAATACCCACTGTTTCAGCCATTACCTCTTGCCTCACACTATCCTTCTCCTTCTTGATCAGAGCATCTCAATCCTAGGATCGAATGCGGGTAATATGCGAGCTTTGTGAGAACCCGGCCGGGGTTCCGGCCGCGGCTATTCGCACACAAATCACACATCATCCACGCGCTGCCCTGACGTCGGTCGCCGACTGTGTACCTAGGGATCTAGAAAGATCACTCACTCAATCCCGAGGACGACACGATGAATGACAAGACCAGGCGATGGCTGAAATGGCCGATGAGATCGCGAATCCTAGCGCTCGCGGTCGGCATTGGCCTGCTGACGGCGGCATGCGGAGGCAGCACATCTAACGGTGCCAATAGCTCATCTTCGACCGGAGGGTCATCGAGCTACCAGCGACTGCTCTCCTACTCGGCGTGTATGCGTTCGCACGGCGTGCCGGACTTCCCTGA
>JBEKHI010000211.1:0-14058 GCA_050012355.1 Streptosporangiaceae bacterium | reverse complement strand
ATCGGTGGGGTTGAGCCGCCCGGGCACCCGGCCGGCGTAGTACGCCTCGCGTAGCCGGGCGCGGTAGGCGGCCACCTCGGCCGCGGTCCACCGTGGCTGGCCGCCGTAATCATCGGCCAGCCAGTCAAGGATGGCGCCGACGTGCCCGACCACTTCGACCTCGCTCGCGTACACCTGGTCGACGTTAGGGATAGTTCCTATGTGCATAACGCCGGTTGCCACGTCCCACGGCTTTATCAGCTCAACCGGGTCGAACCCGGCCGCCAGGATCAGGTCACTAGACCGCACGAACTCCCATACCGACTGATTGCAAGCCATGTCGAGGACTCCCGCGAACCACTCGGAGTCCTCCGGCACGATCCCCTTCGCCATCCCGGTCACGACGATCGGCATTCCCGCGGTCGCCGCCAGCCGCAGGATGGCCGCCGTCGCCTCGCACCGGACGGCGCCGATGCCCACCAGCAGCAGCGGGCGCTTGGCGGCGGCCAGCACGCGCCGCGGCTCGGCCGTCCCGAAGACCTGGAGGCCCTCGGCGGCGTACCGCGTCGGCGGAGTGACGATGTGGTTGTCGGTCGCCGTCGCCTTGAAGGTGTCGGCGGCGCAGGTGAGGTGGACCGCGCCCGGCCGTTCGGCGGTGGCTACTCGCAGCGCTTTGCGCATGGTGATCGCGGCGGCGTTGGCCTCCACCCGGCCCGCCCACTTGGTCACCGGGGTGAACAATGCCTCGTGATTGACGACCTGGTGGGTGAAGACGCCCTGCCGCGCGGTCTCGATCTGACCCGATATCGCGATCATCGGCACCCGGTCCAAGGTGGCCGCCGCCACGCCGTTGACCAGCGCGGTCGACCCGGGTCCGAGGGTCGACAAGCAGGCGCCGATGCCGCCGCTGACCATGGCGGCCGCCTCCGCCATGAAGGCCGCCGTCCCTTCGCGCCGGGCGAGAACGACGTCGATGCCGCGCCGCCGGGAGAACTCCATCAGGTCGATGATGGGGTCTCCCGGGTAGGCGAACATCGAGCGTATGCCCGCGTCGGCGAGGGCGGCCGCCATGACGTCAGCGGTGGACTGCTGCGAGCTCACTTTGGCTCCTATCTAGGGGGTAGCCGAGGCCCATCGATGTCCCATCGCTGGGGCTATAGCGCCATCGATGGGACATCGATGGCGCTCGGAACGTCGCCTTAGCCTGCCGCGTGCGCCGCGAGGTAAGACGTGTCGATGTACTTGTTGGTCCAGAGTGTGCCGGACGCGGCGTCCAGCGGCTTGGTGATGGATCCGTCACCCATCAGCACGGTGGAGGTCGCCTGCCACATGCTCTCGGTCATCTCGCCGTTGGCCGGGACGGCGCTAGCGACCTTCTTGAGCGCCGTGACCAGCAACGCGGCCGACCCAGAGGGATAGGAGGACTTGATCGCGGTCGCGGCTTGGTCTGGGTTGGCCACCACGTAGTTGTTGGCGCGGGCGACCGCCGTCACCACCGAGGTGAGCGCGCTCGCGTCCGACGACGCGAACGACTGGGTGGTGAAGAGCACGTTGTTGATCATCGAACGGAACGTGCTGATCTGCGACGGGGTTACCAGCTCGGAGGAGCCGGGCACCGACTGGCAGGTCGGCGGCGACAGCATGAAGGCGGCGATGCGCCCGGCCGACAGCGCGGCCTCGGCGCCGCCCGGACTGCCGGTCGAGGTGAAGGTGACGTCGGACTGCGGGTCGATCCCGCCGAAGGCCTTCAGCACGTACTCGAAGTCGGTCTGGGAACTCGATCCCGCGCTGGTGTCGCCGAGGGTGGCGCCCTTGAGCGCGGCCAGCCTGGCCTGCACCGAGGTACTGGACGTGATGTGGTGCTGGCTGGCCCAGGACTGCGTCACGCACACTTCCTCGCTCATCTTGGCCAGGCCAAGGACCGAGACCAGCGAGCCGCCCTTGGCAGCCGCGTTGGCGAAAGTCCCGGCCGAGCCGGCGATGACGTTGACGTCCCCGCCGATCAGCGCGGCCAGTTCCGCCGTGCCGTTGTTCAGGCTGACCAGCTTGACGTTGATGCCCCGCGCGGAGAAATACCCGGCCGCCGCGGCGTAGTACACCGGCGCGAACGTGATCTGGGCGGGTGTCACGCCGATGGTCACGGTCTGCGTCGACTTACCGGAACCGGTTGAACCAGACGAACCGGACGAGCTGCACGCGGCTGCCAGCGCGACCACGCCGGCCGCCATAGCTATGGCGCATGTTCTTCGTATCATTGACAAATCCCTCCTGAAATAAGGTGACTCCCCCATGAGTGACCCATCGCTGGCGCTATAGGCCCATCGATGGGACATCCATGGGGTCGGTAACGCTATACACCTGGCGTTCGTGACTCCCGTTTCCTGCTGCTCCACGGAATCGCGATCCGCTCTATTACCTGCATCGCCTGGCTGAGGACCCAGACGACGATGACTAGCACGATGATGCCGGCGAACAGATCCTGGCTGTCGAAGTTGTTCGCGGAGTAGACCACGAACCAGCCGAGACCGCTGCTCGCCGCGATGAATTCACCGATCACGGCACCCACCATCGCGAACGGGACACCGAGCTTGAGTCCGGTCATGATGGACGGCAGTGCGCCTGGGAGCACGATCCTGGTGAGCACCGAGAATGGTCCGGCGCCGTTGATCTGGGCTTGCCGGATGAAGTCTTCCCGCACATCCCGCACGCCGATGAAAGTGTTGAAGAAGACGATGAAGAACAGCTCCATCGCGACGATCGCGATCTTGGAGGTAATGCCAATCCCCAGCAGCACGATGAAGACCGGCGCCAGCGCCACCTTGGGCACCGAATAAGCGGCCAGGATCAGCGGTTCGAACACTCGCGACAGCCAGCGCACCCGGGCGAGGAAGATCCCGACGAGAATGCCGAGCGCGGCGCCGATGACGTAACCGATCGCCATTTCCTCGAGCGTGGTCGCGATATCGGTGTAGATCGTCTTGCCGAACGCGGGCTGACCCTGGATGAGGTGCCAGAACGCGATGAACACGTTTGACGGATCGCTGAACAGCAGTGGCGACAGCACCTTGGTCACCGACAGGATCTGCCATAGCCCCACCAGGATGGCCAGGAACAGCACCCGGGCCGCGCCGACCGCGACCGCCGAGTCCGCGTACCGCCGCCATCGGGAGCGCGGTTTGCTGACCGCGGCCGGCGGGCTGCCCGGCCCGGGCGCCGCCGGCCCGATCTTCTTGCGGCGGGCCTTGGCCCGCTCGGCCATCGTCGCGGGCAGCGCCGGCGGCAGGGTGGCGTGCTGGGTCGCCTCTTCCATCGCGGGGTCGGCGAACTCCGAGTGCAGGCTGGTCCAGACCTTGTTGTAGATCTCCCCGAAACCGTCCATGCTGACGACACCGGAGCTGGTCCGCGGCCGCGGCAGGTCCACGTCGATGATCGTCTTGATCCGGCCCGGGCGCTTCCCGACGATCACCACGCGGTCCGCCAGCGCGATGGCCTCGGTGATGTCGTGGGTGACCAGCATGACCGTCTTGGGGCGTTCGCTGAGCAGCCGCAGCAACTCGTCGTGCAGCATCAGCCTGGTCGGCATGTCCAGGCTGGCGAACGGCTCGTCCATCAGGATCAAGTCCGGCTCATAGATCATCGTTCTGGCCAGCGCGCCGCGCTGGCGCATTCCGCCGGAAAGCTGGTGCGGGTAATGGTTTTCGAAACCCGACAGGCCGACCAGCTTGAGGTAGGCGGCGACGCGTTCGTCGCACTCCTGCTTTGGCACGCCGAGCATCATGAGCGGGAAGGCGACATTCGCGCGCAGTGTCATCCACGGGAACAGGTCGGCCTCTTGCGTCAGGTAGCCGACGCCGGTGTTGACGTCCATGATCTGGCCGCCATGGAAGAGCGCGGTGCCCTCGGTCGGAAAGTCGAAGCCCGCGCACATGCGCATGATCGTGGTCTTGCCGCAACCGCTTGGCCCGATAAGCGCGACGATTTCCCCGGCTTTTACCTGAAGCGAGACATCGGTGAGCGCGGACACCTCGCCGCCGGTACTGAAGAACGATTTGCTGACTGAGTCCAGGGTCAGGATCGAAGACTCGAGAGTTGTGTCTATCACGCTGGTCACCGGCCGCCCCTCCTAGCGTTGGATGAGTTCTGAAATGGCGCGCTGCTGGCCAAGAAAGTCGTGTACGGGGCTGAGCATCAACAGCCGCTCGCCGCCACCGGGGATCGAGGCGAGGAAATCGGCGTATCGCGCGATTCCGGCCCGGACCTCGCCCGGATCGCCGCACACGGCGACCTTTTCCGCGTGCTCCTCCGGGTGCCCGTAACGCTGAAGCCGGGCCCGCATCCGGTTCCGGGCGGCGTCGCCGTCGTCGTCCACGGTGACGTAGAGCCGTTTGGCGAACGTGAACTCCGACACCGGCCGGCCGCTGGCCGCGAGCAGCTCCTGCAGCGTCGCGACCTGGTCGGCGAACATCTCGTCGGTCGACGCGCCCGGGCCCATCCACCCGGCCCCGTACCTGGCCGCCCGCTCCAGCGCCGGCTTCGCCCTGCCCCCCAGCCAGATCTGCGGACCGCCGGGCTGGACCGGCTTGGGCTCCATCGGCAGTGCGTCGAGCTGGTAGATCTCGCCGTCGTAGCTGGCCACCGGCTCGGTCCACAGTGCTCGCATGACCTCGACCGTCTCGATCAGCCGCTGCGCCCGGTGGTTCCTGGGCATGCCCGCTATCTGGTACGTCGAGTTCGGCGAGCCGGTGCCCAGACCGACCCGGAGCCGGCCCTGGCACAGCTGGTCAACCGAGGCCAGCTGCTTGGCCAGCTGGACCGGGTGATACTCCGGCGCGATCAGCACCGACGCGCCTAGACCGACGGTGGACGTCGACGCCGCCGCGAACGCGAGCAGCGTGATCGGGTCCAGCACGGCGCTGCGCCCGATGAGCTGCGACTGCACCCAGAGGCTGTCGAAGCCAGCCGCCTCGGCCTCGACCGCGAAGGTCGTTATCAGGCCGGGATCCGGCGCGCTCTCGGCGAACACCTGGGGGAGCGCGAGCCCGAAACGCACCGCGTCAGACATAGCGAACGTTCCCCTTGCCGAGGGTGTCGCGCATCGTACCGGTGTCCAGCGACAGCACGCCGGTCGCGTACTTCACCCGGGACTGCGCCTCGTGGTCGGCCCGCTTGCGGGCGGCGGCCAGCGTCTGGTCGACGGCCTCGCGTTCCACCACGACCACGCCGTCGTTGTCGGCGACCACCGCGTCACCTGGGAAGACCACGGTGCCGCCGACGCTCACCGGGGTGTTCACGTAGCCGAGCCCGGCCTTGACGGTACCCAGCGCGGTGATGCCCCGCGCGTAGACCGGGTAGCCCATGGCACGTAGCTCGTCGACGTCGCGCGCTCCCGAGTCCAGGATCACCCCGGCGATTCCGCGAGCCTTGCAGATGGTGGCGATGAGCTCGCCCAGCATGCCGTGCACCGACGGCGCTGTCACCGCCGCGATCAGCACGTCACCGGGCTCGCAGACCTCGATCGCCGTGTGCAGCATCAGGTTGTCGCCGGGGTAGTTGAGACAGGTGACCGCGGTGCCGCTCACCGGGGCACCGGGCACGACCGCGGAGATTCCGTGCATCAGGCCACGGCGACGGTAGGCCTCGTGGACGGTGGCCACGCCCAGCTCGCCGAGCTCGGACACGGTGGCCGCGTCGGCCCGGTCGATGGCGCGGATCACGGTGGGCTCGAAACTCATCGTTATGACTCCAGAAAAGTCTTGAGGCGGGGGAAAACGGCGAGCGCGTTGGTCGCGAAGATGGCCTCGCGCTCCAGCTCGGTGAGGCTCTCGTCCTGCTCGAGCATCCATCCCACGTCGTCGAAGCCGCGGTCGGTCAGCGAGTCGACGCCCTTGGCGGTGCCGAACATCTCGGTGCCGAACATGATGTTCTGCGCGCCGACCTTCCAGCGGAGCATCCGCAGCGAGTCCGCGTCGTACAGCGAGGTGTCGAAGTACAGCAGCCGGATGGCCTCCTCGAAGGGGCGGTCCTGCTGCGCGACGTGCAGGGCGCGGTGCCGGTTGAACTGGTACGGGACGCCACCGCCGCCGTGCGGGATGATCAGCTTCAGCGTCGGGAAGTCGTCGAATACGTCCGACGCGCACAGTTCGACCACCGCACCGTAATCCCAGGCGATGTAGTGCGAGCCGTTGAGGTGAAACGCCGGGTTGTGTGTTGAGCTGGCATGGATCATGCCCGGCACGTCCAGCTCGGTCATCCGCTCCCAGAGCGGATACCAGTACTTGTCCGCCAGCGACGGGGTGAACGGCGCGAGCCCGCCGGAGATGTCGGGGTTGATGTTGCAGCCGACAAAGCCCAATTCGGTCACGCACCGGTCCAGCTCGGGGAGCCAGTCCGCCGGCGGGCTGAGCGGACTCTGCGGCAGCTGGCACACCGGCGCGAAGCGCCGCGGGTACCTGTCGCAGACCCGAAAGATCAGGTCGTTGTTCACTTCGGTCCAGTACCTGCTGGTCAGGGCGTCGCCAAAGTCATGCCCCATGCCCGACGCCCGCGGCGAGAACAGCACGAGGTCGATGTTCCGCTCGTCCATCGCCCGGAAGTTTCCTCGCAGCGACTGCTC
The DNA here is from genome assembly GCA_050012355.1 of Streptosporangiaceae bacterium. Lineage (GTDB taxonomy): Bacteria > Actinomycetota > Actinomycetes > Streptosporangiales > Streptosporangiaceae > JBEKHI01. The sequence goes on along the minus strand of JBEKHI010000211.1, from coordinate 7,466 downwards.
GATCTCGTCGTCGGTTATCTTGACCGGGCGCTTGCGCGGCTTGTTGATGTCGGTGATCTGGCGGCCGCGGAACGCGTCGAGCTGCGGCGGCGCCGTGGTGTAGTGCCCGTGGATGTCGATTCGCACGCGGTTCCTCCTAGGCCAGCGCCGGGTAGATGCGGGTGGCGGTTCCGGCGAAGAACTCGGCCTTCTCGTTATCGGAGAACCCGTCGAGCTGCTTTTCCGCGTACGCTCGCAATTCCGGTAGCGAGCCCTTGGTGGCCGGGAAGTTCGAGCCCCAGGCCATCCGCCGGGCGGTGAAGTGGTCGCGCAGCGCGCGCATCAGGCCGTTCGGGCCGCCTGCTTCCTTCTCGGCGCGCAGGAAGGTGTTGGACGAGATCTTCAGGTAGATCCGCTCGTGCCTGGTCAGCGCGAACAGCGGCTCGGCGTGCGGGTAGGGCGGGCCGCCCGCGAGGTTGGGCCGGGCGGCGTGGTCGAGCACCACGGTCAGCCGGGGAAAGTTGGCCAGGATGCGTTCGAGCTGCGGAATGCCAGTGGACTGCATCTGCACGCAGACCGGCAGTTCGTTCTCCTCGCACCACTCCCAGGCCGGACGGGTGCGCGGATCGTCGAGCCACTCGCCCTGGGTGGGCAGCGTGCTGCCGGTCGAGAACAGCCGGACGCCGACGAACCCGCGTTCCTTGACCCAGTACTCCAGGCGCTCGGCCGCGTCGTCGGCCAGGAAGTCAACCGAGCAGACCCCGGCGAGGCGATCGGGTGCCAGCTCGACCGAGTCGGCGGCGTAGCTGTTGTCAAACGAGTACGCGGTCGAGGCCTGGACGACGACGGCCTTCTCCACCCCGGCGTCGTCCATGGCGGTCAGCAGCTCGTCACCCGACGTCGGGCGCTCTGCGGACCAGGTCGATTGCTTTCCGCCCAGCGGCGCGAGCGGGTACTCGCTGGTGTCGGCGGAGATGACGTGCGTGTGGATGTCGATATAACGCATCGATCGCGAATACCTCCTCGGCGGCCGGCCTGTTCTTCAGCAAGCCCTGCTCGTGCGCGAACCTGATGATGCCGTCGATGCTCTGGCGGTTCGCCTCGATCCCGAACGGCAGCGGATCGTCACCCACGAGCTCGCGCTGCTGGCGGTAGCGGACGACGGTCTTGTCGGTGTCGGCCGGGTCGTCGAGCCGCTTCAGGAAGTCCTGCTTGGCCTCGGTGAAGACGTCGAAGAGCTCCTGTGCTCGGTCCACCGCGTCCGTCTTCAGGGTGACGACGCCGTGAATCGGGTAGCAGCCGGTGCTCTGGTACCACTGCGCCTGTAGCCGATCGGCGTCCGCGAGCAGCCGGTATGCCTCCGGGGGAGCGCTCGCGGGCTGCTCCCAGCCGGCGCCGGGCGGGCCGGTGCGGCCGATACCCGCGTTGCCGGTAAGGGCGATGTCGACGCCACCATCTTTGAACATGGCCGCGACGGAAGTGCCCGCCGGGGCGTGCACCACGTTGTCCGGCAGCTTCAGCGACTGGACGTGCTCCTCGTCGTCGACGATCCAGGTCACCTTGGAGATGTCGACGCCGAACTGGTCGGCGAGGATGCCGCGAGCCCACACTCCGGTCGTCACCGAGTAGGCGCGGATACCGGCCCGATGGCCCTCGATCTCCTTCGGGGTCGTGATCCCGCTGCCGCCGCGGCAGACGATGTCGGAGTGATGGAACTTCCTGTTCAGGAACACCGGGATCGCGGTGATCGGGATACCCGCCTCGCGGGCCGACAGGTACGTCGTGATGGCCACTTCACAGACGTCGAACTCCAGGCCCCTGATCATCCGCCGGAAGGCCGCGATGAGCGGCTGCACCTCGATGGGCTCAAGCCACGGGACGCTGCCATCACGGATCGACTGGGTGTAGGGGTAATCGCCGACCACGACGGTTTTCTTCGTCACTGCGTCTCCAGGTACGAGGGGAACAGCGAGTCCACGGTGGGCTCGGGCGGGATGAGGTGCTGGCGGTGGGCGTAGCCGATGGCCAGCTCCAGCGCGGTGCGCACCGCGGGCACGCCTTCGCGGATCGGGTCTTTGTCGTCTCCTCGCCCAGCGAGGGTGTGCGCCTCGGTGAACATCCGCAGCAGCTCCCGGGTCAGCTGCTCGTCGGCCGCGATGTCGTCGCGGACGCAGACCATGTGGTTGATGCCGGTGGTCTTGAACCGGTCGTAGAACTCGGCCTCCGCGGCCTGGACGTCTTCGATGACGGTCGCGGTGCCCGGCGCGCCGTTCTTGCCGAGCGCCGCGACCACTACCTTCTGGTCTTGGAGAAGCTGGATTAGCTTCGAGCCCTCCGGCGCGCGTTCGGTATTCGGCGGATCGTGGTACTCGCCGGCGTGCGAGTCCTCGAGCGTCACCCAGGTGATGTCGTCGGAGTCCACGCCGTACTGATCGGCCAGGATGCCGCGGATCCAGAGCGGGGTCGTCTGGCTGTAGGACCGGATTGCGACCTTCTTGCCCGGCAGGTCTCCTGGACGCACCGTCCCGTGCTCGGGCAGGTAGAACAGCCGGCCGTGGTGGAAACCGCCGACCACGACGACCGGCAGCAGCGTGAGCGGCTTGCCCGCCGCCCGGGCCTGCAGATAGGCGCCGACCGCCAGCTCGGACACGTCGAACCGCTGCTCGCGCACCGTGGTGTCGAAGGCGTCGCTCACCGGGTCGTAGTCGATGAACTTCAGGCTGATCAAGTCACTGGTGACGCGCCCATCGCGCAGCGGCTTGGTGTGCGGGTAGTCACCGACCACGATCGTCAGCTCTGTCATGAGACCTCCGGGTACAGGGCGCTTGCCGTGTTTTCGAAAAAGTTGATCTGGTCACGTTCTGACAGTTCGGCCACTGACGCTCGCGCCAGAGCGGCGAACTCGGTCATGGTGCCCGCCATCGCCGGGAAGTCCGAGCCCCACGCGACCCGCTCCGAGCCGAAGGCACCGATCAGGGCGCGCATGAAGCCCGTTTCGTTGGCTGGCTCCTTGGCGGCCCGGCGCAGCGTGTTGGTGGTGACCTTGACGTAGACCTCGCCGGCTCCGGCCAGCTCGAACAGCGGCCGCATCCCGCTTTCTGTCATCTCCACCCGGGCCGCGTTGTCGACGACGATCCGCAGCTCGGGGAAGCGGGCCAGCACGTCGCGCAGCATGGGAATCCCCGGCGGGCGCATCTGGACGCAGACCGGATACCGGGTCCGGTTCAGGTACTCCCAGGCCGGGTAGGTTTCGGCGGCGTTCATCCAGTCGGCCTGGTGGGTCATGGTCGACCCCGAAGTGAACAGCCGGATGCCGGCCAGCCCGCGGTCCTCGAGCCAGTACTTGAGCCGCTCAACCGCGTCCGGGGCCACGAGATCGACGGTGCACACTCCCGTGAGCCGGTCCCGGTGCTGGTCGACGATGTCGGCCAGGTAGCTGTTGTCGTTGCCGTAGGTCGTCGCCGACTGCACCACGGCCGCGCGTTTTATGTCGGCGGCGTCCATCTCGGCCAGGAGCTCATCGACGTCGGCCGGTCTTTCCAGCGACCACGCCGACCGCTTACCGCCAAGCGGCGCGATCGGGTACTTCTCGGTGTCCTTGCTGATCACATGAGGGTGGATGTCAAACATGAAGCGCCTTCCGGGCATGGCGGAGCTACCGACGCCGCGCGGGTCGGGATAATCAGCCGTCAGGGGTGGCGAAACAGCGATGAGTTCGGATGCGGGGACAACTGGGTCATCAGGTCCGCGTTCTCCTCACCATCGAGCACAGAACGTTCTGCATACCATTGTGAACTGCTGTATACAGCACCATATAGAGGGCGTCAGCGAGGTGTCAATGGTTTTCTGATCTTGGGCTTACTTGATGCCGCCAGCGGTCAAACCGCTGGTCACCCGGCCTTCGATCAGCGCGAACAGGATGAAGACCGGGATCGTGGCGACCACCGACGCGCCGAACAGGTGCTGCCAATCCACCGTGTACGCCCCGATGAACGAGTCCATCCGCACGGTCAGCGGGTACTCGCTGTTGTTGTTGACGAGCGTCAGCGCGGTGATGAACTCGTTCCACGCCGCGATGAACGTGAAGATCAGCGCGGTCACCACGCCCGGCATGGCGAGCGGGATCGTGATCCGCCGCAGCGCGCCCAGCTGGGTGGACCCGTCGGTCATCGCGGCTTCCTCCAGCTCGACCGGGATCGAGCTGATGTAGGCGTTGAGTATCCAGATCGCGAACGCCAGGTTGAAGCCGGAGTTGACGAGGATCAGCGACCACACCGGGTCGAAGCTGAGCAGGTGCAGCTTGATGAACTCCTGGTAGATGCCGATGATCAGCGCGGTCGGCTGCAGCATCTGGGTGGCCAGCACCAGGAGCAGGAACGCGCCGCGGCCGCGGAACCGGTGCCGCGAGGTGTAGTAAGCGGCGGGGAGGGCGACGATCAGCACCAGTATCGTCGCTCCGCCGGCGATCTCGATGCTGGTGATCAGGCTGGCGGTGATCCCGTAGGCCGAGCCCCACATGTTCACCAGATTCGACCAGGCGAAGTGGGTGGGCAGGTAGCCGGGGTTATACAGCTCGCTGTTTGGCCGGACCGCGGTGACCAGCATCTCCAGGTAGGGGAGCAGGAAGATCACCGCGATCACGTACGCCACGGCGGCGACGATCGCGGTCTTGATCGACGGCAGTCTCCGCGCTGTCTTCGCCTCGGCGCTGACTGCTGCGGGGGGCCGTCGCACGGGGTTGCTGACCGCGGTCAAAACACTCTCCTGTTCACCCGCAGAAATGCCAGCACTATCAGAACGACGAGTCCGAAGTTCACGATCGACATGGCGGCCGCCTGTCCGACGAACGTGCTCTTCAGGTCGTACATGAACACCGTGCTCGTCGAGGTCTCGTAACCCGGGCCGCCCCGGGTCATCTCCCAGATGATCGGGAACGAGTTGAAGACGTTCATCAGGTTGATGACGGTTCCGATGAGGAACGCCGACCGCAGCAGCGGCAGCGTGATGTGCCGGTAGGTATACCGGCGGGACGAGCCGTCGACCCGGGCCGCCTCGTACAGCTCGCCGGGGATGGACTGCAGCCCGGCGAGCAGCACGTAGGTGGTGAACGGCAGCGACACGAAGACCGCGACCGCCATCATGCAGATCATCGCGACGTCGGGCTGGCCCAGCCAGTCGGGCGTGTTCTCGTTGAACGTCTTCACGATGCCCAGGTCGTGCAGGAACAGGTACACGACACCGGACCCGGGCTGCAGCATCCAGCGGAAGATGAGCGCGGTCATCATCACGCTCGCCGCCCAGGGAGCGATGATCGCCCACCGCGCGAAACGCCGCCCGGGGAACCGCTGGTTGTAGAGCTGAGCCAGGCCGAGTGAGATCGCCATGGTCACCGCCACCACCGCCGCCACCCAGATGACGGTGCGCACCAGGATGCCGGGCAGGTTGGGGTTGTCGAAGACCTGGCTGAAGTTGCTCAAGCCAGCGGATCCCACATCGATCCCGAGCGGGGTGATGTTCCGGAACGAGGTCTGGAACATCACCACGATCGGATATACGACCACTAGGCAGATCAGCGCGATTGCCGGGCCGGTCCACGCCAGCGGCGTCAGTCGTTTCACGATCCGCTGGAGGCCGTTTGCTGGAGCGTGTTCAGCACCTGGCTCGGGCTGCCGTTGATAGCCGCGCCGACCTGCTGCTCGATCGCGCTGTCGACAGTGCCCCAGTTGGTGTTGGTCGGGTAGTTCACCGAACTCGAGATGTTGTTCAGGAACGCCGCGAACATCGCGTTCTGGCTGGCCATCGTCTTGGCCGCGCTCTGCGTGGCCGGTAGCAGGTCATACTCGTTGTCGAACTGGAGCTGGTACTGATCCTGGTAGGTGAAGTCCAGGAACTCCTTGATCGCGGCCAGCTTGGCCGAGCTGTCACCGTTCTTGAAGACAACGATGTCATCGTGCACGCCAAGCGTGCTGGTGAGCGCGCCGGTCTTGCCGGGCACCGGGGCGGTCGCGTAGTCGGACGAGGTAAGCGTGCCGGCCGCCTGGATGATCGGGATCACCGCTGGTGAGCCGAGCACCATGCCGATCTTGCCCGCCGCGAACTCGGCCCAGACCGTCTTGCGGTCGGTGCTGCCCACGTTCGGCTCGGTGTCGCCGGAGGCGGCGAGCTGCTTCATGAAGGTGAGGGTCGCGATGTTCTGCGCGCTGTTGATGTCGTAGGCGCCGGAGCTGTTCACGTAACCGCCGCCGTTGCCGAGGAACCACAGCAGCAACTCCGCCTGCGCCTCTTCCGAGCCGAGCGGCATGCCGTAGCCGATGTCGCCCTTGTTCTTGATCTTGGCGGCGTCGGACTGGAGTTCCGCCCAGGTGTTCGGCGGGCTGCTTATGCCTGCCGCCGCGAAGATCTTCTTGTTGTAGTACAGCGCCCGGGTGCTGGTCGTGAACGGGATGCCGTAGGGCGTGCCCTGGTAATCGGTGTCGTTGAGGAACTTCTGGATCAGGTTGCTCTCGGTGCTCGAATCCAGGACCTGCGAGACCGGGTAAATAAGGTCCGACTGCGCGTACTGCGGGGCGGGCTCGCCCTCGAGGATGTCCGGGTACTGGTGCGCCTGGATCATGGCGGGCGCCTTGACCAGGAAGTCGGTCCAGTCCACCGTCTGCACGTTCACCGTGATGTTGGGGTGTGCCTGGTGGAAAGCGGTGGCGATCGCGTCCCAGTACTTAGTCGTGGTGTTGGCTGCACCTGTTCCGTAGTCGGCGCCATAGAACGAGATGGTCACTTTGCCTGATCCCGAACTGGCCGTCCCGCCAGAGGAACCGCAACCCGCTAGTGCGGCCAGCGCCGCGGTGCCCAGTGCAGCCGCGGCCAACAGCCGTGATCTCATGCGCCTCTCCTCGATGCAAGGGGGGTTAGGTGGGGCGTGGTCGGGGCCTAGTCTTGCATTCAGCAGTTGCCCAGACAACAGACAACAAGATCAAAAGTAAAGATTGTTACAAATTAGTCTGTACCATCCGCAAACCCCCCGCGCGACGGGACCGCGCGACCCACTCCGGCTGCCCGGCGAGACCCGGCCGGAGCCCCCGCAGTGCCCCGCGCCGGAGCCCCCGCCGTGCCCCGAAGGCCCCGGGTTCCTGGTGAGTGCAGCACCAACCAGACTCTTACATGGCTGGTGCTGCACTCACCAGGAACAGGCGCCCTGCGCGCCCCCAACTCAAGTAACACCAGCATCACCAGAACCAGTGACCCCGTACGTGCAGGACCAGCCGGGGGCCTGGCGGCTGCCGGTGAGGGGTGGCGGCACTTCTCCCGGGTTAGCGCACTTTGATGACCGTGCATATGAGGATATTTCCGGTGGCCGAGGTACACGAACCCGGGAGAAGTGGTTCGCTGCCGCGTAAGCCTGCCCGTGGCCCGCTCGCCGTCGCCAACTTCCCGCCTGCGGCTCGTCGCCCCTCCCTGCGGGCAGCACGCCTGCGGAACAAAGCTCGCAT
>JBEKHI010000210.1:0-14078 GCA_050012355.1 Streptosporangiaceae bacterium | reverse complement strand
AGTGCGAGCGAGCCGGCGATCAGCCTGCCCAAGGTCACCGGGCCGACGCTGCCGAAGGGCGCCGAGCTCGACATCCCCGGGCTGTCCGCCTTCTACACGCCGAACGATCAGTACTACCGGGTCGACACAGCGCTGAAGATCCCGGAGCTAGCCGTCAAGTCGTGGCAGCTCAAGATCCACGGCATGGTGGACAAGCCGTTCACGATGGACTTCGGTGAGCTGGTCAGGCGACCGATGATCGAGCACGACATCACGGTGTGCTGCGTGGCGAACTACGTGGGCGGTCCGCTGACCGGTAACGCCCGCTGGGAGGGCACGCTGCTCGCCGACGTGCTGCGCGAGGCCGGCATCCAGTCCGGCGCGCAGCAGATCGTGATGACCGACGTCAACGGCATGACCATCGGGGTATCCCTCGACGCCGTGCTGGACGGCCGCACGGCACTGCTCGCGATCGGCCAGAATGGCGAGGCGCTGCTGCCCGAGCACGGCTTTCCCGTCCGCGTCGTGGTACCAGGCCTCTACGGTTACGTGTCGGCCACCAAGTGGGTGGTGGACATGAATCTGACGACCTACGGCGCCGAGAAGGTGTACTACACCCAGCGTGGCTGGGCGGCGGAAGCCCCCATCAAGACCGAATCCCGCATCGACACCCCGAAGACCGGTACCAGCCTCCCGGAAGGCAAGAACGTCATCGCCGGGGTGGCCTGGGCCGAGCACAAGGGCATCGCCGCGGTTGAGGTCGGCGTGGACGGGGTGTTCGCCGAGGCGAATCTCGCGGTCCAGGACACGATCGATACCTGGCGCCAGTGGTACTACATCTGGGATGCGACGCCCGGCACGCATAAGGTCCAGGTCCGCGCCACCGACCAGACTGGTTACACCCAGACCTCGGTAGGCCAACCGGTCTTCCCCAGCGGTGCCACCGGCTACGACACCATCCACGTAACAGTCACCTAGGCCCGCTTCGGGCAGGGACCGGGTCCGCACCCCCGGTCCCTGCCCGCAGTGCTAACGCTCCCCGTCGCCCTGCGGCCCGCCCGGCACGCGGCGCAATAGCCCCATATGGGGCATACCGCCCTGCGCGGCCAGAGCAGGGATCAGCGGCCGCCGATGTCCTCGGACCAGACTTGCGGGTAGCGCTGCTGGAACTCGCGCATCACGGCGACGCAGTCCGGGTCGTTGAGCAGTACGACATCCACTCCCCTTGACTCCAGGAAACCTAGGTCGCCCTCGAAGGTCGCTGCTTCGCCAACGACGACGCGGGGAATCTGGAAGAGCAGTATCGCCCCGCTGCACATCTGGCAGGGGGACAGCGTCGTGTAGAGGACGGTGTCCGCATAGGACGGCCGGCGGCCGATGTTCCGCAGGCAGGCGATCTCGCCGTGCGCTACCGGGTCACCGCGCTGCACTCGCTCGTTGTGCCCGGCCCCGAGCAGTTCTCCGGTCTCGCTTGCGAGCACGGCCCCCACCGGGACCCCGCCTTGCGAAAGGCTAGCCCTCGCCTGCTCCAGAGCGAGCCCCATCATCTCAGCATCCACACCAGCACGTTACCGGCACCCGCCGCGAAGGCTAGCCGGTGAGCCGCCAGATTACGCCGGTGCCGGTGCCGGCTGAAGGGGGATTTTCCATCGGGGTGGTGCCGATCCTGGTGAAACCGAGGTTGCGCGGGATGGCTTCGCTGGCGATGTTCAGCTCGTCGTGGATGATCTCGACGTAGCGGATTTCCGGCAGGTCGAATGCGGCCTGCGTCAGGACGCGAGTCGCGGCGGTGGCCAGGCCGCGGCGGGTGTAGGCGTGGTGCACCCAGTAGCCGATCTCAAAGCCACCGGGCTCCTGGCGTGCCATCAGCCCGGCGCTGCCCGCGATCCGGCCGTCCACCGTGATCGCGTAGTTGAACTCGGAGCCGTTCTCCCAGCTGACCTCGGACTCGGCCAGGAAAGACCTGGTGCCGTCACGGCTGATGATCTCGGCCCACGGCATCCACGGGCGCAGATGATCATGCGAATCACAGGTCGCCTGGTAGGCCTCGTCGAGGTCGTCGGGCTGCCAGCGGCGCAGCACGCCGGGCGGTGCGTCGAGGATCTCGGGCGGCCGGGCGGGCGTCACGGCTGTTCCGCGAGCGCGGCGGCGAGCCAGTCACGGGTGCGCTCGTCGAAGGCGATCAGCCGGACTCGCTGTACGTTGCTCGGCGCCGACTGGAGCGTGCGGATAGCGATCCGGGCGGCCTCTGGGCCGGGGAAACCGTAGATCCCGGTGGATATGGCGGGAATCGCCACCGACGCCGCGCCCAGTTCGTCCGCGACCTCGAGCGCGCGGCGGTAACACGAGGCCAGCGTCTCCGCCTCGCCGTGGTCTCCGCCGCGCCAGATCGGACCGACCGTGTGGATAACGTGCTTGATCCTGGGTGAGAGGCCGAACGAGAGCGTCGCCTTGGCGTCACCGGGATCGCACGGTGCCAGCCGGGCTCCCGCCCTCGCCAGCTCGGGACCGGCGGCCCGGTGGATGGCGCCGTCCACGCCACCGCCGCCGCGCAACGAAGAATTCGCCGCGTTCACGATGGCGTCCACGTTCTCGAGGGTGATGTCGCCCAGTACCACCTCAATAGCCGGCATGTCGGTCAGGCTACCGTCAGCCGGCCTGGCGCCGGCCGTGTCCTCGATGCGGGGCTGGCCAGTCGTAGCTGAGCGATTCCCCCACCCGCAGCCGCGCCCAGCGGGCCGCCTCTACCCGCAGCGCCCGCGCCGCCGCGACGATCTCGTCGCCATCCTCCAGGAGCAGGGTCACCTCCTCCGGCGGCAACACCGACAGCACTCGGGTGGCGAGCAAACGCACCTCAGTGGGCGACGGGTCGTCCAGCGCCGCGACCTGTTCCACCAGGTTGGCCAGCATCTCCGCGCGGAGCCCGCGCACCCGGAACGCACGGATCAGCTCCCGGGAGCGCCGCTCCTCATGCGGGCGCCGCCGACCGGACACGTACCGCATGCTGCGCAGCACCATGCCGGAAGCGATGTCGCCCCAGATGCCGTCGGATATCCCGAGCGTCTTCTCCACAACCAGGTGCCGGATGTCGTGCGGCAGTCCCCGCCCGCCTATGCCGCCGTAAAGCCGGTACACCACGCCATCGTCGCGCTGCACGACCGCGTACGCGGGTTCGTGATCCGGGACCCTGGGGAAGGTAATACGCATATCGCCCACTATGAATCCCGTTGTGCCTGGCGGCCAATGGTTTTATGCTCCATCAACGTGGCTGGTCAAGGTACTACCGGGACGAAGGCGCTGACGGCGGCTGGCGTCCCCTTCACCGTGCACGAATATCCGCATGACCCGCGTCATCCTTCCTACGGGACGGAGGCGGCGGAGCTCCTCGGCATCGAGCCCGCCCGGGTGTTCAAAACCCTGGTGGCCGAGGTCGACGGACGGCTCACCGTGGGCGTCGTGCCGGTGGACCGCCAGCTCGACCTGAAGGCGCTGGCGGCGGCGGCCGGGGGCAAGAAGGCGAAGATGGCGGAGGTCGCCGCCGCCGAACGAGCCACCGGGTACGTCGCGGGCGGTATCTCCCCGGTGGGTCAGCGCAAGCGGCTGCCGGTGATCGTGGATGAGTCGGCTACAGCGTTCCGCACCATTTACTGCAGCGCGGGCCGGCGGGGACTCGAGGTCGAGCTGGCCCCGGCCGACCTGGTACGGGCGGCCAACGCGACGCTGGCCAAGATCGCCAGCCGCGGCGAAGATTGACCTGTGATCCGCGAACTGCAGCTGGAGAAGCTCCGGCAGACACTGCACGTCGCGTGTGAGAACGCGCCGTTTTACCGGGAGCGGTTCCCGGCCGAGCCCAAGCTCGGGTCGCTCGACGAGCTGAGCGACCTGCCGTTCACCACCAAGGACGACCTGCGACGGAGCTATCCGTCCGGCATGTTCGCGGTGCCGAGGCAACAGCTGCGGCGAATCCATGCCTCCAGCGGCACGACCGGCCAGCCGACGCTATCCGGATACACGGAAGAGGATCTCGACGACTGGGCGATGCTGATGGCCAGGTCGATGAGGGCGGCGGGCGGCCGCCCTGGCATGACCGTCCATGTCGCCTACGGGTACGGGCTGTTCACCGGGGGCCTGGGCGCGCATTACGGCGCGGAACGGCTCGGTTGCGCTGTCATCCCCGCCTCCGGTGGCGCCACCGCGCGGCAGGTCAGGCTCATCCGCGACCTGCGGCCGGACATCATCATGGTGACGCCCACCTACATGCTCGCGCTGCTCGACGAGTTCGAACGGCAGGGGCTGGGGCCGGACGAGTGCTCGCTGCGGATCGGCATCTTCGGTGCCGAGCCGTGGACCGAGGCCATGCGGGAGGAGATCGAGTCGCGTAGCGGCATGGACGCGATCAACCTGTACGGGCTGTCGGAAATCATGGGCCCGGGGGTGGCGGCCGAGTTCGCGCCCGCCAAAAACGGGCTGACGATCTGGGAAGACTACTTCTACCCCGAGATCATCGATCCCGTCTCGGGCGCGGTACTGCCCGAGGGCGAGCGCGGCGAGCTAGTGCTCACCACGCTTTCCCGGCGGGCGATGCCGCTGATCAGGTACCGGACCGGGGACCTTACCCGGCTGCTGCCGCCGTCCGAGCGACCGGGCTACCGGCGGATGGAGCGGATCACCGGACGGGCCGACGACATGATCGTGCTGCGCGGTGTCAACGTGTTCCCCACCCAGATCGAGGAGCTGCTGCTCCGGGTGCCCGGTCTGACGCCGCATTTCCAGCTGGTGCTGACCAGGCCGGGCAGGACTGACGAGATGGAGGTGCTCGTTGAGTCCCGCCGGGACGCGGATCTGACGCGAGCCACGCGTCAGCTGACCGACGAGATCCGCGGCAACCTCGGTATCCGGGTCACCGTGACGGTGACCGGTCCCGGCACCGTGGAACGCTCTGCGGGCAAGATGCGCCGGGTGCTGGATGAGCGTGGCTAGGCGGACGCGGCCCGGCGGAAGATCGCGTCCACCATGTCCGGCGTGACGCGGCCGGTGAACGTGTTCTGCTGGCTCGGGTGGTAGCAGCCGAGCAGCAGCACATCCCCCGCCATCGCCTCCACCCCGTGGCCGAAGGCCGGCCGGGGTCGCGGCGGGTCGAACCCGGCCGCGGTCAGCGCGGGCCACAGGGCCTGCCACGCGAAACCGCCCAGGCACACGATCGCCCGCACCGTGCTAGCTGCCTGCCGGAGCTCGGCGACAAGCCAGGGGGCGCAGGTCTTGCGTTCATCCGGGGTCGGCTTGTTCTCCGGCGGAGCGCAGCGCACCGCGGCGACGACCCTGGTGTCGATCAGCCGCTGCCCGTCGCCCGCGCGGACGCTGGTGGGCTGGGCCGCGAGCCCGCACCGGTACAGCGACGCGAACAGGAAGTCACCGCTGCGGTCACCGGTGAAGATCCGGCCGGTCCGGTTGCCGCCGTGGGCGGCCGGTGCCAGGCCGACGATCAGGATCCGCGGCGCCGGATCTCCCCAGCTGGGGACCGGGCGGCCCCAGTAACGCTCGTCGGCGAACTGCTTGCGGCGTTCGACGGCGACCTTTTCCCGCCACGCGACAAGCCTGGGACAGGCGCGGCACACCGATTCCCGCGCACTCAGCTCATCCAGCGAGCCGGCCTCCTCCGCGAGCCGGCGCACCTCGTCCGCGGTACCGGCGACCGGGGTCCGCGGTGTTGCGGGGTCGCCCGGCCAGCCGCTGCCCGGCGGCACCATCGGTTCGGCCATTTCCATGCCAGCAGCCTAGGCCCCCAAGGGTCGGCCAGGGCCCACAGCCGATCGGTTTGGTGGGCTATCGCCCGATTGCGCCGACTGTCGCCGCCACCTCTTGGCTCGGGTTGATTGCTGGTCAGTGTGACACCAACCAGCGAAGAGTGTGGGTAATGCGGCACCGACCATAATCGCCGGGCACGGCCTGCAGGGTGACCGGCGATTAGTAACTGAACGGAATTGCATGACAACCGTTCGTATGGCCGACACGTCTCACATATGACTTAGCGGGATACCGTGGGGGGATTCCATGTTCATGACCGAGCCGCCCAGACAGGGCCGCCACACGATCAACCGGAGAACGGCCAGGCATGCGGCCGCGCCGCGCAGCGGCCCGATCGCCAGGCTGGCGTCCGGGCTCCGGCTGGCCGGAGCTCGCCGCCTAGGCCGCTCTCGCCAGGGCGTAAGCGATCCCATCGAGGATGTCATGCTCACTGACGAGGACCTGTGGGAATCCAAAGCGGGTCATGATCCGGTCCAGGATGAGCGCGCCGCCACCGATCACGTCGACCCGCCCTGGGTGCATGACGCCGATGATCGCGCGTTCGGCCCTGGTCTGGCGTAGCAGTTCCGCCGTGACCCGGTGAACCTCGCTGACATCGATGACCGAGTGGTGGATGCGCGCGGAATCGTAGGCCGGCAGGCCCAAGGCGATGCCCGCCACCGTGGTTACCGAGCCAGCCAGGCCGACTAGGGTCCGGGCTTGGCCCGCCGCCGGGATCGCGGTGGCGACGGTCGCCAGAGCGTCGTCGATGTCGGCAGTGGCGGCCGCGATCTCGGAGTCCGTCGGCGGGTCGGAACCGAGCCTGCGTTCGGTCATCCGCACGCAGCCGATGTTCACCGAGATGACACCGCTGGGACCAGACTGGTCGCCGAGGATGAACTCGGTGGAGCCGCCGCCGATGTCGGCCACCAGGTACGGCTGGCCCGAGGCTAGCTCGGCCGTTGCTCCAATGAAGGATAGGCGCGCTTCCTCGTCGCCGGTCAGCACGTCGGGAGCGACGCCGAGTATCTCCTTGACGCGGCGGACGAACTCGGCCGAGTTCTCGGCGTCCCTGGTCGCGCTGGTCGCCACCATCCGGACGGCGGACGCTCCCGTCGATGAGACGATGTCCGCGAAACGGCGCAGCGCGGCCATCGTCCGGTCCAGCGCCTCGGGCGCCAGCCGGCCGGTGCGGTCAACCCCTTGGCCGAGCCGGACGATCTCCATCCGCCGGTCGACGTCGGTAAGCCGGGAACCGTTGATGTCGGCCACCAGCAGGCGGATCGAGTTCGTCCCGCAGTCGATCGCGGCGACGCGAGTCACGAGGCGTCCACGCAAGGACCCCGCGACCACCACTCGCCGGCGGCGTCGAGTGCCTCACGGCCGAGCGGGTTGGACCCGGGCACCGCCAGCTCGTGAGCGGCGAGCGCGTGCAGGCACTTGACCCGGTCGGGCATGCCGCCGGCGCTCTGCGTACCCGGAGGGAGCGGGGCGACACCGGCAGACTGAGCCGCGTCGTTACGACAATGAAGGTAGTTTTCGTGCGCGCGCTGGTAGCTGGACCGTAGCTCGGGTACGGCGCTCAGCCGCGCGGTCATCTCCCGCATCATCCCGGCGGCCTCAAGCCCGCTGAGCGCGGCGGTCGCGCGCGGGCAGGTCAGGTAATACAGCGTCGGGAACGGCGTGCCGTCCGGCAGCCGGGGCGCGGTCTGGACAACGTCTGGCAGGCCGCACGGACAGTGGTGCGCCACCCGCATCAGGCCGCGCGGCGGGCGGCCAAGCTGGGCCTCGATAACTCCCTCGTCAGAAGGGGTCACCTCTGGTCGGCCTTCTGCACCGAGTGCCAGAGGTTGTCATACCACGGGGTGGCGGCCTTCGACTGGGTAGTCGTGGCGGTCGGGGCGAACGGGGACGAACCGTCGACCACCTCGTAGCAGTTCTCGCCCGCGCCACACCAGTGCAGCATGTCGCGCGCCTCCTGCTCGATGTACCACGACTGCTGGAGCTGTCCCGCCTCAGTCCCCAGGCTCTTGACCTGCTCCGTGAGCGACTGCTCCTGGATCAGCAGCGCGTTGATCTGCTGGCGCTGCGCGATGTACTCACGCACCGGGTACGCGAGGCTAAGCGCGATCACGCACATCACCACGGCCAGCAGCGCCGCCCGGCCGGTCAGCTTCGCGGAGCGGACCGGCGCGGGGGCGGACGACTGCGGTTGTGCCATCAGGCCGCGGAGAACCTCGGGAACGAGGCCGCGCCGGCGTACCTAGCCGCGTCGCCGAGCAGTTCCTCGATGCGCAGCAGCTGATTGTACTTGGCGACCCGCTCGCCGCGCGCTGGTGCGCCGGTCTTGAGCTGGCCCGCGTTCGTCGCGACCGCGAGGTCGGAGATGAACGTGTCATCGGTCTCACCCGAGCGGTGGCTGATCATGCAGGCCATGCCCGCACGGTGGGCCATGCTTACCGCGTCGAGGGTCTCGGTGACGGTACCGATCTGGTTCAGCTTCACGAGCAGTGCGTTCGCCGACTTCTCGGCGATGCCGCGGCTCAGCCGCTCGGGGTTGGTGACGAACAGGTCGTCGCCCACGACCTGTACCCGGTCGCCGATCTCGGCGGTGAGCGTCTGCCAGCCGACCCAGTCCTCCTCGGACAGCGGGTCCTCAAGCGAGACCAGCGGGTAGTTGTCCAGCCACTCGGCGTAGGTGGCGGCCAGCTCCGGCGCGGAGTGCGGCTTGCCGTCGAAGAGGTAGGCGCCGTCCTTGTAGAACTCGGTGGCCGCCGCGTCGATCGCCAGCCCAACATCACGGCCTGGGGTGAGCCCGGTCTTGCCGATGGCCTCCACGATCAGGTCGAGCGCCGCCCGGTTGTTTTCCAGGTCGGGGGCGAAGCCGCCCTCGTCGCCGACGCCGGTGGACAGACCGCGCTGCTTGAGCACGGATTTCAGCGCCTGGTAGGTCTCGGCGCCCCAGCGCAGCGCCTCGGAGTAGGTGGCCGCGCCGATCGGCGCGATCATGAACTCCTGGATATCCACATTGTTGTCCGCGTGGGCGCCGCCGTTGAGGATGTTCATCATCGGGACTGGCAGCACATGCGCGTTCGGGCCGCCGAGGTAGCGGAACAGCGGCAGGCCCGCCGAGTCGGCCGCCGCCCGGGCCACGGCCATCGACACACCGACGAGCGCGTTGGCGCCTAGGCGCGCCTTGTTTGGCGTGCGGTCGAGCTCGATGAGCGCCTGGTCGACCAGCCGCTGGTCATCCGCCTCGTGCCCGAGCAGTTCTGGCTGGATCTCGTCGACCACGCCCGCCGCCGCCCGGGTGACCCCCTTGCCGCCGTACTCACTGTCGCCGTCACGGAGCTCCACGGCCTCGAACGCGCCGGTGCTCGCCCCGCTTGGCACCCCGGCCCGCCCGACGGTCCCGTCATCAAGCGCTACCTCGACCTCAAGGGTCGGGTTACCCCGTGAGTCCAGGATTTGCCTGGCATGGATTGCTTCAATGGAGGCCACCGCTGGCTCCTCGCCGTCTCGTTGAGCTTGACTTCCGATACGGAAGCCTAACGGAGTGGCTTCGATCCGGTGTACCTGGCGCGCCGGTCTGTGCCGGAAATGTCCGCGAGGCGGGGGCGGCGCCACCGGAAGAGGTATCCGGCTCGGGTGCGGCCGACTTCGTGGGGCGTGGCGGCGGGATGCTCACCCGGCGCTGGGTGGCGACGGTGGGTAGCCGCGGATGCCGGTTACCCGGCCGCTGTCGCTTATGGCGGGGCTTGTGACTCTTGTCGCGATCCGCCGAGAGCCTGACATGCTCGTGCCTGCTCGGCGGGGAACCGCTGGGCAGGCTGACCACATGGCTTCCCGCCACCGGTACCGACGGCTGGGTGGCGGTGCCGGTCCCGTCCACACTGCCGGCGGACTGGCCGTGACCGGACAGCGCGCCCGGCCTTAGCCGCCCGGCATCCGGCGGCCGGAACGCGGCCATCCTGGTGTCGGCGGCCGACCAGCCGTACGCGAGGGTCACCCCCACGACGACCGGTGTGAGCAACGAGACGATGCCCCGCCACTTCTTGCCCCCGCCAACAACGCGCACGTTTCCCTACCCCCGGTTCAGCTCTACGAAAACAGTCCAGCCCCATGAAAAGTTGTACCCGATTACGATACCTCCACCACATGCACACGCTGGGTAACCAAGCGGACACCTGAATTTCTGAGAATTTTTCAGTCCCGGAGTGCATCAAATGGGTTCCCAGCTGCTCCTATTAGAGCTAATGACCTATGGCTGGGGTGGGGTGGGTTATGGGATTGAGCGGCATGGCGGCCGCCTGGCAAGATCCGCATGCCGATGGCTACGACGTCCTGATTCTCGACGCCGGGCACAAACAGAGCCTAGCGAGCGTGCGCAGTCTCGGCCGGGCAGGGCTGCGCGTTGCCTTGGGCGAAAGCTTCGTGGAGTACCGGCCGTCACTACCGGTGCCGGCATTCCGGTCACGGTACTGCGCGTACAAACTGACGCTTCCAAGCTACGCGGAGGACGCTGACGCCTTCGGCGACGCGGTAACCGGATTCGTCCGCGAGCACCCGACACAAGTCGTGCTGCCGACCGGCGATGGTGTCATCGCGGCGCTTGCCCCGCGGCGCAAGGAGCTCGCGGAGCTCGGCTGCACTCTCGCGGTGGCGCCGGACTCCGCCCTGGAGATCGCCACCGACAAGGACCGGACGCTCGAGGTGGCCAGCAGGCTCGGCATTCCGCAGCCACGGACCCGGCGATTCGACTCACTCGACGAGCTGCCGTCCGTGCTGTCGGAGTTCGCGTTCCCGTTCGTGCTCAAGCCGAGCGTCTCGTGGACCGGCAACACCAGTGCCAGGATCGTTCCGAGCGAGGTCGTCAACGAGGCCGAAGCCACCGAGCTGAGCAGGGAGTTCATCGCCGCCGGTTCGAGCGTGCTCGCCCAGCAATGGGCATCCGGCCGCCGCGAGGGAGTCACCCTGTTCATCGCGGATGGTGAGGTCGTCGCCAGCTGCGGGCACATAGCCCACCGGACCAGCCCGCCGCTCGGCGGCGCGTCGGTCATGCGGGAGAGCATCGCGGTACCGCCGGACATCTACGATTCGGCGATCCGGCTGGCCAAGGCCGTCGGGATCGAGGGCGTCTGCGAAGTCGAATTCCGCCGCGACGCCGATGGTCATCCACTCCTCATGGAGATCAATCCAAGGCTGGCCGGGACCATCGAGAACGCGGTGCATTCCGGTGTTGATTTCCCGCTGATGATCTGGCAGTGGGCGACCGGTCGTCCGGTGACCCGCACCACCAGATACCGGACCGGCGTCAGGACGCGCTGGCTGCACGGCGACTTGCGCTGGCTGCGCGACAATCAGCTCAGCGCGGGCCGGCCAGACACCGTATCCCGCGTTCAGTCGCTGCTGACATTTGGCACGGAATTCTTCCGTACTCGGTACTACGACTGCTTCGACTGGCATGATCTGCGCCCGTTTATGGCGGAGATGCGGGTAACGGCGGCGGTAGTCAGAAGGTCACAACGATCGCGATCGACAGCAGTGAATGCTGATGGAAAGGGAGCGCTGCATGCCAGCAACTGACGTACTCATAATCGGTGCCGGGCCTTTCGGGCTCTCGATCTCGGCGCACCTGAGCGCGCTAAACGTCAACCATGTCATCGTGGGCAAGCCCATGAACACGTACCGCGCGCATGTGCCGCCCGGAATGCTGATGAAGTCCGAGCCGTACGCGTCGGCCATCGCGTCGCCGAGCGACGGGTACGACCTCGCCGCCTACAGCAAGCAGCACGGGATCGACTACGTGGACCGGGTCGGGCCGGTGAAGCTTGACCATTTCCTTGATTACACCGACTGGTATACCAAGGAACTCGTGCCGGACATCCGCGACATCACCGTGGCCCAGGTCTCCACGGCAAGTGACGGGTTCCTGGTCTCGTTCGCCGACGCCGAACCGCTGACCGCCCGGCAGATCGTGGTCGCGACCGGGGTCATCCCCTACGCGCACATCGCCGATGAGCTCTCCGGCTTGCCCGCCGACCTGGTCAGCCACGTTTCTGAGCACAGCGACCTCACTAAGTTCCGCGGCCAGCGGGTGGCTGTCGTGGGGGCCGGACAGTCCGCGCTCGAGACCGCCGCGCTGCTGCACGAGCAGGGCACCGATGTCCAGATCATCGCGCGAGTCAAGGCGCTTAGCTGGAACGATCCGAACCCGGCGCACCTCGGACCGATCGGGCGGATCAAGCGTCCGGTCAATCAGCTGTGCGAGGGCTGGCACTGCGCGTTCTGGTACCGGCCGACGCTGTTCCGCAGGCTGCCGGAAGACATGCGGATCACCAAGGCACGAACGGTGCTCGGCCCGAACGGGTCCTGGTGGCTCAAGGACCGAGTCGACGGGGTCATCGACGCCCTGACCTCACACCGGATAAAGGGAGCGGTGGCCGAAGACAGCGGCGTCCGGGTGCTGCTCGACGGCGACGAGCAGTCGTCCGTCCGGGCGGACCATGTGATAGCCGGCACCGGATACCGGATTGACCTGGAGCGGCTCGGCTTCCTGCCCGAAGATCTTCGCGGGCGGATCGACACGGTCAAGGGGTACCCGGTGCTGAGCCGTATCGGCGCCTCGACCGTGCCTGGGCTGTACTTCGTCGGCGCGCCGGCCGCCGTTAGCAACGGCCCGTCGGCCCGGTTCATCGCTGGCACGCACAACATGTCACGCAAGCTCGCCAGGCAGCTAGCGCACCGCTAGGGGTTTCGCTAGTAAGGCCCGCACACCGGTACGGTGTGCGGGCCTTACTACGTTCAGCGGCAGGCGTAGGTGCTAGTGGAATCCTCAGACCCGCGCCACGACGATTCCGATAGCACTTGCCCGGTCCCTCCGGCCTCGAATTGCCAGCAACCCGAGCCCTTCCAGACATAGATGTTGTCGCGCCACACATTGTGCGCCGAAGCGGACGTGATGTAACTCGCGTCCGTCTGGTTTGAGTACGGGGACCAGAAGCAGCCGTTCGTGCAGGGGCCAGTGTTGGCGTACAGCGCCATGTAACCGCAGCCGGTCGCCGCGGTGCACATGGTCACCTCGCCAGGCACCCAGGTGGTGCTCGGGTTGGCCGTCAGCTCGAAGTAGTTGCCGGCTACCAGCAGATCCTGCACCCACCAGTTGCAGTCATCGAAGTACTGCGCGCGGGGGCTGCCGGTCGCCTTGCCCAGGCCCGAGCCCATGAGATCGTACATGCCGCAGCCGCCGGGCGGCCCCGCCTCGATCTCCACCTGGCCACCATGGGAGTCGCTCGTCGCGGGCTTCGCCAGCGTGCACGACGTCGGCCCACTGCAGGAGGCGATGGTCTCGCCCGCGGGGAAGACCCCCGGCAGCAGGTTGCCGGTGTTGGTGTTGTAGGCCGCGACGGTCCATCCGGCGCCGGGAGCAGCCGGTTTGCCGGTGTAGTTCGAGAGAAAGCCCGCGGCCGAACTCAGCGAGACGGACCCGGCGGTGGCCGTGGCGTCGTCGGCGTAGCTGGTGGGCTGCTCGTAGTACGGAGACCCGGTCGTCTTCCCGCCCGAATAGTCCCCGTTCACCGTGCACGTCCCCTGGCCGCCGTCCGGTCCCTCGCCGCAGAACCGGTTGCGGTCCTGGAAGGCGACGATGCCGCCGAAGTTATTGGTCAGGACGTTCCCCGTGACGTTGAGCTTTCCGAGGTACCTGGTCGACCCGCTGCGAACGTCGGATGCTCCGCCGGAGTTGTCTATGTAGATAGCGCCGTCGGCGAAGTCGGGGCCACCGCCGTTCGATGTCTGGTACCCGTTCGGCCAGCCTGCCCACTCAGACGTGCCCTTCGGGTTCCAGCCGTTTCCGGTGACCACGTTGTGGCTGATGTTGGCATTGTACGAAGCCTCATAGTCGATGGCTGACTCGAGGTTGTCGGAAATGTAGTTATGGGAGATGTCGAGCCCGCTGTTGTTCGTGTCCGGCCACACGCCATCCCCGTAGTTGTCGTGGATGTAGTTGTGGTCGATCGTCCCGTTCAGCGACCAGAAGACCTTGATGCCGGCGGCGACCCCGTCCGGGTCTCCCCACACCCCCGGTTTGCATCCCCAGGCGACCTGGCAGGTAGCGATGGCGTTATCGCTGACCTCGTCCTGCTCGACCGTGTAATCGGCCGGACCGCCCCACGGGGCCGGATCCTGGAGCGTGGCCGTGGCGGTGCCATTGTTGAAACCGCCCTCGCCGTTGCGGGTCACGCAGTCGTGCTCATATTGCGACGCGGATCCGACGCCGATGCCGTATCCGGTGTCCGGGCTGCCGAGCGCATCCC
>JBEKHI010000209.1:0-14199 GCA_050012355.1 Streptosporangiaceae bacterium | reverse complement strand
TACGCGGGTGCCATCTCCGGGCTCGGGATCCTCATGGAGAACGCGAAGAACGACTTCCAGACCGCCCTGATGCTGGCCGCCGTCGTCGTTTCCGCCGTGCTGACGCTGGTCCTGTTCGGGCTGACGTTCCTAGTGCAGCGGGTCGCGGCGCCCTGGATCCACCTGCAGCGAAAGAGGTCGACATCATGAGCTCGGTAGCCATCTCCGGACTCGGGGTCCGTTTCGGGTCGCTTGAGGTGCTGCGCGATCTGTCGCTCAACGTGGCCGACGGAGAGTTCGTCTCCATCCTCGGGCCGTCGGGCTGCGGGAAGTCCACCACGTTCTCGGTGCTCACCGGCGCGGTGCCCAGCCACGCCGGCTCGATGTCGGTCGATGAGCGGCCGGTTGCCCGGGATGATTTCGCCTTCATGCCGCAGAAGGACGCGCTGTTCCCGTGGCGGCGGATCATCGACAACCTGACGCTCGGACTTGAGGTGGCGGGCACCAAACGCCCGGCGGCCAGGTCCAAGGTGACGCCGCTGCTCGAACCGTTCGGGCTGGACGGCTTCGAGCGGTCGTATCCGTTCCAGCTGTCCGGCGGGATGCGGCAGCGGGCGGCGCTGTTGCGCACCGTGGTGCAGGACCGCGGCGTGCTGCTGCTCGACGAGCCGTTCGGCGCGCTCGACGCGCTGACCCGCGCCAAAATGCAGCGCTGGGTCTCGCACATGTGGGAACGCTACCGGTGGACGGTTTTGCTGGTTACGCACGACGTGCGGGAGGCGGTGTACCTGTCGGATCGTATCTACGTGTTCTCGGCCCGGCCCGCCACCGTGGTGGACAGCGTGCCGGTGGGCCTGCCCCGGCCGCGCGACTTCGGGTCACCGGAGTTCGCGGCCCTGGAAAAGCGGCTGCTCGACCTGCTGATCGGAGAGGATTCCGGTGCTGATATCGCCGTCTGAGCTGGCCGCGCGGCTGGACGACGTCCGCGTGCTGGACTGCACCGTGTTCTTGCGGCGGCCGCCCGGCGGCGGCCCGTATACACCGGAAAGCGGAATCGGCCCTTACCGCCGGGCGCACATCCCTGGCGCCCGGTTCGCGGACCTGGTCGACGTGCTGGCCGACCCGAGGTCGCCGTTTCCGTTCACCCTGCCGACGCCGGACCGGTTCGCCGCTGGGATGTCCGCGCTCGGGGTCGGCCCGGGCACGCATGTGGTCTGTTACGCGCAGGAATCGCCGATGTGGGCGACCCGGCTGTGGTGGCTGCTGCGCTACTTCGGGTTCGACAACGTCTCGGTACTCGACGGCGGGTTCCCCGCCTGGCGCGCCGCCGGGCTGCCGGTGACGTCGTCGGCCGTGCCGGTGGCCGCCGGTGCCTTCGTCGCGTCGCCCCGTCCCGAATTGCTCGCGACGTTGCCGGATGTCCGGGACGGCCATTGGTCGTGCCTGGTCAACGCGCTGGCACCCGCGGTGTTCCGCGGCGAGGGGATCACCTCCTACTCCCGGCCGGGGCGGATACCCGGAAGCCTGAACGCGCCGGCCGGATCGCTGCTTGACCCGGAGACTGGCCGGTTCCTTGACCTCGACGGGCTGCGAGCAGCGCTCGGAGCTGTGCTGGACGAGCCGGATCCGGTCGCCTACTGCGGTGGCGGGATCTCCGCGACGGTCGTGGTTTTCGCGCTGGCGCTGCTCGGCCGGGAGGATGTCAGGCTTTACGACGGGTCGCTCACCGAGTGGTCCGCCGATCCGTCGCTCCCCCTCGAAGTGGGGTAGCGTGCTGCCGTGATGACGCGGCTGGCGGGCAACCCGGGCATATTCCGGCGGCTGACGTATTACCTCGGGTTCCGGCTGCCTGACGCGAACCGCGAGTGGGTGCGTCATGAACTCACCGACGCCGGATGGCGCCTGCGGCTTGTCCTCGGCCACCTGGTCATCATGGTGCCGGTCTGCGTGGTGCTGGCGTTGCTGCCAGGACCGCCGTGGCTCCGGATCGCGGTTCCCGGCCTGGCGCTCATCGCCAGCCTGGGAATGGTCGCCATGTACGGCGACGACCTGCGGGTCAAGCGGCTGCGTCAGTACGGTATCGACGCTCCGGTCGACCGCGATACGGGACGGCCCTCGCACTAGCTGGCGTGGCCGGGCCGACGCTCGCGCTGGGGATCCAGCGCCGGCTCAGGCATTGTCACCTCTAGTGCTGTGGGCTAACTCAGAGCCACAGGAACACGTGTAGCAGACCGTGAAGCCAGATTACTAGCATCTTGAATCACCCCCCTGCCCTCAGTTACCGCCTCCGGTTCTACCCCTCGGAGTGGTCATATAACAGCGGGTGATTGTCCTCACAAGTACACTTTCCGGTAAAAATTTCGATAATGGCGTCGTGAACTCCATCAACTGCCTGGCGGCTTCTGTGACGGAACCAGACAGCGACGGATAGACCGAGAAGGTATGCGCCAGCTGGCCCGCGGTCAGGCCCTGCTCGACGGCGACCGAGACCGGGAGAATCAGCTCGCTGGCGCGCGGTGCGACGATCACGCCGCCGAGAATCGTGCCGGTACCAGGGCGGGTGAACAGCTTTACGAAACCGTGCCTGACGCCAGCCATCTTGGCCCGCGGGTTGGTGTCGAGCGGCTGGGTGACGACGCGGGCCTGGACCTCGCCCCGGTCAACCTGGGCCTGGGACACGCCCACGGTGGCGATCTCCGGGTCGGTGAAGATGTTCGCCGCGACGTGGCTGAGCCTGATCGGCTGCACCGCCTCGCCGAGCGCGTGCCACATCGCGATCCTGCCCTGCATGGCGGCGACGCTTGCCAGCATCAGCACGCCGGTACAGTCACCGGCCGCGTAGACCCCCGGCGCGCTGGTGCGCGAGACCCGGTCCACCTCGATGAACCCCTGGTCGTCCAGCGCGACGCCTGCCTTGTCGCAGCCCAGATCGCCGGTGCTCGGCACCATGCCGACCGTGAGCAGGCAGTGCGAGCCAGTGACCTCGCGGCCGTCGGCGAGCGTCACGATGACGCTGCTCCCCTTGCGGTGCACGGCCGCCGCCCGGGACCGGTTGAGCACGTTCATCCCGCGGCGGCGAAACACCTCCTCGATCACCTCGGCGGCGTCCTGATCCTCATGCGGGAGCACCCGGTCTCGCGACGAGACAAGCGTGACGTCCGAGCCAAGCGCCTGGTAGGCACCGGCGAACTCGGCGCCGGTGACGCCGGAGCCGACGACTACGAGGCTCTCGGGCAGGCACGGCAGATCGTAGAGCTGACGCCAGGTCAGAACCCGCTCTCCGTCGGGCACGGCATCCGGCAGGATCCGCGGCGTCGCGCCGGTCGCGATCAGCACGATGTCCGCCTCAACGGTGGTGTCGCCGGCGCTGATCGTCCGGGGGCCGGTGAACCGGGCGCGCCCGCTGACAACGGTGACTCCCTCGGTGGCCACGTGCTCGGTGATGTCATGCGACTGCGCCGCGGCGAGGGCCTTGATCCGGGTGTAGAGCGCGGGCGCGTCCACCGTGAGGTCGGCGTTGGCGCCGTCACCTTGCTGAATGCCAAGCGACGCGCTGCGGGTCATGCTGGTCATCGTGGTCGAGGACTCGATCAGCGTCTTTGATGGCACGCAATCGGTCAGCACGCACGCGCCGCCGAGCCCGGCATCTTCGAAGATCGTGACGTCAGCGCCGAGTTGAGCGGCGACTAGAGCGGATTCGTATCCGCCTGGTCCACCGCCGATGATCGCGATGCGCGGTCGGGGCATGGTCACGTTTAGCCATTATCTCGTGTTGTTCGCGCGGGTGAGGCGACGGGGTGGGGTCTTGAGGTCGTACGCTTATCTGCCGTGGCACTATACGCCGCTTACGGCAGCAACATGGACCCGGCGCAGATGCTTGAGCGCTGCCCGCATTCACCACAGCGGGGAACGGGGTGGCTGGAGGGATGGCGACTGACCTTCGGCGGGGAAGACATGGGCTGGGACGGGGCACTCACCACGGTCGTCGAATCCCCTGGCGACCGCCTGTTCGTGGTGTTGTACGACGTTCCGGAGATCGACGAGAAGGCCCTTGACGTCTGGGATGGGGTCACGCTCGGCTACTACCGCAAGGTGAAGGTGCGCGTCGAGACGCTAGATGGCGACGCCCTGGCCTGGCTGTATGTACTGAACGCATGGGAGGGCGGCCTCCCGTCGGAGCGGCATGTGACGTTGCTCGCCGACTCCGCGGTGAAGGCAGGCGCTCCCGAGGACTACGTGGCGTGGCTGCGGGCGCGCCCCTGCAACCCGTCGTGACGTTATACAGCCGCCGCGATCGCGAGCAGGATCGCGGGCAGCACGATGGCGGCGATCGGCTGCCATCGCCAGGTGGTCACTGGCGGCAGAGCCGGCTGCTGCTGCTCGCGTGCCTCCTGGAGCCGCGCCTTCAGGGAGTCGACGGCGTGCTGCGGGCTGCCGAGGGCAGGCTCCTTGTCCTGTCCCGAAGGGCTCGCGGCGTAACCGGCGCCGCGTACGCTGTCGGGACGCGACGGAGCCAGTCCGCGCCTGTTCCGGCGGCCCTCGCGTGCCTGATGGGCCATCTCGCGGCGCCTGGAATGCTGCACCGCCCAGGCATGGAAGACCTTGCTGCGGGTCTGCCCACCGTCCGGCCATTCGCAGTGCACCCGGAGCAGGTCGAGGGTGTCGACCCGCGTGATCGATCCCCAGCTGATCACGTGGTCCCGCAGCGGGTTCCTGATCAGGACGTTATCCGGGCGGGCGACCACCCTGGGCGCCTGGGCGGTGGCGTAGACGATCCCGGTCACGAAGACCAGGATGGCCGCGGCCACCACGGACGTGTGATCCCGGCCCTGAACGGCCAGGTCAATGAGATTCCCGGCAGCGAACAACAGCCACAGCCACCACACCGCCACCGCGACCGGGGAGCGGAAGACCGGGGGTTTGTCCGCCTTCTTTCCAAGGTCGGCCTGACCGTCAATCGCCACTGTTCAACTGTATGGCGTTACCGCAGCGCCCGGCACGAACGCCGCCGCCCGTTCGCGCTCGCCGCGACTGACGGACTCGGCGAGTGCTGGCAGTGCTAACGGTTCTGGTGGTGCTGGTGAGGGTGGCGGGGTCGCCGCACGGGAGCCTCTTTGCTGGTCAGTGCTGCACTGACCAGGCTCTTTGCTGGTTGGTGCCACACCAACCAGCATCGGCGGGAAGCGCGGGAGCCCGCCGGGGGCGCGGATTAGCGGCGCGGAGCGTTGGAGTAGAACGAGTCGAGGTCGTAGCCGACGTCACCGTAGGGGCGCGATTGCTCGGACGGGGACAGTGCGTCCGTCGAGGCATATGCGTCCGGTGGGATGTATGCGTCCGGCAAGCCGTATGTGCCGGACGAGCCGTATGTGCCCGGCGAGAGGCCCGCACCTGACGAGGCGCTCGCCCCGGGCAAGCGGTAGGTGCTCGGCGAGAGGCTTGTGGCTGACGGGGGGTTCGTGGCTGATGAGGCGTTCGTGGTTGGGGGGGTCGCGCTCGACGGGGGGTAGTTGTCCTGGGCTAGGTAGCCGTCGTTGGGCAGGTAGGCCGGAAGCGGCGCGGGCGGGGACGGGCGGAGCGGCTGCGGTACTGGAGCGGCGGCCCGGAGCGCCTGGGGTGACCGGACGGGCTGGGCTGACGGCAGCGGCGGCGGAGCCGGGATCTGCTGAGACTCCATCGCGCGGGGATCGTCCCACAAGGCCGTCAGCGATGTCCCGGACATCACCCGGATACCGACGGCGATCGCGCGCTCGTCCACGTCGAAGGACGGCTGGTGCAGATCGAAGGAAGTCTCCAGGCCGGGGACACGAGTACCCAGCCGGGCCAGCGCTCCCGGCACCTTCTCCAGGTACCAGGCGAAGTCCTCGCCGCCGAGCGACTGCGGGGTGTTGACCACACCGTCCAGGCCGAGCACCCCGGTGCCCGCGACGGTCAGCATGTCCGCCGAGACCTTGTCGTTGACGGTCGGCGGGACGTTCCTGGTGTACTCAAGCTCGGCGCGGATGCCGTAGGCGTTGGCCACCGACTCGATGAGGCCGCGCAGGATCTCCGGCGCCCGGCGCCAGGCTTCCTCGTCGAGCGTCCTGATCGTGCCCTCGGCAACGCCCTCGTCGGGTATCGCG
Organism: Streptosporangiaceae bacterium; assembly: GCA_050012355.1. Classification (GTDB taxonomy): domain Bacteria; phylum Actinomycetota; class Actinomycetes; order Streptosporangiales; family Streptosporangiaceae; genus JBEKHI01. The sequence continues at coordinate 8,101 of JBEKHI010000209.1, read as the reverse complement.
TTCGGCGCCTTGCCCGCGGACACCCGCCCCCAGACGAGCGACAGCGACGACCGGGGGTCCACCCGCCGGGACAGCGCGGCGGGCAGTTCGGTGACGATCTTGGCCAGCGCGAACACCAGGTCGGCGGTCAGGTGCGGCCGGGCGGTGTGCCCGCCGGGGCCGGTTACCCGCACCTTGATCTTGTCGCAGGCGGCGGTGATCGCGCCGGTCCGCACGCCGAGCTTGCCCGCGTCGAGCCGCGGGTCGCAATGCAGCGCGAAGATCCTGCTCACGCCGTCCATGCCGCCGGCCGATATCACGTCCAGTGCTCCGGAGCCGAGCTCCTCGGCGGGCTGGAAGACCAGCCGGATCCGGCCGGGAAGCATGCCCTTCTCGGCCTGGGCCGCGAGAAACAGCCCCGTTCCCAGCAGCACCGTGGTGTGCACGTCGTGGCCGCACGCGTGACACACGCCAGGGACGGTCGAGCGGTAGGGCACCCGCTTCTCGTCCTCCATCGGAAGGGCGTCGATATCCGCGCGAAGAGCTACCACGCCACGTTCTGGTATATCTGGGCCTATATCAACGATGAGGCCGGTTCCCTTGGGCAAGATGGCCGGCCGAAGTCCGGCGGCGGCCAGCCGAAGCGCTACGTTCCGCGTCGTACGGTGCTCAGTGTTCCCTGTCTCCGGGTGCGCGTGCAGATCACGGCGGAAGCCGATCAGATCCGCCGCGTGAGCGGACCAGAACTCGTCTAGGTCCGCGTTTAGATCAACGCCCTCCATGAGCCGGTCCTCCATCGCTGCCGTCCCCCGGGCTGGTGAACCTGTCCTCCGCGAACTCGGTAACCAGTGCATCCACCACGTCTGTCATTCCGCCCCCGTCAGCCACTATGGCACGCTGACGCTCATACGATGCCCCGTTTTCAAGAACCTCAGAGGTGACACTCAGCTCCTCGGAGCAACCGAGACGCTCCGCGAACGGCTCGAGTTCGCGCACGAGTTCGTAGATTTCGTCACGCAGCGGTGCGACGTTGCCCCGGTCATCGGTGATGATCATCGCGTCAAGCCCGTACCGCGTCGCGCGCCACTTGTTGTCCTTGACCAGCCAGGGCTGCGGGCAGGGCAAGGTGTAGCCCCGGTCCAGCTGGGAGTCGAAAAGTTGCACCAGGCACTGCCCGAGCGCGGCGATCATGCCGATCTCGCGGAACGTCGGGACACCATCGGACATGCGGAGTTCCACCGTGCCGAAGTCCGGATGCGGACGGACATCCCACCAGACCTCCTTAATGCTCCGGATGGTCCCCGCGCGGAGCAGGGTGTCCATGTAATCCTCGAACGCCGCCCAAGTGGTGAGCCGAGGCGGCGGTCCCGCGTTTGGCAACGCGCCGAACACGATCGACCTGCTTGAGGCAAGCCCGGTGTCTTGTCCGGACCAGAACGGACTCGACGCTGTCAGCGCGAGAAAATGCGGCAGGTACGCGGCGAGCGCGTTGACGATCGGCATCGCCTTGCTCTCGTCGCGCAGCCCGACATGGACATGGACCCCGAAGGTCTGAATCCGGCGGGCGAGCCACTGCATTTGCTCGACAAGCTCCGCATAGCGCTGAATAGGCGCCATCTTTGCATCGCGCCAGTCACTGCCTGGATGCGTACCAGCGCACGTCAAAACAATACCGTGGCCGGCGGCGGTCTGCTGGAGTTCGCCGATCGTTTCCGATAGGTCGGCCTTGGCTTCCGCCACCGTCGAGCAGATCCCGGTCACCACCTCGACCGTCGATTGCATGAGCTCATGCCGGATCCGGCCGTGTTCCCCCGTTTCGTCGACGTTCGGCAGGTCGGCGAGCACCATGGCGGCGTCCTGGCGCAATGCCCTCGTTTCCGGGTCGATGAGCTGCAGTTCCCATTCGACGCCGAGGGTCGGGCCCTTGGACGGGTTCCACTCCATGATCAGTACTCCTGTGGCAGGTAGCTGAGCTAGTTCGATTTCTCGGCCGTCGCAAATCCGGCGTATCGCCGCATTGCCCGCCGCTCCCCGATACACATACCTGGATTTACGCCGCCGCTAACGCTGTACTCCCCCGTGCTGCCGATCTTTTCCGTAAGCTTTCCCTGGTCGCAGACCGGAAAGCAGTGCTGACCGGCCTCCGACATATGTTCCATAAGTTCAGGGTACGCGCGGGGTCCTACCGGGGGGAGGGGCGCTCAGTGGCTTACTGGCGTCCGAAGGGGACGGCACGACGGGTCGTTAGCACCGTCGTGGCTGGGTCTTTGCTGACAGCGGCGGCGACGATCTACGGCACGGGCACCGCGGCGGCGAGCACCCAGTCGGCGGGGCCGCCCCCGATAGCGGCATCGGCGTTTGTGGTGGCGGACGCGGGGACCGGGCAAGTGCTCGGCTGGCGAGATCCGCACGGGTGGTACCGGCCGGCCAGCACGCTGAAGCTGCTGACCGCCGTGTCGCTGATCCCGGTGCTGAATCCGTCCGCGATGGTGCGCGCCACGCAGCGAGCGGCCAACGTCGTGCCGAACGTCGCGGGGCTGATCCCCGGGCACAGCTATCGCGTCTCCGATCTGTTCACCGCCATGCTGACCATCTCCGCCAATGACGCGGCGGTGGCGCTCACGCAGGCGACCGGTTCGTACGCCCGGGGTATCGCGCTGATGAACGCCACGGCGCGGCGGCTTGGCGCCCATGACACGGTGGCGGTCGATCCCAACGGGCTGGACGCGCCTGGTCAGCACACCTCCGCCTACGACCTGGCGCTCATCGCGCGCCAGGCGCTGCGGATACCGGCGTTCCTGCGGTACGACGAGACGCGCGCCTTTGACTTCCGCGTGTCGGCTCAGCGTTCGGAGATGCTGTACAACCAGAACCGGCTGCTGTCGGAGTACCCCGGTGGCATCGGCGGGAAGATCGGCTGGACGTCAGCGGCGGGCGCTACCTACGTCGGTCTCGCCCGGCGGCACGGGGTGACGCTCATCGTGACCGAGTTGCACTGCCCGGCGCTCACCGAGACCGTCTCGGCCGAGAGGCTGCTGAACTGGGGTTTCGCGGTCGACGGCCGGATCCGGCCGGTGGGCAAGCTGGTATCCGCTTCGTTGCCGGTGGCGCCCGCGGTTCATGCCAATCACAACGACCGCGGCGCCGCGCGGGCGAGCGGCGCGGGGCGTCCGCCGGGCCCATCCAGCGCGGCGCCGGTCCGGACGGCCGGCTCGGTGCACGCCGCGGATGCGGCCGCTTTCATCCGCCGCGGCGTCGGCGGGACCATCGCCGCGGCCGCGTTTACCGCCATGGCCCTGCTGGCCGTGGTTGGCTTCCTCACCCGCACCCGGCGCCGCCGGCCAGCCACTCACCGCCGCGCCTCCGCGACCAGGTCCTCGTAGCTACGGCGCGTCCGCGCTCGGCAGGATCAGGTGGCTACCGGGGTGCCGCAGGCGGCGCAGAAACGTGCGCCGGCGGGTAGTTCGGTTCCGCATTCGGTGCAGTGCAGGACGGCCGGGGCCATCGGCTGACCGCAGCTCGCGCAGAATTTCGCGCCGGCCGGGCCGGGCGCGTGGCAGGAGGCACAGACCACGCCAGCGGGCTGAGCCGCCGCGGGAGCCTGGTGCTGCTGCTGCGGCGGTGGCTGCTGCTGGCCGAACCCGCCGCCAAGACCGCCACCGAGGCCAAGGCCGGCGGCGAGGAACGCGCCCTCAGTGGCGCCGCCGCCCTGGGCCATGCCCTGGCCGGCGCCGAGCGCCATCTCGCCTGCCGCGTACTGCTGGAAGCCACCGGCCAGCTGGGAGTAGCTGGTGTCCTTGGCTAGCTGCTTGAGCTGCGCCTCGTCCTCGGGCGACAGGTTGATGTCGAAGTTGCCCATCCGGGTGACCGAGACACCGTATACGTCGAGTTGCTCGTTGGCAGCGGCGATCGCGGCCTGCTCGACGTCACCCGAGTACACCGACAGACCGAGGATCGGCCAGCCATTCCTGATGATCTGGGTGGTGACGTTGGTCCGCAGCACCTTCAGCAGCTGGTCGCTGACCCAGCCCGCGATCTTGTTGTTGTCGGTCACGTCCACGGTCGCGGTGAGGTTCGTGATCAGCTTGGCCGGGTCGACTACGCGCAGCGCGTAGTCGCCGAACACACGCAGCGTCACGACCAGTCCGGTGCGCGGATCCTGGACGTCGTCGATGCGTCCGCCGAACTTGAAGCCGGTGTACTCACGCGTACCGATGAAGTACAGCTCGGCCCGGTACGCGTTGCCGCCGCTGAGCCGGTCGATGATCGCACCGAGCCCGGGAAGCTCGCTGGCATCGATCTGGTACCGGCCAGGCTCCAGCGTCTCGACGATCTCGCCGGTGTTGACGAACATCGCGATCTCATCGGCGTTGACGATGGCTCGCGTGAAGCGCCGGATGGAAACGTCCGGCCACTTGAAGACGATCTGACCCTTACGGTCATCAGGTACAGCGATGAACTCCCGCCCGAGCAATGCCATGCCCACACCATACCGGTTCATACTTTGCGACATAAGTAGTGCTTTGACCTGCACGACTGCTATGTTCCGTCTCGTGGAAATGATTCAATGCCAGTGGTGCCAGGCCCAGAACCAGCCAGGCACCACTAGTTGCATGACCTGCGGGGCGCCGCTCGACGAGCGGAACAAGGTCAGCGACTCGGGCTGGCGAGAAGCCCCGCGGTTGCGCGACATGACAGAGTTCCGTTTCTCGGCCAGCACCTGCCAGGTTGAAGGCGAGCTGGTGCCGGTGGCGGAAATTAGCCTGCATCCTCATGATGGCGTCTATTTCGAGCATCACGTGATGCTGTGGAAGGACGAACAGGTCCCGGTCTCATCGCTAAAGATCCCCGGCGGGGCCAAGCGCATGCTCGGTGGCATGCCGCACATCGTGACCGTGGCCAACGGGCCCGGGCGCATCGCGTTCTCCCGGGACGCGCCCGGCGAACTCGTCGTGCTGCCGTTGCACCCGGGCATGGAACTGGACGCGAGAGAACACGCCTTCCTGGTGGCCTCGCACAGCATCCAGTACTCGTTCGTGCGGATCAAGGGCCTAGCCAACGTCCTGCACGGCGGGAACGGCATGTTCATCGACCGCTTCGTCACCGCGGGCGAGCCGGGCATCCTGATGCTGCACGGCAACGGGAACGTGCTCGAGCGCACGCTCAGGCCGGGCGAGAAGATCCTGATCGAGCCGGGCGGTTTCCTCTACAAGGACTCTTCGGTGCAGATGCAGGCGGTGCAGATGCCGCTCAAGGGCGGCCTGATGCACCACCACTCGATGTACCTCGCGGAGATGACCGGCCCCGGCCGGGTCGGCATCCAGTCGATGTACGTCCATCACCACGCCGGCGAGTGAGCGCGCGATGAACGCCTACATCTGCCAGTACTGCCGGCAGCCGAGCGACCCGAACGCGCCCTCGTGCCCGCAGTGCGGTGCCCCCATCGATGTGCGACAGGTGGTCAGCGACTCCGGCTGGACCGAGCAGCCGCCGATCAAGGACATGGCGAAGCTGCAGTTCGGGCAGTCTCACGTCCAGATCGCCGGCACCACCGTTCCGGTCGCGGAATTCAGCCTTGACCATAACGACGCGGTGTACTTCTCCCACCACACGCTGCTATGGGCCGACACCCAGGTGCGGCTCGGCAACATGTCAATGCGCGGCGGGTGGAAGCGCGTGATGGCGGGCATGCCGCTGATCATGATGGAGGCCCACGGCCCCGGGCACGTGGCGTTGTCGGACAACCACGCCGGCGAGGTCGTGGCGCTGCCCCTGCAGCACCGCCAGCAGATGTGGGTGCGTGAGCACCGCTTCCTGGGCGCGACCGGGAACGTGCGCTACGACTGGCAGCCGAACGACGTCTGGTTCGAAACCGGCCAGGACCAGAACGATCGGGAGATCCACTACCCGATGGGGCAGTTCGGCGACATCTTCGGCGCGCACGATGGGCCGGGGCTGCTACTGCTGCACTCGCCGGGTAACACGTTCATCCGCGACCTGCAGCATGGCCAGAGCCTGCTGGTGCAGCCCACGTCGCTGCTGTACCGGGATCTGTCGGTGCGGGTCTCGCTGCACCTGGAGTACCCGCGGAACATGGGCTTCGCGTTCTGGAGCAACCGGATGAGCTATCGCAGCATCTGGATAAGGCTGCACGGCCCGGGCCGGGTCGCGGTGCAGTCGGTCTACGCGCCCGAAGAAGAGTCCGAGATCATCATGCGCCACTCATCGGCGACGACCCACCACTGGTAGCCCGCTGAGGAACGTCCGCAGAATCCGGTTGATTCTGCGGACGTTCCTCAGCAGCCAGACGGCCTAGCGGGCAGGTCCGGCACCCGCGCCATCGCCACGCCCTGGTCCGCGCAGGCGGCGCGCGTCCCGCGGGCTCGGGACGACATCAGGCTCGGCCGGCTCGTTGAGCCACGCTCCGCCCGTCCGGCCGCCAGCACACGATGGGCTCCCGCACTGGCACCAGGCGCTGCCGTGCCCGACCGCCTTCGACGCCGCGCTCGGCTGAGTGAGTGCGTCCCGGACTATTACCCGCCGCTCAATGATGGTTGTCGATGACATTCGCCACTCCCCGTTCTAGTGAAACGATAATAATCGAACACTAGCTCGAGCCACTGACATTCTGGCGATGACCTGGGGAAACGGTTTACGTTCGACCGGCTGTCACGGCCTCGATCAGGCGAGACCGAGGCCAAGGATCAGCGTGTCCACCAGCGCCTCGGAACGGGCCTGCGCCCCGGCCGGGTCCGTGGAGCGCTGCTCGAAGCTGTCCAGGAACGCGGACTGAAAGCACGCGCCGAGCAGCAAGGTCGCCGCGGCGGCGCAATCAACGTCGGCGCCGACCTCACCGCGCTGCTGGCGTGCCCGCAGGCTCTGCATGAGGGCGACGAGCGGACGATGGGGCCCGGCGTCGAGCTTGGCCAGCGCGGTGCGGTGCGCGGCCAGCAGGCCCGGGTCGGAGAACACCGACGCGCTCATCGGGAACGCGCCGGTGTAGAACGCGATCGCCGCGCGCCCCACGCTCACCAGCCACTCTCGCGGCGGGCTGGCCGTATCGGCAAGCGCGCTCATGAAGGACTCCGCGGCCGGGAGCCGCTCCATCAGGACCGCGAGAAACAGCTCCGATTTATCGGTGAAGTGCTTATAGAGCGTGCCCTCGGACAGATCCGCCTCGCGGGCGATGCCCTTCGTGGTGGTCGCCGCGAATCCTTCGGTCAGCATGACGTGCGCGGCCGCGTCCAGAATCCTGTCCCGCGTAGACCTTGACGAGTGGGTGCCCACTCGCCCATTCTAGAGGCAAGACGTGGTGAGTGGGTACCCACTCACACGACAGCTAGACCAAGGGGGCTAAGAGATGAGACTGACGGTAATCGGCGCGAGCGGCGGGACCGGTACCGAGGTGACCCGGCAGGCACTAGAGGCCGGGCACGAGGTGGTGGCCGTGGTCCGCGATCCGTCGAAGATGCTGGTACCGGGGGCGAAGGTCTTCCGGGCGGCGATCACGAACCCCGACGATCTCGCGCCGGCGATGCGCGACAGCGACGCGGTCGTGTCCGCGCTCGGTCCCCGTAGCGGTGAACCGACCGGCATCCTCGTTCAGGGAGCGAAAAGCACGCTCACGGCGATGGGTGAAACCGGCGTCAAGCGGATCGTCGTCGTGAGCGCCAGCGGTTTCTTCGTCGAAGAAGGCGAGGGCCTGCTGGTCGGCAAGATTGCTAAGCCGATACTCCGGCGGGTGCTACGGGACAACGCGACCGACACCCGTGAGATGGAGTCGCTGGTCAGCGCCAGCGACACGGAGTGGACGATCATGCGGCCGTCACAGCTGACCAACGGCCCGCGCCGGGCGAACTACAAGACCGCGGTCGACCGGTACGCCGGGGCTCGCACCTCGCGGGCCAACCTCGCGGACGCGATACTCAAGGCGCTCAGCGACCCGGACACCATCCGGCACCGGATCGACGTGGCCAACTGAGCTCGCGGCGGGGCTAGCTGAGCGCCGTACCAAGCAGGCCCATACGCTCCCTTACCGCCGCCATCGTTGATTCGGCGACAGAACGAGCGCGGGCCGATCCCTCGGCGAGCACCTTGTCCAGCGCGGCGTCATCGGCGAGGA
>JBEKHI010000208.1:0-14267 GCA_050012355.1 Streptosporangiaceae bacterium | reverse complement strand
AGAGAGCGGCGAACGGCTGGAAGTGGCGTCGTCGTCGCTGCTGCCTGATCCGGCGATTGTTTCGATCCGGGAGACCTTCGCCATTGTCGCGCAGGCGGGGGACAAAGCGGCTGGCTTCTTCTACGGGAGGCTGTTCGCTCGTTACCCGCAGCTCCGTGCCATGTTCCCGCCGGCCATGGACCACCAGCGCGACCGGCTGCTGGCCGCCCTCGTCCGCATCGTGGAGTCACTCAGCACTCCGGAAGAACTCGCGGAGTACCTCGGTCAGCTCGGCCGCGACCATCGCAAGTTCGGTGTGGAACCTGTCATGTACAACGCGGTGGGCGAGGCGCTGATCGCGACCTTGCGCTCGTTCGCGGGGCCAGCGTTCACTCCCGCCGCTCAGGACGCCTGGACCCAGGCCTACGCCGCCGCGTCAAGCATCATGATCGGCGCCGCGGAGGAGGCCGGCGTCTACGCGCCCGCGTACTACACCGCTGAGGTGATCGGGAACGAGCGGCGCCACCACGGCATCGCGGTGCTGACCGTCGCGCCCGACCAGCTGCTGGACTACGAAGCCGGGCAGCACGTCACCGTCCAGTCGCTGCGCTGGCCGAGGGTCTGGCGATCGTATTCGATCGCCTGCCGACCCCGCGAGGACGGGCTGATGATCTTCCACGTCCGCGCCGTCTCCGGAGGCTGGGTCAGCAACGCCCTCGTCCAGCACTCACCGCCCGGCACCGACCTGATACTCGGCCCGGCCCTCGGCACTATGGTGCTCCGCCACGCCGGCCGCCGTGACCTGCTCTGCGTGGCCGGCGGAACGGGACTGTCCCCGCTGAAGGCGATCATCGAACAGGCGGTGAAGGAATCATCGACTTGCCCGCGGAAGATTTACCTGTTCTATGGCGCGCGGCGAAGGGAAGAGCTGTACGACCTGCCCGATCTGTGGCGGCTCGCGGACGCGTACCCAGGACTGCAGATCATTCCCGTGACATCCGAGGACCCGGCGTTCGCGGGCATGCAGGGCAACGTCGGCCGGGTCGCCGCCCGTTACCTGCCGCACCGGGATTGCGAGGCCTACGTATCGGGGCCACCGGTGATGGTCGCCGAGACGATCCGGGTGCTGAAACGCGCGGGTATCCCGCCCGAGCGGATCCACTACGACGATGCGCTGCTCACCGGCCACGACCGGCCCGCGGATCCCGGAGGTTCCGGTAGCCCCGGCACCCCAGGCGGCTCCGGTGGTTCTGGCCGCGGCGCCGACCCGCGGGCCGAACTTGAGCGGGGCGCTGAACCAGGCCCGGACGCCAGGCCGCAGCCGCAGCCCGAACCTGGTCAGGGCAGCGGCTCCGGACCGGAGGCCGGCGCCGGGCCGGAACCGGCTGCTCTCCGGGACGCGGACACCGTCCCGGAGAGCAGCCGGGTTAACTCGGTGGTGTTACCCCCAGAGTCGTTGCGCGGTCCTGGCGACCAGCTCAAGCTTGCGGCGCTCGTCGTCGATCGTCAGCAGGTTCCCCTGCTGGGTGGACGCGAAGCCGCACTGCGGGCTGATCGCCAGGTTCTCGCCCGGCACGTACTGGGCCGCTTCGTCGACCCGCCGTAGCAGATCGTCCTCGTCCTCAAGGGCGGGTGTCTTGGAAGACACGATGCCCAGAACGACGGTGCTATCTCCGCCGACGAAACGCAGCGGCTCGAAGCCGCCTGCCCGGCCGGTGTCGTACTCGAGCAGGAACCTGTCCACCCCGGTCTCGCCGAACAGCCGCTCCGCGACCGCTTCGTAGCTGCCGCTGGACATCCACGCACCGCGGTTGTTGCCCCGGCAGATATGCATGGCGACCGTGACGCTCGGGTCGCGCCGTTTTGCTCCGGCAACGATGGTCTGGTCAGCGGTGACTACCGCATCGAGCAGTACGGCGGGTGGCACGTTGCCGAGGCCAAGCCCGGCGCGGAAGTGCGGGTCGAAGACCTGGTTGTAGCTGAGCGAGTCGAGCTGGATCCAGCGGGCGCCGGCATCGATGAGCTGGGTGATCTCCTCGATCTGCAGCGCCACGAGATCGCGCACCAGGTCCGCGGGATGTGGATAAGCGGCCGAGCTGATGCCGTTGCGCCAGATCATCGCGCCCATCGAGGCGCTCATCATCGTGATCTTGAACGGACCGGGGGAGTGCTTGACCATGAACGCGGCCTCGGTGAGGGTGCGGGTCCCCTTGCGGTACACCGTGTCGCTGGCCGCGATCAGGTCGAACTGGGTGTCCTGCTCGGGTGCGGTCTCGCCGTCGCGGATCCATTGCACGCCGTCCGAGCTCTGGTCGATGGGGACCACCCCGCCGGTGTCCTCAAGCAGCCCGGCCATCCAGGTGCTCCGGCGGTACTCGCCGTCGGTGAAGACCCCGATCCCCGCGCCGCGTTGCAGCTCAAGCACCTCGAGGATGGCCTGATCGGTCAGTTCGGCGAGCGCGGCGTCGTCGAATTCGCCGCGCTCGCGGGCGGCGCGGGCGTCGAGAAGCAACGGTGGCCGAAGGAGGCTGCCGACGTGTTCGGCGTGCGGTGAAGATGTCACAGTGCCCACTGTGCCCGGTTCTGCGCCGGGCGTCGAGGTCAGTTTGACGCTGAGTCGAAGCGCTCGTTGCCGAGCACGGCGAGCAGCCGCAGCTTCTCGTAGCCCTCGGTGCGCGGCGGGGCGGTGAGCACGAGCAGCGCCTGCGACTGGTCCTCGGTAAAGAGCGCCTGGCAGTCCACCTCGATCGGGCCGAGTTCGGGGTGGACAAGTGTCTTGTGGTCCTCAAAACGCCGGGCGACCTCGTGCCTGTCCCACACCGCGGCGAACTCGGGGCTCGCCTTCCGCAGCGCACGGACCAGCTCGCCCGCCCGGGATTTCGGCCCGAGGGTGCCATAGGCGGCGCGCAGGTTCGCGACCAGCGTGCGGCTGTGCCGGGGGTGGTCGTCCTCGGGGTAGGCCTGCCGCTGCCCGGGATCGGTGAACCAGCGGTAGGTCTCGCTGCGTGCCAGGCCGGTGTAGCCGGATTTGTCGCCGAGCAGCGCCTCGGCCATCCGGTTCTGCACGAGCGTTTCGCCCAGGTTCGAGATGATCATCGCGGGTGTGTCGTCGAGCCGGTCGAGGACCCGCAGCAGAGCCGGGGCCACGTGGGTGGCGGCCTCCGCTGGCGCCGGGGCGTTGTGCCCCGCCACCTGGAACAGGTAATCCCGTTCGCCGCTGGTCAGCCGGAGCGCGCGGGCGAGCGAGGCGAGCATCTGCTCGCTGGGCTGCGGGCCACGCCGCTGCTCCAGCCGGGTGTAGTAGTCGGTGGACATCAGGGCGAGAGCAGCCACCTCCTCGCGCCGCAGGCCGGGCGCGCGGCGGCGCACTCCCTCGGGAAGCCCGACGTCACCTGGGCGCAGCGCCTCGCGGCGGTGGCGCAGGAAGTCAGCGAGTGCGGCACGGTCCATAGCTCCATTATCGGCCAGGTACCGACCGTAACCAGGGATCGCTGATCCCCCGATAACCGCTCCCTGCACGGACAGCGACCGGCCGGGCACATTGGGACTATGAACATCGCCGGAAACACCATCTTCATCCCCGGTGCCACCAGCGGCATCGGCCTCGCGCTCGCCGTCCAGCTGCACGAGGCAGGCAACACGGTCATCGTCGGCGGCCGCCGCGCGGAGCTCCTCGATCAGATCGCCGTCGAGCACCCAGGTATCGCCGCCGTGGCAATTGACACCGCCGACCCAGACAGCATCGACGCGGCCGCGAAGGAGGTGCTGGCCCGTTACCCAGACCTCAATGTCCTCATAACGATGGCGGGCATCATGCGCATCGAAGACTGGCGGCAGCCCGGTTCGTTCCTGGCCTCGGCGGAGTCGGTCATCACGACCAACGTGCTCGGCCCGATCCGGCTGATCGCCTCGTTCATCGAGCATCTGCGGGAGCAGCCGGACGCCACGATCATGACGGTGTCCTCGGGCCTGGCGTTCACCCCGCTGGCGGTGACGCCGAGCTACAACCTGTCCAAGGCCGCCATCCACATGCTGAGCGAGTCGATCCGGCTGCAGTACGCGGGCACCAGCGTGAAGGTCGTTGAGCTGGTGCCGCCGTCGGTGCGCACCTCGCTGGTGCCTGGCCAGGAAACCAGCGAGTTCGCGATGCCGCTCGAGGAGTTCGTCGCCGAGGTCATGGCGCTGCTGGAGTCCCAGCCGGATGCCTCCGAGATCCAGGTCGAGCGGGTCAAGTTCCTGCGCTACGGCGAAGCCCGCGGCGACTACGACCAGGTAGTAGCCACCCTCAACGCCCGCGACCCGCACGGCAAGTGACCTGGTTCTAGGCTTGGCCCTGTGACTATTCAGCCGTTTCTTATCGATGTCCCAGACAGTGAGCTGGCTGACCTGCGGGAGCGGCTGGACAAGGTCCGCTGGGCGCCGGAGCCGCGCGGTGGCGATGACGGATACGGCGTCTCGCTGGCGTTCGTTCAGCGGTTGGTGGCGTACTGGCGCGAGCAGTACGACTGGCGGTTGTGGGAAGCCAGGCTCAACTCGTATCCGCAGTTCACCACCACGATCGACGGGACCACCGTGCACTTCCTGCACGTCCGGTCGCCCGAGCCCGGCGCGCTGCCGCTCGTGCTCAGCCACGGGTGGCCCGGTTCGGTGGCGGAGTACCTGGACGTGATCGGGCCGCTGACCGACCCGCGCGGCCACGGCCTCGACCCGGCGATCGCGTTCGATCTGGTGATCCCTTCGCTGCCTGGATTCGGCTGGTCGGGGCCGACACCGGATACGGGCTGGAGCCCGCGGCGGATCGCCCGTTCCTGGGCCGTGCTGATGGAGCGGCTTGGATACCGGCGTTACGGGGCGGCGGGGAACGACTGGGGATCGTTCATCTCACCCGAGGTGGGTCAGGCCGCGCCGGAGTCGGTGGTCGGGGTGCACGTCACGCAGGTGTTCCCGGCTGGCCCCGGTGAGGTGCGCAATGCCGCGTACGGTCATGTCCACGCGGTTGATCCGCAGACCTTGGCGCACGCGCTGGCGGATTCCCCGGTCGGTCTGCTGGCCTGGAACAGCCAGTGCATGCCCGACCTCGATCCGGACGCGCTGCTCACCCACGTCACGATCCACTGGCTGACCGGTACCGCGGGATCTGCTTTGCGGATCTACGCCGAAGAGGACCGGCAGCAACCGCCGAGCGGCCCCACGACGATCCCGGCCGGCTTGCCGGTTCCGGTCGGCCTGGCCCAGTTTCCGCACGACTGGCCGTCGGACCGCGCGCTGGCCGAGGCGCAGGGCGCCCGCATCGTGTCGTGGAATGTCCACGACCGCGGTGGCCACTACGCCGCGCACCAAGCACCGGACTTGCTAGTGCGGGACATGCGGGAGTTTTTCAGCCGCGTGGGTGGGGATAGGACCTGATGATGGAAACCGCAGAAGAAGGATTCGCGGCCGTGCGCCGGTCCCTGGAGAGCTTCGACGAGCAGGTTCTCGCCCGTTACTGGGGTGAGAACTCGGCTGTCCGCCAGGGCCTCCGGAGCCTGCTCGGCTCGCTGGACCAGCTTGGCGAACGGCTCTTCGACGCGTCTTCGCCGGTGGATGTCGTCTTTACGCTTCCCGCTTCCGTTCAAGCCGAGACGGTGGCGCTGACCGGGGAATTCAACGGGTGGTCGCGAACCGCCACCTTCCTCGAACGCGGCGGCGACGGCACCTGGCGGGCGACGGTGGCCCTGGCACCGGGCCGCTACCAGTACAAGTACCTGCTGGACGGCGAGCGGTGGGAGAACGACCCGCAAGCCGAGACGATCTCGAATCCCTACGGGAGCGTCGATTCCGTCATCACCGTGGGTGAGAAGTCCCGCTCACGTTTACGCATCACCAGGTCGGCGTCCGGCGGCCCGGAGAACACGATGTCCTCGCTCAGTTGCCGGAACAGCAGTGCCTGGTGTACCGACATCGGCCCGGTCGCGAGGACTCCATTTCTCCGCCATAACGACGGACTTCATCTCGCCCGGCCCGCAGCCGCCGCCGATCACTATCGCGTCTCTCATAGCCCCGAGGACGCGATGAGTCTCGACTGAATGGCAAACTTTGTTGCCATGATGGCAAATATCGGTTCCCGGCTGCGGGCGCTGCGCCAGGAGCGGGAGCTCACGCTGGCCGATGTTTCCGCGGAAACAAGCATCTCGGTGAGCACGCTGTCCCGGCTGGAATCCGGTGCCCGGCGGCCTAACCTTGAGCTGCTGCTTCCGCTGGCGCGGGCTTACGGCGTCACGCTCGATGAGCTCGTCGACGCGCCGCCGACCGGGGATCCGCGCGTGCACCTGAGCCCGGTCACCAGGCACGGCATGACGATGATCCCGCTGACCAGGCGGGCCGGTGGCATCCAGGCGTACAAGCTGGTGATCGCCGCGGGCACGCGGCGCGAGGGCTCGCAGCAGAGTCACGAGGGCTACGAGTGGCTCTACGTGCTCAATGGACGGCTGCGGATGGCGCTCGGCCCTTCGGAGTTCGTGCTCACGCCCGGCGAAGCGGCGGAGTTCGACACCCGGGTGCCGCACTGGTTCGGCGCGGCGGACGGTGACGCGGTGGAGTTCCTCAGCTTGTTCGGCCCGCAGGGGGAGAAAGCACACCTCCGGGCCCGGCCCCGCCCGGCCGCACCCTGAGGGGATGGTCGCGGTGGTGTGCAAGTGGTGCGGGCTGCGGGTCGTGGCGGGCCGCTGCCGCGGGCGGCGCTGTCCGGGGGCATCTTCTCCCGGGTTGGTGCACCCTGGCTGCCGGGCATATCCGGGCATTGCGGACGGGAAATGTGCGCTAAGCCGGGAGAAGTCAGCTGGCCGCCAGCGGGTTCGGGCCGGCTGCCGCGCCCAGCCGAGGTGGAGGACTTTCCGGTCTCGGTAATGCAGCACCCGCCATGATCACCGGGCGCGGCAGCGGGGCGGGGCTGCCCGCTAGCCTTGGGTTACCGACAGGGGGACGGCTTCGGTGTAGTGGACGGTGCCGAAGGCCATCACCTTGGCCAGCAGCCAGGTGGTCATCGGACGGGCACCGGCTGGTGCGGTTATCTGGAAGGTGAGGACCGAGTCGGCGCCGGGCGCGGCCGTGAAGTCCCGCGCCCACGGAGCGGTCAGGTCCCAGCTGCCGAATGGGCTGACCAGCAGGGCCCGGCCGCGCACCTCGTCCTGGCATCGGTTAGTTAGCCGTAGCCGCAGTTCAGCGGTGCCGCCCGGGTGAACGGTCAGTGCCGGGGGATCTAGCTGGGCTTCGAGTTCCGGGCCCGGGCCGCCGGCTCGCAGCGTGACGACGTCCTCGATGATCCGCCCGTACTCAGCGCCGACCCGGGCGGCGAGGTGATAGCTGCCCGGGGGCACCTGGCCGCGAGGCTCCACCAGCACCTCGAATCGCTGGTAGCCGTCCGGTCCGAGCTGATACCCGAGGTCGCCGGTGCTGACGTCGATACCCGGCGGAACGGCCAGCTCAACCGAACCCGTCGCACCGTGGGTGGTCGAGACCGTTACCTGGACCCGGACCGGCCCGGACAGGTCAGCGGAGCGCGGCTCCACGTACACGGTCACTGGCTGGTGACCGGCCGGTGCTGGGCCGGCGTTGTGCAGCCAGTACGAGGCGAAGTCCGGAGCGTCCGAAGCTGAGCGGGCCGATGGTGCCAGGGATGTCACCGGGGTCGCCAGCACGGTACGGGTCTGCGCCGGGCTGAGCTCGAAGCGCAGCTCGCCGTCCGGGGCCGGGACGGCAGCCGCGGGCTCCTCGAGGATGTTGGTGACCGCGACTTCCCGGAACGGGACGAAACAGCGGACCCGCGCGGTCACCGGTCGGCCCGCCGCCTCGTAACAGCGCACCGCGAGCCCGCCGCCGGTACCCGCGGGCCGCCCGGCGGCGAGCGGGTTGCCGGCCGGCTTGACCGCGGTCACCACCACGTTGGCGGGCTCGGCCGCCAGCAGGCTCGCCGAGCCGGGCAACCCGCCATCGTGGGCGTCGGCGGCGACGGCCAGCAGCCGGTGGTTATACGCGAGCGCGGCCTGCACCAGCCCGGCCGCGCGCCAGTCGCCGGGACCAGCCGTGATCGCGTACTCGAACGTGTGACTCCAGTGCTGCCAGGAGAAGCTCGAGCCGTCCGGCGCGGTGCGCTTCGGCGGATCGATCCAGACTCCGGACGGCCAGCCGCTGCAGGCGCGCATCAGCGACAGGTGCATGGTCCCGTCCGGCTCGACTACCGTCCCGGGCGTGCCGCGGTTCAGCAGCCCGATCGAATAGTCCTCGAGCGGCTCGGTGACTTCGCCGGGGCCGGCGTCGATCGTGGCGTCCGCGAGGTCCGCGATCAAATCGGCGACGGCGCCCGCGACGATCAGCACTGGCAGGTCCCGGTCGCCGCGCACGTCGGCGCCCGGTACCCAGGTCTGCGCGCGGGTCCTGTCGGCTGGCACCCAGAGCAACCCGGGACGAGCCGAGAGGTCAGCCGCCGCCAGTACCCGGGCGGTGAACTCGTTCTCGTCTGGTCCGCCGATGCTGATCCGTACGTCGGGCAGGTTGGAGTCCAGGTCGAGCCCGCCGTACCGCGGTCCGTCGGGTTCCGACGTGGTCGCGGTGACGCCCTGGCCGGCTAGCGCGGCGACCAGTTCGCGGAGCCCGTCCGCGTCGGCCGCGGCGACTATCTCGGCGACGCCGATGGCCTGCGCTCCGCCGTCGGTGACGACCCGCACCGCGGAGGACAAGCCGGCCCAGCCGTAGGCCGGATTGTCCTGGGTCCATGGGTGCCGCGCGGCGTCGACGTCTGGCCAGCCGAAGGTGCGGCCGATGACCGCGTGCCCGGTCTCGTAGAGCGGCCTGGCCCCCGCGACGTCCAGTGGGAAGCGCACCCGGAGCAGGTGATCCTGGCCGATGGATCCGTCGACGTGGGTGCGGAACTCGATCCGGTCAACCCCGCCCCACAGCGTCACCTCGCTGGTGATCACCAGGTCGCCCAGGCGGCCCGAGGTGACCAGCCGCTCCCCGGCCGCAGACGCCTCGGCCCGTACCGCTCCCGCGACGGAGGCGGTTCCGACCCGGGTACCGGTCGGCACCAGGTGCCACGGCCCTTCCTGGAAATCCGGGTGTGCCGGGTACTCGTCGTGCAGCACCAGTTCGTTGCCGACGGAGCCCGCCCGCAGCAGTTCCTTGCCGGTGCGCTTGTCGAGCACCCGGGTGAGCGCGCCGCCGCGGGCCGGGTCGGCCTCGACGAGAAACGCGTCGTTCTCCGCCCGGAAACCGGGAACGCGGCGCCAGCCAGCCCGCGGAGCGGGGACGAGGCGGTAGGTCCGGTAACCGGTGGCGGGCACATCGCTGGCGACGAACGAGATGGAGTCGCCGGTCGCCACCGTCGGCACCGGGCGTCCCTGGTCGTCGTGTACCGCCGCGGCCACGGACTTGGCCGTCACCACGTCGGTGCGCGGACTGGACAGGGTGTTGATCACCACCAGCGCGTCCCCTTCGCCGCGGGTGTCGACCTGCCGGGTCAGGAATCGCGCCGCGTCGTCGCGGACGCCCGCGGCGAGTTCCCATGCCTCGCGCCAGCCGCCGAGCAGGTCCAGGTAGACCTGGTCGGACTCGGTGCCGGTGATGCCGTCGTGGTGGGCGCCGAAGCACATCAGCCGCCACGCCCGGTCCACCGCCTCGGCCGGGAACGGGGCGCCGAGCAGGCTCATCAGCGTGGCCAGCTTCTCGCCCTCGAGGAGCGCCACCTCGATGGCGCGCTGCGCCTGCTTGGTGTCGATGTAGGACACGTCCTTGCCGGTATACAGCGGGTTCATGTCGCGGGACTGCGGCGAAAGGCGCTGCCCTCGCCGGCCCGCCTCGCCCCGGACAGCAGCGAAGAATTCCGCCGGGGTGGCACAAACAAACCTTGGCCATACATAACGTCGATTCCAGTCCCGATGGATCTCCGTCACCCACCGGGAGGGAATCACGTGATCCGCTCCGACCGGCAACACGACGTTATGAGTGAATGCTCTGTTCTTCAGTATCTGGAACTGCGCATAAGCCTCGTCCTCCGCCTCCGCCAGTCCGGGGAGGGCGTCGAGGCGCCATCCGGCGGAGTAATGGCTGGTCATGTAGCTGGTGAGCAGGCCACTGCCGTCCGGGGAGATCCACTCGAACTCGCTGGGGAACTGCATGCCGTCACTCGAGCCAGTCGTGAGCACCGGGCCCCACTGGTGGAACGGCCCGCGCGCCCAGGAGTTCGAGGTCAGGCCCGCGTCGGCCATGATCGCCGGGTAGCCGGGATCGTGACCGAAAACGTCCAGCATCCAGCCGGTACGCGGATCGCCGCCGACCACATCGCGCTGATAGCCGACGCCGTAGATCACGTTCCTGATGGTGGATTCGAGGCTGGTCAGGTTGGTGTTCGGCTCGTTGTACATGCCGCCCACCAGCTCGACCCGGCCGTCGGCGATGAGCTCGCGCAGCGCGGCGCGGTCCTGCGGGCAGGCGTCCCAGTACGGCCGCAGGTAGTCCAGTTCGGCGAGGACGAACTTGTAGTCGGCGTCCTTCAGCGCGGTCTCCAGATGCGCGCGGACCAGGTGGAAGGCGGGTTCCTGTCCGGCCATCCGGCGCTCCTGGGCCGCCGTCGGCAGGTCATCCCAGGTCGAGGCGTAGCCGGCCTGGGTGTTCCACCAGACCGGGTCGTAGTGGAAGTGCGACACCATGAACATCGTCCAGCCGGGGGCCTCGACGGTCAGCTCGCCGTCGGCGCTGCCAGTGGTCCCCGGGTCACCAGTTCCCGCGGTCACCGTGACTCGGCGGGTGGTGCCGGCGGGCAGCGACGGGTCCACCGCGACCGGCACCTCGACCACGCGTTCCTCATCCTGGGCCAGGTCGGCCACGGGGACCGGTTCCGGGGTGGCGATGCCGGTTCCGTCGACGCGGATCGCGGTGTTCGGCAATGGGCCGGCCAGGGTGACCCGGAGGATCTGGAGCGGGTGCCGCTGCGTTCCGGTGAACAGGTCGGTCGAGTGGATGTCGCGGATCTGCACGTCTCTCCTTTATCCCTTGGTCGCGCCTGCCAGGTTGAACGCTCCGCCGAGCGTCCGCTGGACCAGCAAGTACAGCACCACGCAGGGTGCGGTGAAGATGATCGAATAGGCGGCGAGCGGCCCGTAGGCCACCGCGCCGTACTGACTGAAGAACTGGTAGATCGTGACCGAGGCTGGCATCTTGTTCTGCGAGGTGAGCAGGATGAACGGGATGAAGAAGTTACCCCAGGTGGCGATGAAGGTAAAGATGCCGACGACCGACGCACCGGGCAGGACCAGCGGCACGACGATCCGCCGCAGCGCCTGCATGGCCGAGGCACCGTCGGTCCAGGCCGCCTCCTCGAGCCCGATCGGCACCCCGTCCATGAAGTTCTTCATCAGCCAGATCGCGAGCGGGATCGCCGTGGCGGCCAGGAACAGGGCGGTAGCGGTGAGCGAGTCCAGCAGGTTGAACTGAACGAAGACACCGTAGACAGGCACCATGATCGCGGTGATCGGCAGTCCGGTCGCGAACAGGATGATGTACAGGAACGGCCGCTTGAAGCGCAGCTGGTAGCGGGACAGCGGATACGCCGCCAGCGTCGCCGCGATCATCGTGACGATGGCGGCGCCGCCGGACAGGATCAGGCCGTTGAGCAGCGGCCGCAGCGTGGACTGGCCGGTGAGCACCTGCCGGAAGTTGCCGAGCGTGAACGGGTGCGGCACCGATACCGAAAGGGTCGCGTTGCCGTTTAGGGACGACAGGACCAGCCAGGCCAGCGGAGCCAGGAACAGCAGCCCGATCACGGTCAGTACCAGGTACGTGACCGCCCTCGCGGTGGCCTGCCTCGGCGATGTCATGACTCCACCTTCAGGACGCGGACGTAGATCAGCGAGAAGATCGCGCCGATGGCGAGCAGTACCAGCGTCATCGCGGCGCCGTAGCCGAGCTGGTAGAACTTGAACGCCTCCTGGTACATGTAGATCGGCAGCGTCTGGCTCGCGGTGCCGGGGCCGCCGCCGGTCAGCGCGAAGATCAGCGTGAACACCGATAGCGTCTGCAGCGTGACGAGCATCAGGTTGGTCATGATCGTCCGCTTCATCAGCGGCAGCGTCACCCGCCACAGTCGTTGCAGCGGCGTGGCGCCGTCGACCGCCGCGGCCTCGAGCACATCGGTGGGGAGGCTGGAGATCGCGGCCGAGTAGACGAGCATCGAGAACGCGGTACCGCGCCAGATATTCGCGACGATCGCCGAGAGCATCGGGTAGACGTACAGCCAGTCCGGGTGCGGCAGGTGCAGCGCCGACAGCGCCGAGTTCAGGCTGCCCTGGCCATTGAGGTAGGCGTACCAGATGAACGCCGCCACGATCTCCGGCACCACCCAGGCGGCGACGATGATAGTGCCGAGGACCGAGCGGAACGCGCCGTTGCGGCCGCGCATCAGCAGCGCGAGCAGCAGCCCTAGCGTGTTCTGCCCGATCACGCCGGAGCCGACGGTGAAGACCACCGTGAGGATCAGCGACTGGCGGAAGGTGGGGTCTTCGAACATGCGGGTGAAGTTCGCGAACCCGATGAACGTCGCGTTGCTGGCGCCCACCCCCGTTAGCGCGGTGTTGGTGAAGGAGTCGTAGACGGCGTAGCCGATCGGCACGGCCATGAAAACCGCCATCAGCGCGACGGCGGGAGTGAGCGGGCCTAGCCTGCGCGCGGTCCTCGCCACGCGCGCCCGCGTCGGCGGGGGAGTTAGCGGTCCGGGCCGCTGGGCGGCCCGGACACTCGTTCCCGCGGTCATCCCGTTACGTGGCTGGAGCCCACCGTGGACTGCAGCGACTGCCCGTAGGTCGAGGCTGCCTGCTGCGGTGACTGCTGGCCCGTCATCACCTCCTCGGTCGCCTGCTGGATGTCGTTAGACAGCTCCGGGTAGACCGCGTAGGCGGGCCGGAAGTTGGTGTACTTGATCAGGCCGGTCCAGAACGGGATGTCGGGATACTCGGCCAGGTACGACGGCTGGTTGGCGACGTCGGTCCGGACCGCGAGGTTGCCGGAGACCTCCGTGTAGTAGGTGTCGTTCGGCGTATTCATCGCGAGGCTGATCAGGTCCCAGGCCAGCTGCTTGTTCGGCGCGTTCGCACCGACCGACAGCGCCCAGCCGCCGGACATCGAGGTCACGTCGCTGCCCTGGCCGTTCTCGGTGGGCATCGCGGTCCAGCCCATGACCTTCGTCCATTGCGGCCAGACACTCGCGCCGCCGGGCACCCAGTCGTAGGCGACCCAGCTCCCGTCCAGATCGATCGCCAGTTTCCCTTGCGGGAGCCACTGCTCGTCCACTTCGGTGCCCACGTTGGGGTTGAGTTCCTGCTCCGGCGTGGGGCCGAGGCCGGTGGTGTAGACGGTCTTGATGAAGTTCAGCGCGGCGGTGAAGCCCGAGCTTGGCGCGATCCACTTGTTAGTCGCGTGGTCATACAGGGTCTCGCCGGTGCCGTACATCAGCATCTCGAAGCCCTGCATGGTCGTTCCCTCGCCGGACGGAGTGCCCGAGTAGACATTCAGCGGCATCACGCCTGGCAGCTTCGCCTTGATCGTTCGCGCGGCGGCGAGCACGTCCGCCCAGGTCTTCGGGTGCCACGGCACCGGCAGTCCGGCCTTGGCGAAGAGCTGCTTGTTGTACCAGAGGCCGCGGGCGTCGGTCTCCATCGGGACGCCGTAGACGTGGCCATTGACGGCGGTCACCGCTGACTTGGCGGAGGCGTAGTAGTCGGTCCAGTCGGACCAGCTGTTCACGTAGCTGTCGAGCGGGGCCAGGTAACCGGCCTCGACATCGGAGTTGATCAGGAACGTGTCCTCGTACAGCACGTCCGGCTGCGTCGAGGGTGACTTGTTCATCAGGTCGAGCTTGGTGTAATAGTCGTTCTCCGGGGCGTCGATCGGCTCCAGCTGGAGCTTCCACCCCGGGTGTTCCTTCTCGAACGTTGGCTCGATCTTCTGCATCAGCTCGCCCACGGCGTTGAAGCCGCCGTAGTCCTCATAGGCGACCGTGATCACCTTGCTGCTGGCGCTGTTGCCGCCTCCTGACCCGCATGCCGCCGCGGTAAGCGCGGCGAGCCCGGCGGCCGCGACGCTGACGATAATCCGATAGCGCATCCGTGACTCCCTTTCGGCTCCGGTTCCGGCTTCGGCTTCGGCGGCGACCCGAGGTCCGAGGCCAGGGATCATTTGTCACTGATATGTGGCAAATGATCGGCGGGCAAAAACCGCATGTCAAGACTTGACGAAAGTGCGGTGATATGCGGTAATGCGTG
>JBEKHI010000207.1:0-26743 GCA_050012355.1 Streptosporangiaceae bacterium | reverse complement strand
GGGTCGGCATCATCGACTCCAGCTACGACTCGATGCCGCAGATCCTGCACGAGGTCCAGGCCCGCTACCCCGGCCTGGTGATCCACCAGGTCGAGACCAGTGTGCCCGAGCAGTACCAGCAGCTGGCCGACGGCCGCCTGGACGTAGGAGTCGGCCGCGCCGCGCTCGCCCCGCCGCAAATCGCATCATTGCTGTTCCGCCAGGACCCGCTCGGCGTCCTGGTCCCGGCCGGCCACCCGTTCGCCGCACTCGAAGGCGTCCCGGTCTCCGTCCTGGCCACCGAACCGCTGCTGCTCGCCGAGGAAGTGCGAGCCCCGGAATTCAACCAGTTCACCGTGGAGATGTGCCGGGCGGTCGGCTTCACCCCCACCGTCTACGCCGGGACCGTGGAGAGCATCCGGGCCGCCGCCGACCTCGTCGCCCAGGGACGCTGCCTGTACTGCGTGCCCTCCTCCTGCATCACCGCGCTCCCCGGAACCATCTGGCGGCCGCTCACCGAACCGGCGTCCCGCTACCCCTGGTCAGTCCTCTGGCGCGCCGCCGACGACTCCGGCCACGTACGGGCCGTCGTCAGCTGCGCGCAGGCAATGTCAAAGCAGCTCGGCTGGCTGACCGCCGCCGACCAGCCCGCACATTGACCAATCCACGGCGCCAGCCCGGTGTGGCTGGAGTCGTCGCCGCGGCGATCGGTCTAGGTGATGAGGTTTGCGGTTTCCGCCTGTTTCCCAAGTGGTGCGGGCGGGCTTAGCTGAATAGTGACAAGCCAGCTAAGTATCGCGACGCTGCGGCCGGGCCGGTCCCGGCCACGATCCGGCACCGGACCGGCCATCAGCTGATCGCAGCACAGGAGTCGGTTATGAGTATCATCGCCTGGATCATTCTCGGACTGGGCGCAGGCCTGCTCACCTACCATCTAGCCACCAGCAGAGGCCGCAGCTCGCAACGGGTGACGTTCGCACCGGTAAAGCCGGTGACGGCGCCGACCGGACTGGTCCAGCCGGAAGGCGAGACGTCGGTGCTCGTTCGCGCCGAAAAGCGTCTTTACCAGGGACAGGACCGGCAGCTACTCACCCGCGATGGTGTCGTCCACCAGGACAAGCGGCCGTTATGCGACCGAAAGCTGACTATGACGGGACGACGGCGTTCGCGGACGGAAGCCAGTCGGCCTGCACATTCCATGACCGGGTCCGGGCGGCGGTGACGGCCGCGTTCGTGGTCGTGCCGTTCACTGGGCTCGGGGTGGCGGTCTGGCTGGCCTGGGGTCACGGGCTGAATCTCGCCGATGTCCTGCTGGCGGCGGTCTTTTACGTGATCACCGGTCTTGGCGTAACCGTCGGCTTCCACCGGCTGCTGACCCACCGCAGCTTCACCGCGGCCCCGGCACTGCGGGTCACGCTCGCGGTCGCGGGCTCAATGAGCTTCGAGGGCGATGTCATCGGCTGGGTCGCCATCCACCGCCGCCACCACGCCTTCACGGACCGGCCCGGCGACCCGCACTCCCCGTACCGGTACGGCACCAGCGTGGCCGGACAGCTCCGTGGCCTCGCCCACGCGCACACCGGCTGGCTGCTGCGCGACGATCCCACCCCGCCATCGCGGTATGCCCCCGACATGGTGGCCGATCCCGGCATGCGAGCGGTCTCGGCCGCGTTCCCTGCCTTGTGCGCCCTCTCCCTCGCGCTGCCGTTCGGTGCCGGGTGGCTGATCGGGGGCACCTGGCGGACTGCCATCGCCTGCCTGCTGTGGGCGGGTCTGGTGCGCATAACCGTGCTGCAGCACGTCACCTGGAGCGTCAACTCACTGTGCCACATGTTCGGCAACCGCCCGTTCACCACCCGGCGCTACGATCGCGCCACCAACCTGTGGCCGCTCGCCCTGGTGTCGTTCGGCGAAAGCTGGCACAACATGCATCACTCCGATCCCGCCTGCGCACGGCATGGTGCCGAACGCGGCCAGATCGATATCTCCGCCGCTGTAATCCGTGTCTTCGAGCGCCTCGGGTGGGCCACCGCGGTGCACTGGCCCGTCCCCGCCCGCCTCGCGGCGCTACGCCGCGACCCCGGCCAGGACGCACTGCAGTCCGGAGACCAGCAGCGAAAGCGGGTCAACGTACCCCGGGTCCCAGTAGCTGGTGACTCACGCCGCCTCGGCGGGGAGCGCGCTAGATAGCGTGGCGCAGATGGTGAAGCGCCGATCTAGGCCGGTGGTGCGCAACAGCTCCGTCACCAGCGGGCGGGGCGCGGCCAGCCGGACGGTGATGTGGCGCAGTCTGGCGCGGCGTTGCATGCCGATCAGCATGGCCAGCCCTGACGTGTCACAAAACGAGACCCCGGACAGGTCGACGATGACCAGCCGCACGCCGAGGCCGAGTAGGTCGAACAGACGTTCCCGCAGCGCCGGGACGGTGGCGAGGTCAAGGTCACCCTTGAGCATCGCGATGGTGAGGCCGGGCCGGCGCAGGACAGACAGGCCGGGTGTCGTTCCGGCCTCAACGGCGGTCATCAGTTCGCCTCCGCGAGCCGACCGCCCTCGGACTCCCAGACGGACAGCCCGCGTTCCATTTCAGCCGACGGCGCCGGACGGCCGGCGACGGCCGTGAGGATGTCCGGGGCATGGACGCGATTGGCGGTCTGCGCGGCGAGGTCCACGGCCGCCAGGGCATCGGCCTCGGCGGTGCCGGGGGGAACGACCAGGAGATCCACGCGGTCGTTGCCGCAGAACGCGGTGAGCAGGCCGGCGGGCTGGCCGGGGAACCACCCGAGGTGGACAACCCGGCCCGCGATACCCAGCCGGAGCGGCTGGCTGTCCCAGCCCGCAGGACCGAGCATGAGGCGGGTGACCCGGCCGCAGCGGTCGTCGATGGCGCCGATCAACCCGGGCAGTTCCGCCACTGGGTCGGCCGATCGCGGCCACCAGCCGCCGTCAAGCAGGGTACGGCGCGACAGCACCCGCCCCAGCCGCAGCCGCGGTACTGACGGCACTGAACTGGCGAACACGGGCTTGTGTCTAGCGGCATCCCGCGTTACGTCACTCATCGATCTCCCTTGCAGCGCTGATCTACACACCCAGCCAACGCCATCCGCGGACAGGCGGATACCGGCAATCCGGCCAAGGCTCATCACCAGAACCGATCGCGTCGCTGGCTGTCGCGGCTGCCCGGGAGGATCGCGTGTGCTTCTCGCCGCAGGCTGACGTCGTCGGCGGCCTGGTGATCTGCGCGATCGGGGTCGATGCGGTCCGCCACGTCCGCCAGCGCCGCGAGTTGCTGGCACTGGCGGGGCTTCCCTTGCTGCTCGGCACCCACCAGTTCATCGAGTCGCTCGTCTGGCTGTGGCTCCAGGGCCATGTGCCGCACGCGATCGGTCATGTCGCGCTGTGGGCCTACCTGCTGATCGCCTTCGTCGTGCTGCCGGTGTTCGTCCCGCTGGCTGTCATCGCGCTCGAGCCGACGGTGCGCCGCAAATGGATGATGCTGCCGTTCGCGGCGATCGGGACCGTGATCGCGGTGGTCCTGCTCACGGCGATGATCCGTGGCCCGATCGGCGTAAAGCTTGCCCCGTACCACCTTTCCTACGGCATCCGGGTCAAGGACGGCTTCCTGATCATCGCTCTTTACGTCGTCGCCGTGTGCGGACCGCTGCTGACGTCGGGGTACCGCAACGTCGTTATCTTCGGCGTCGCCAACCTCGTTGCCGTCATCGTCATCGCCAAGCTCACCGTCGACGGGTTCGCTTCTGTGTGGTGCGGGTGGGCGGCCGTCTCCAGCGCCGCTATCGCGCTGCACTGCCGCTTCACCCAACCCGATCCGCAACGCGTCGAGACCGGGTTGGCAAGGTGATTCCCGCCGCCGCGCCGCGGCTATATCTGACTGTAGCACCTGGTGCTACGCTGTGAATATGAGTACTCCGGAGATCACGCAGCGGGACCTGCGATCGAGGTCACGGGAGATTATGGACGCCGTCGAGCACGGGCAGTCCTTCACCGTCACCCGAGACGGCCATCAGATCGGGGAGCTTATCCCGATCCGGCGGCGGCGCAGGTTCGTCTCCCGGCAGGAGTTCGCCGCGATGTCCCGCAACGCGCCCGCCATGGACCTCGAGTCCTTCCGCGCAGACCAGGACGCGACGGCCGACCACGAGGCTGGCAGCGCGTATGAGCGATGAGCCGCCCCGGCAGGGCATGCTCGACACCAACATCCTGATCCTGCGCCGGTGGATCGACCCCGCTGAACTGCCCGACGAGATGGCGATCAGTGCGATCACCCTCGCCGAGCTGTCGGCCGGGCCGAATGAGGTCCGCGGCAACGATGAGCAGGACATGTATGACGAGCACGAGGAGCGTGCCCGGCGGATGGAGATCCTGCAGCGCGCCGAGAGCGAGTTCGACCCGGTTCCGTTCGACGCCGAGGCGGCGCGGGTCTACGGCCGGGTAGCCGCGTCCGTCATCGCCGCGGGCCGCAAGCCGCGCAAGCGGTTCGCGGACCTGATGATCGCTGCTACCGCGATCGCGGAGGGCCTGCCCCTCTTCACTACTAATCCCGATGACTACGCTGGCCTGAACAAGCTGGTCCACGTCGTACCTGTAACACGGCCACCACTTCCCCACGAGGAGAAGCAGTGACCTCGGCAAATGACGTCCCTTCACCTCAGCTGGCTCGGCGGGCCGGCGTTGTGCGGACTGACCCGGATCAGCGCCGGTGCGTGCCGCCAGATCAGGCAGGCGAGCGCCCCAAGAGGAATGGAAGGAAGGTAGGTGACGGCCCGGTACAGCAGCACAGCGGCGGTCACCTGCGCGCCGACCCGGTGGCCGGTGCTAGCGGCCAGGAGGGTCACCAGGCCGAGTTCGGTGACGCCGATACCGCCTGGAGTGACGGGCAGCGCGGTCAGCAGCCGGACGAACGCGAAGGCCGCGAGTGAGGTCTGCCACGGCACCTGGGCCTGAGACAGGCCGGTGCCACGCAGGCAGGCCAGCAGGACCAGCCACAAGGTGAGATTGCCCGCCGCCGTAGCGGCGGTGATCCGCCAGCCACGGGCGGCGAACAGGGCGGCGGCGCGGTTGCGGAAGCCGGGCAGCCATCCGGCGGCACCGGGGGGCGGCGGCCGGCGTGCGAGCCGGCAGGCTACGGCGAGTACCCACCGCAGCCCACGGCCGGCCCGAAGCGCGAACGGCTCGCTGCGCATCAGCACGGCGAGACCAGCCGCCGTGGCAATGAGCAGGGCAAGGCCGACGGCCGCGGCGGCGACCAGGCCGGTACCGGGCCAGCTGACCGTCAGCATGACCAGCAGGGCGAGGACGGGCAGGCCCAGGCGGGCGAAGACAGTCCAGATCCCCGACACCAAGGTGTAGAGCACATAGTCCGCCGTGCTGATGCCCCAGCCGGACAGCATTGCCCAGCTCACTCCCATGGCGAGGGCGCCCCCGGCGGGCATGGTGTTCGCCACCGCGTTGGAGCCGAGATTGACCACCGCCGCCTCGCGCAACCGTATTGACGGCAGCACCGCACAGATCACGGTCCAGGAAGCGACCATGCTGCCGACGGCCGCGGCGGCGACGAGCAGGGCCTGCGACCACGTCATCGCGCCGATGCTGGCCCCCACGCTTCGATAGGACGCGAAATGCGGGAGGGCGAACACGAAGATCCCCGCGACGAGGGTGACCGGCAGCGCGGCGCGGAGAATCCGCCGGCCGGACCGCCGTCGGAGCCAGCGCCCGAGCCGAGTGGTCTCAGTGCTCGGGCCGGTTCCTGGGGCGGCGAGCGGCCCAGGAGACGTCACAGCGACAGCTGGCGGTTCCGCAACGGCCTTCATCGGGTCATAACCGAGCCCCTTCTTGCGGCCGCGCGATCGCAAGAAGCCGGGCAGCCTTGTCACTGCTCAGCCAACCCCACTCGCCGCGGCGGGGAAACAGCCAGAAACCGCAAACCCCATCACCCAGACCGATCGCCGCGACGGCGCGTCCGAGGGAAACAGCGGCTGGGCTGAGGCGCCAGCCCAGGCCCTGACCAGGCTCTTCGGGGGCTCCGGGGGCTGCCGGAGCCGGGGGTAGAAAGAGTCCACCCCCGGATAGTGCGACGGCGCCGCTGCTCAGCCTCCGCGGACGGGGGCACCGCGTGGCGAGCTGACCACTCGCGGACGGGGGCACCGCGTGGCGCGGCGCCGCCGCATAGCGTCACAATACAAGCTGGATTAAACGTGTACAAGTCGTGACCATCAAGACACGAAATTTTACCTTCCCTTGACGATTCACAGGTCTCACTATGTGGACTCGGGTGGCCGGAATCACGTTGGCCGCTCCGGTTCTCGTGAGAGCGGCGGAGCGGCCGCGTCCTAAGCTGGGGAGCACGCTCCCTGAGACTGCGAGCTAAGACTGCGAGGATGGCGAGGATGCCGGAGTTTTCCTTCACCGAACTACTTCCACTCGGGCCGGACGAGACGACATACCGGCAAATAGCGTCGGGCGGGGTGACCAGCCACACGTCGTTTAGCCGAAAATTCCTTGAAGTAGACCCGCAGGCACTCACCCAGCTCACCTCGACGGCGATGCACGACATCGCCCACCTGCTGCGGCCCGCGCACCTGCGCCAGCTACGGTCGATACTTGACGACCCGGAGGCGAGTCCCAATGATCGCTACGTGGCGCGTGACCTGCTGCGAAACGCGTGCATCGCGGCCGGCGGAATCCTGCCGATGTGCCAGGACACCGGCACCGCGATCGTGATGGGCAAGCGCGGCCAGCAGGTGCTCACCGACGGCCGCGACGAGGAGCACATCGCGCGCGGGATTTTCGACGCGTACACCACGCTGAATCTGCGCTACTCGCAGCTCGCGCCGATCAGCATGTGGGACGAGAAAAACACCGGCTCCAACCTCCCGGCGCAGATCGAGCTGTACGCCACTTCCGGGGACGCGTACAAGTTCCTGTTCATGGCCAAGGGCGGTGGCTCGGCCAACAAGTCCTTCCTGTTCCAGGAGACCAAGGCGCTGCTCAACCCGATCCGGATGCGATCGTTCCTCGAGGAGAAGATCCGGGCGATCGGGACGTCCGCCTGTCCCCCGTACCACCTCGCGATCGTCATCGGCGGGACGTCGGCGGAGTTCGCGCTGAAGACCGCGAAGTACGCGTCGGCTCATTACCTGGATTCGATGCCGGCTTCCGGCTCGCCAACCGGACACGGATTCCGCGACGTGGAGCTCGAGGCCCAGGTGCTCGAGCTGACTCGCCAGATCGGGATCGGCGCGCAGTTCGGCGGGAAGTACTTCTGCCACGACGTGCGGGTGATCCGGCTGCCACGGCACGGAGCCTCATGCCCGGTGGCGATCGCCGTGTCGTGCTCGGCCGACCGGCAGGCGCTGGGCAAGATCACCGCCGACGGCGTGTTCCTCGAGGCGCTCGAAACCGACCCGGCTCAATACCTCCCTGACCCGGTGGTCGAGGACACCGCCGAGGTTGTCAGCATCGACCTCAACCGGCCGATGTCCGAGATCCGGGCGGACCTGACCAGGTACCCGGTGAAGACGCGGCTGTCGCTGACCGGGCCGATGGTGGTGGCACGGGACATCGCGCACGCCAAGATCGCCGAACGGCTGGACGCCGGCGAGCCGCTCCCCGGCTACCTGCGCGACCATCCGGTGTACTACGCGGGACCGGCGAAAACGCCCGAGGGATACGCGTCCGGGTCGTTCGGGCCGACGACGGCCGGGCGGATGGACTCCTACGTGGACCGCTTCCAGGCGGCCGGCGGATCGTTCGTGATGCTCGCCAAGGGGAACCGGTCGAAGGCCGTTACCGACGCCTGCAAGAAGTACGGCGGCTTTTATCTAGGTTCCATCGGCGGAGCGGCCGCGCGGCTAGCCTCAGAGTGCATCTCCCGCGTCGAGGTTCTCGAGTACCCGGAGCTCGGCATGGAAGCCGTCTGGAAGATTGAGGTCAGTGATTTCCCCGCGTTCATCATCACCGACGACAAGGGCAACGATTTTTACGGGGGGTTCCGGGGGGTCGCTCCCCCGGGCGGACAGAGCTACTCGGAGGCCACCGGACCGGTGCTGTCGATCGGACGGAACCATCCGTAACCTCCGTCACAGCCGACACTAAGAGTCCCACAAGATGACATCAACTATCCACTCAGCGACACCCGTAGCTCACGGTCTGACAACACTTAGCCTTTTCGTACCAGTCAGTCAGAGACCTTGTAGCTGTCGCCGTGTATCTTCCGGCTTATGCACCCAATGAGCGGGCGCGTGATCGCGGGGAGGTACAGGCTCGACGAGCCCATCGGCCGAGGGGCCATGGGCGTTGTGTGGCGTGCGCGGGATGAGCTGCTTGATCGCGATGTTGCTGTCAAAGAAGTCCTGATCAGCGAGGCGCTCAGCGACGAGGAACGAGACAACGCCTACCAGCGGACGCTGCGCGAGGCGCGCACCGCGGCCCGGCTGAGTCATCGTGGCGTGGTGGCGGTCTACGACGTAGCTGAGGACGACGGCAGGCCCTGGATCGTCATGGAGCTGGTGCCCTCGAAATCGCTGGAGCAGATCCTCACCGAATCGGGACCCATATCGCCGCATCGGGCCGGGCGGATGGGCCAGCAGCTACTCGCCGCGCTGGCGACCGCGCACGCGGCCGGAGTGCTGCACCGGGACGTGAAGCCGAGCAACGTGCTGCTCGCCGCGGAGGGACGAGCGGTACTGACCGACTTCGGGATCGCGACCTTCCAGGGCGATCCCCGGCTGACCCAGACCGGCATGGTCATGGGCTCGCCCGGCTATACCGCGCCGGAACGGATCCGCGGCGGCCCCGCGACCCCCGCGTCGGACCTGTGGTCGCTCGGGGCGACGCTGTACACCGCTGTCGAGGGCCACGGGCCGTTCGAGAAACGCGGTGGCGCCATCACCACGATGTCGGCGATCATCCATGAGGATCCGCCGCCGTGTTCGGCCGCCGGACCGCTGGCCGGGATCATCCTGGCGTTGCTGCGCCGCGATCCGGCCAGACGGCCGGACGCCCAGACGGCGGCCCGGCTGATCGCGAACCTGCTTCCGGCGCTGCCCGATAAGCGCGCCACCGACGCCGTGGCCTCCGCCGCGACGGCGGCTCCCCCGGCTGACGTGAGCGTCGCGTCCGCGGCTCCCTCGGGTGCGCCGCCGGTGACGACGCCGAACGGCGCCCGGGCGGGCCGCCTCAGCGGGCTCGCTGGCGCGATGAGCGGGGCGGCGAGAGGCCTCAGCAACAGCGTGAGCGGCCTCGGTGGCGGCACGGCGGCACCCGTCCGCGAGGACCCGGCGCCGAGCGAGGACCCGGCTTCCGACGGTTCGGCGGCGGAACCGGACGCCCCAGCCCCGGACGGCCCGGTGCATTCGGACCCCCCGACCAAGCCGCAGGCGTCTCCGTTGTTCAGCCCGCGGGCAGGCGACCCGCCGCTCAGCACGTGGGTACAGCAGCCGCCGGCCGAGACGGACGCCCAGAACGGGGCGGCGCCGGCGACCGGCCGGAAACGCTGGGGAGCCACCCTGGTGGCGCTGGCGATCGTACTCGTGGTGGTCATCGGAGCCACCGTCGCGTTCACGCTCCATCACAACACGCCCGCTTCGTCGCACACGGTCTCCCAGAACCCCCCGACCCCGCAAAACGGCGCGCTCGCCGCCCTAGACGCCCCCACCGCGCTGCTGCCCGGGGGGTATTCGCCGTTCTCGGTAACCCCGTCGGCGGCCGGCACCACGGCGGGCTTCTCCATCGGCGTGCCCCCCGGCTGGTTCGCTAAGAATGACGGCCTGGTCTGGTTGCTATACAGCCCGGACAAGACCTCGTTTATGCATATCGAGCTGACCCCGCACACCTTCCGGAACATGTTCGAGGAGGCCAGCTACCTCAGCAAGCAAGATCTCCAGAAGGGCACCCTCCCCGGCTACCAGCCGATCGCGCTGCGCCCCGCGGTCATCCGCGGCACCGAGGGCGCGATCTGGGAGTTCAGCTGGCTCAACGACGGAGTCCGCATCCAGGCCGAGGACCTGCTGTTCGACAAGGACGGTCAGTCCTACGCGCTGTACCTCGTCGCCCAGCAATCGGCGTGGGCGACGGTGCTGCCGACTTTCGAACAAGAGCTAACTACTTTTCGGGTCATAACGACGAGTTAGCATCCACCGGTGACACCAGGAAGGCCCGGGTCCCCGGTGTGCGGGGCCCGGGCCTTTCCTGTCCGGTCGGCTAGCGGATTAGTACCAGCCGTCGCTCTCCTCGTGGTCCCAGGCGGCGCACGGTGAGCCGTAGGTGCTCTGGATGTACTCCAGCCCCCACGTGATCTGGGTGGCGGCGCTGGTCTCCCAGTCGGATCCGGCACTGGCCATCTTCGACCCGGGCAGCGCCTGGGCGATGCCGTACGCACCCGAGCTGGCGTTTTCCGCCGTGACGCTCCAGTTGCTCTCCTGCTCCCACAGGTCGTCCAGGCAGGACCACTGACTGGACCATCCGTAGGAGGACAGCATCTCCTGAGCGATCTCCTGCGGTGAGCCGGAGTAGGTCGAGCTGGACGTCGAGGTCGAGGAGCTGGAGCTCGACGAACTCGAGGAGCTGGCTGCCGCCTTGGCCGTCTGGGCCTGGGCCTGGGCCTGGGCGGCCGCCTGAGCCTGTGCTTGCCGGTTCTCATAGATGAGGTGCGCACGGCGCGCGGCGGCCTGCTGAGCGGCGGCCTTCGCGGCCGCGGCGGCGCTGGCCTCCGCGGCGGCGACCCGCGCCTCCTGTGCCCGCTGGATGGCCGCGGACCGCGCCTTCTCGAGACCGAGGTCGGTCTGCGAGACGCTCAATTCCATCGCGTTGGTCACCGCCGACGCTTCCACCGAGTGGGACGTGGTGGCGGACGCGGTGGCGGCGGTGCTCGGCAGCGTCGCCGCCGCGGCGGCGACCGCGGTGGTGACCGTGAGCGCGCCAGCGCCCACGAGAATAGCCATGCGGCGTCTTCCGGACATGAATTCTGGCATGTGCAATTGCCGTGCCAAAGTGAACCCTAACTTGCTCGCGACCCGCGCGATCCGTTTCCCACCCCTGATAGCCACTTTCCGCGTATCGCGGCAGGCATCGGCCGCGAGGACTTGGCGCGGGTCAGGGCGCCGGGCTACCAAAGGAAGCCATCACACGGGCGAGGTGCTGTCAGCAATCAACGATGCCTGACAACCAGCAGTAAAGTGAGCGAATTTCGCGTGACGTAAGTCACAGCAATCGACTGCAAACCCGGCAAACCATTGCCAAAAGCGCTGCCCATCAGTGGTTCCAGCCCACGCACGCAACCCCATATGAGGAAACTCACACTGGGGTACTAAAGGTGCAGAACATGCCATAAGCAACACGTTCCCGTAGCGCTGCGTATACCTACCACCGGGTCGCACACGTGTGCCGCTCACACACTGTAGTCGAAACCCGACCGGGAGCAATATCAATTGTTACTAGAGGGACACTTTACGTAAGGGTTCATCGGCGCTAGGTAAACGTCCCTAAGCGGAGCGTTTTTCCGACGGTGAGAGGTCAACAACAGCGCGTGAACATTCCGCGGCACCCGCGTGCATTACCTAGGCCGTGGATGGCCCATCGATGGCGCTATTCGGCTATCGATGGGCCATCCATGGGGTGGCGGACCGGAGCATTTCTGGTCGGTGTGGCACTACCCCTGAAAGAGTGTGGGTACTGCGGCACCAACCAGAAACGGCGCACCCGGGCGGCGGCTTCACTGCGCTCATGAGCACCACCAGTCCCAGCAGCCGCACCCGCTGGGGGGGCTTAGTAGTAGCCGTTGGCTAGTTCGAAGTTCCAGGCTGCGCAGGGGGTGCCGTAGGTGGCTTGGATGTAGCCGAGACCCCAGATGATCTGCGTTCTGGGATCGGTCAGGTAGTCCGGGCCCGCGCTTGCCATCTTGCTCGCCGGGAATGCTTGCGGGATGCCGTAGGCGCCACTCGGGTTCTCCGCGTCGTAGATCCAGCTGCTCTCGCGTTCCCAGACGTCGTATAGGCAGCCCCACTGAGTACTTTGGCTGAACCCGTACGACGGAAGTAGCGCATAGGCGATGGCTTCCGCGGAACCCGGGTCGGGCGCCGGGCCGCTCGGCTCCGAAGTCGCGGTCGATGAAGAAGATGACGACGCCGACGAGGCATTCGCCGCCGCCTGCGCCGAGGCAACTACCTGAGATGGAGAAACCACCTTGGGCTTACCGCTGAAGCTGTAAGTTGCAGCGGCCGCGTTCATATCGATAAGCGTCTGGCGTTCGGCCTCTAGCCCCGCTAGCGCCTTGCTGTTGGTAATCGCCTCGAAAGCTGCGGCTCCGCCTGAACCGCTCAAATTCGGTGACACAAGGTACGCGGTTACCAGCGCGCCCACGACGACAATCACCGCTATCGCGGCAATGGGGTAAACCAATCCCAGCCGCTCGAGCAATGACCGGTGTTTACGTACGCCCCGGCGGACAAGTGCCGCGCCGTCGAGGGTCTTGGGGCGCGCCGTCGGTCCGGCCGCCGACGGTGCCTGACGCCGTCCGGGCTTCTGCTGGCGGTGGCCGCGCTTCGACGGAACCCGCGCCGGCTCGAGGGCAGCGGGCTGGCCGACCGCGGCGGGCTGGACGGACGTCGCGAGTGCGGGCTGCGGGGTCGTGACGGGCGGATACGCGTGGTCGTTGTCATCAGCCGCCGGATATCCCCCCGTGGGACCTTGGTCATACCTCTCACCGAGCTCCCGCGCATAGCTGGACGCGGGATCCGAATCGAGCATCGACGGT
This sequence comes from Streptosporangiaceae bacterium, assembly GCA_050012355.1. Classification (GTDB taxonomy): domain Bacteria; phylum Actinomycetota; class Actinomycetes; order Streptosporangiales; family Streptosporangiaceae; genus JBEKHI01. The sequence continues at coordinate 13,995 of JBEKHI010000207.1, read as the reverse complement.
CCTGGACGGCGTCGTGACACGAGGGTCCTTTCCTGTCGGCCAAGCCCGCCGCTTCCCGCAATCTATGGTGCGGCGAAACACGATCGCGCCGGGCAACGGATTCATGACTGAGCGTTCGCACTCAGACAGGTACCGCTGGCGCTCTAGGATGCCAGAAACGATCTTCGGTTGCCCGCATCTTCAACAAGAACGTTTCTCGGCCACAGATGCTTCAGATCACGGACGTATAACACATGCTGTGACAATCGCCCGCTTGATGACCAGCTACAACAGCGAGAGGATCGCGGCCATGAATCCCTACGCCCAAGCAGAGGCGAGCGCCCGTACGCTGCGCGACCTGACCGGCGCGCCGCGTTTCGACGTCGCCGTGATCCTCGGTTCCGGTTGGTCCGCGGCAGCCGAGGCGATCGGTCCCGCCGAGGCCGAGTTCCCGCTCGATGACCTCGGCGGGTTCGCCGCGCCGGCCGTTCCCGGGCACTCGCGCACCGTCCGCTATGTCCGGTCCGGCGACAAGCACGTGCTCGTGTTCACCGGCCGGGTGCACCTGTACGAGGGCCACGAACCGGCGACGATCGTGCATCCCGTCCGGACGGCGATCTCCGGTGGATGCGGCACGATCGTTTTGACCAATGCGGCTGGCGGGATACGCGAAGGTCTCGCGGCCGGGCAGCCGGTGCTGGTGCGGGATCACCTCAATCTCACCGGTCGCTCCCCCCTCACCGGCCCCCGGTTCACCGACCTCACCGACCTGTACACGCCGCGACTGCGGGCCCTGGCCCACGAGGCGGACCCCGGCCTGGCCGAGGGTGTCTACGCCGCGCTGCCTGGACCGCATTACGAAACGCCGGCCGAGATCGCGATGCTGCGCGTGCTCGGCGCCGACCTCGTCGGAATGTCCACCGTGCTCGAGGCGATCGCGGCCCGGGAGCTGGGCGCCGAGGTCCTCGGCATCTCGCTGGTCACCAACCTCGCGGCGGGCCTGTCCGGCCAGCCGCTGAGCCACGACGAGGTCACCACGACGGCGCGGGCGGCCGCCGCCCGGGTCGGCGAGTTGCTCGCCCGAATCCTGCCCCGTGTCTAATTGTCACTCATAGTTATCAAGACGATACTCTGGGTCCATGCATGCGAGGAGGATCCGCCGCTGGACCGGCCTGCTGCTCACGACCACTGCCCTCGCGGCGGTTTCCGGCGCGCCCGCCGGGGCTGACACGGTGCCGAGCGCCCAGCCGTTCGGCGGCGTCGGAGCGGTAGGAGCGCTGTTTTCTCGCGGCCCGCACGGCGGACTCGGCAAGCACTTCTGCTCGGCGGCCGTGGTGAACAGCCCGAGCGGCGACATGGTCATCACCGCCGCGCACTGCCTGGACGGCAGAGTGCCGTCGAGGGTCGCGTTCGTTCCTGGATACAACGCCGGGCGCGAGCCGTACGGCGTGTGGCTGGTTCGGCAGGTGATACGCGACGGGAAGTGGGTGTCACATTCCGCCCCCGACCACGACATCGCGTTCCTGCTGGTCAGGCGGCCCGGCAGCACCGAGACCCTGCAGTCGCTGACCGGACGGGATAGGCAGTCCCGCCGACGGCCAGCGCGTGCTGACCATCGGCTACCCCGACGGCATCGCCCGGCCGGTCGGGTGCGTGAACGTAATCAGGGACGTCGCCACCGCTCCGGTGGAGTTCGACTGCTCCGGCTACGCCATCGGGACCAGTGGCGGCCCGCTGATCGCCGCCTTCAGCCAGGTCACCGGCCTCGGCGTGATCATCGGCGTTATCGGCGGGTACGAGCAGGGCGGGTACAGCAACGAGGTGTCGTATTCGGCACGGTTCGGACAGCAGGTAGCCGCGCTGTACGACAAGGCGGTGCGGGCCGACGAGACGCTCACCACGGCCCAGCGAACCACCACGAGCCGGACCACCGCGGCCCTGAGCCGTCGGCACAAACGGCACGGGCACCGGGGCCGGTAGATTGGGGATCCTCATGGAGGATCTCGTCATCAGGTTGCGGGCCGCTGGCTGCGTGTTCGCGGAAGAAGAAGCCGAGCTGCTGGCCAAGGCCGCGACCTCGCCGCTCGAACTTGAGTCACTGGTCCGCCGGCGCGTCAACGGCGAGCCGCTGGAGTACGTCGTCGGGTACGCGGAATTCCTCGGGATCCGGGTGAGCCTGGAACCGGGGGTGTTCATCCCCCGGCGCAGGACGGAGTTTCTCGCCCGATCGGCCATCCGCCGTTCTGGTCCGAAAAATATTGTCGTGGACCTGTGCTGCGGGTCGGGGGCGATCGGTGCGGCCATCGCCGCCGCCGTCCCGCTGGGGGAACTGCACGCGACCGATATCGATCCGGTAGCGGTGCGCTGCGCGGCGCGGAACGTGCCGGGCCGCGTGTACACCGGCGACCTCTTCGATCCGCTGCCGGCCGGCCTGCGCGGGCGAGTGGACGTGCTCGTGGTGAATCCGCCGTACGTTCCGTCCGGCGAGGTGCCGCTGCTGCCCGCCGAGGCGCGCGAGCACGAACCGCTGGTCACGCTGGATGGCGGCGCCGACGGGCTTGACGTGCTGCGCCGGGTGGCACGCGAGGCGCCGCGATGGCTCGCGCCGGGCGGTTGCCTGCTCGCCGAGACGAGTGATCTGCAGGCGGACCGCGCCGTCGCGGCCATCTCGGACGCCGGGCTCGCGCCGGAAACGCTCACCGACGACGAGCTCGACGCGACGGTGCTGCTAGCCCACCGTGCAGGGTGAGCTGTAGGGGTCGTCCCGCTCGCAAACCGCGGCCGGGTTCTGGAAGATGTTTACCGACGGCAGCGCCGCCCCCTCGAAGTTGAACAGGGTCATGTTGACGTTGGGCGAGCCGATGCCCGTCCCTGGTTCCCACGGCACGCCGGGGATCCAGTCGGGCGCCCAGTAGAACAGTCCGGCTCCCAGCCCGTCTGGGGCCAGCGCGAGGATGGACAGCTCGTCAGTCACGAACGAGAGCTGGCCACCCGGGGACGCGTTATAGCCGGGTTCCATCTGGCTCTGCTCCCACGCGAAGTCGCCGGTGCTGTCGTCCAGCGGGGAGTTGCCGTTGGCCAGCGTCCACGGATACTGGGTCTCGGCGATCACGATCGGCTTGTGGAACTCGGTGGCCAGCCCGTCGACGTTCGCGCGCAGCCCGGAGATGGACGGCTCATCGAGCACCGGGTAGTAGGACAGCCCGATCACGTCGAACGGCACGTCGTAAGACTCAAGCTCGGAGTAGAACGCTGAGCTCAGCGAGAAGCTGCCACCCTGGTCGTAGTGCATCATGATCAGCAGCTGGTGCCCGGCCGGGTTGGCCGCGCGGGCGCCGGCGACGCCGGCCTTGAGCAGCTGGGCGAGCGCGGGCCAGCCGCCGCAGGTGGTGCCAGCCGCGCAGTTCAGCTCACCGTAGGGCCACAGGATGCCGTTGCGGATCTCGTTGCCGATGGAGACCATGTCGGCGGGAGTGCCCTGGCTGGCGAACGCGCCGATCACCTGCTTGGTGTAGCTCTGCACGGTCGCGGTGAGCTGGTCGAGATCCTGCCCGGCCCAGGCGGCCGGGACGTTCTGCTTGGTCGGATCGGCCCAGAAGTCGGAGTACATGATGTCCAGGTAGACCTTCATTCCTTGCGCCTTTACCTCCTTCGCGAGAGCGAGATCGGTGGCCAGGTCGCTGTAACCCGCTGGCGGGTCAACCCATAGCCGCATCCGCACGTAGTTCGCGCCGGCCTCGTGCATGATGCTTACCGGGGTGCCTTCCTTCCCGTCGTAAGTGAACTTCGCGCCAGCCGCGAGTTCCTGCGGGGTGAACGACAGGTCTGCGCCGAAGTCCATCCCGGCCGCGGCGGGGTCGGGCCCGTAAGCGCGGAACTCCCCCACGCAGACGTCGCCGCCGGTGTCGGAGTAAACGGTCAGCTCGAGGTACCTGGCGGTGACGTGCTTCGGCAGCGGGAAGTACATCGGGTTGCCCGCGTCCAGTGCGACGTCCTTAAGCGCGACGGCCTGCTGCCAGTCGCCAGCGGTGCTCGCGTACTCCAGGGTCGCGGACGCGCTCGGGCTGGTGTTGTCGAGGGTGATCCCCAGGTCGGTGAGGTCGCGGGCCTGTCCGAGGTCAACGGTCAGCGTTCCGGTCCAGCCGTCGGTGCACCAGTCGGTGCTGGCGTCGCCATCAATGGCGTTCGCCGCCGGATATCCGCTCTCCGCGGTGGTGGCGGTCGCGGTGCCGTCGATCGCCCAGTTAACGGTGGGAGCCGCTTTGGTTGTTATGGCCGTGGTGGCGTGCGCGGCGCCCACGCCGGAAAGCGGCAGCGCGACGAGCAACGCTCCCCCGGCCGCGAACAGCGTGAAAGATCTCTTACGCATCAGAGTTCTCCTTTGAGCCTGATCGCTGCTGAACAGCGATGGACTCAAGTGGACAGCTCTGTGCGCGTTCACACAAGATGTCGGCCGACCGGCCACCGATCCGTTACGGAACCGCCGTCGGTGATGACTAGTTCGCGGCTGAGGTTCACCACTGTGCACACATGGTTGGGGATGACCCGCACCAGATCGCCCACGTTCGCTCGGATGCCGTGCACCACGGCGTGTTCCTCGCTTAGCTCGTCGATCACCGCCTCCGGTGCTTCCAGTATCAGGCCGTGCCCCGCCAGCCAGGACGGCCGGTCCTTGGACAGCGTCTTCGAGCCGCAGTCGAGCACCGCCTCGCCGGGCCGCGGTACCGACACCACGCGGGCCACGACGACGAGCGCGATGTCGTCCGCGGTGAGGCCGGCCAGCCGCATCTGCTGCCGGTCACCGAACACGTACGTGCCGGGCCGCACTTCGGTTAGCGGCGCGGCGACCCCGTCGTAAGCGGTCGGTGTCGACCCGCCGCTGAGTTCCGGCTCACGGCCGATGACGGCTTTCAGCGCCTCGCCCGCCGTCGTGAGCGCGGCGCGCTCGTCCGCCGCCGCCCCGGCCGCACCGTCCGGTGCGTCGTACGCGTGGCCCGGATGGGTGAACGCGCCGACGACGTCGAGTCCGAGCCGCAGGCACTCGGCGGCGAGCCCGGCTACATCGCCGGGGAGCACCCCGGAACGGTGCTGCCCGCAGTCCACCTCGATGAGTACCCGTTGTCCGGTTGTGAACTGCTCGGCCGCCGTCACGCTGTCCACGCCTACCCGCAGGTCGACGCGCTCACGCAGGCTGGCGATCCGTGACCGTCGGGCGCCTCCCGCCCAGACCGGATAAGCGATGAACACGCTGGTGGCGCCCGCGTCGGCGACCAGTTCCGCCTCATTGATCGTGGCGACGGTCAGCCCGGCGGCACCGTGTTCCAGCTGCAGCCGCCCGACCTGCGGGCACTTGTGGGTTTTGGCGTGCGGCCGGAGCGCGATGCCCGCCGCGGCCGCGGCGTCCGCCATCCGGGTGATGTTCCGGGTCAGCTGGCGGTTGTCTACAACGAGCGCCGGCGTGTCGAGATCCTCGGGTATCAGCACCCTGTCATTATCTCGCGCGGCATTGCCTCGCTTGCTACGGCTGCTACGGCTGCTACGGCTGCTTTGGCGACCGGCAGGGCTCCGCGTAGTCCGCCGGGATGGCCGGAGCCCGCCGCGCTCCCCGGCCCCGGGAGGGCGGCGCCGCGTCGGGCAGATTCATCTTCTCCCGGGTTAATGCACCCCAGCCACCCGACATATCATGACATCACGGGCGGGTAACGTACACGAACCCGGGAGAAGATGCATCGCCGCCAGCCAGCAGCCCCGGTGCGGCAGCATCAGCCCAACGGCATCGCGCGCTATTGCTGCTCCGGCGACTGGTAGTACGGACGGGTGGGAGCCGAGTCCGCCGGGTAACCGTTCCGGTCCGGCGGGTAAGCCTCGCGCTCCGGCGGGTAGGCGGGGCGGTCGTTGTAACCCTGCGGCGGAACGCGGCGCCGCGGCGAGCTGGTGCGGTAGCCACGAGCGGCCACTCCGGTCAGCAGCGACATGATCGCGATGCCGATCACCAGGTCCACGACCGCTGTCGCGAACTTCTGCTCCATCGGGGCACCAGTGCTGAACGGGTACACGACCGCCGCCACCGTGACCAGCCCTAGGATCCAGTTCAGGAACCTGGTCGGCTCCGGCGTCCCGACCATCAGCAGGTGCAGCAGGGCGGTCGCCGCCAGGGCGACACAGGCCGCCGCGAGGGCGTAGTACGCCGTGTTCGCGCTACCCCAGGCACCCTCGTTGCTCGGGGCGAGGATCGGAACGTGGAACAGCCAGCGGGAGATCAGGATGCCAACCACTGCGATCAGCGCGGCGACGATCGCCGTCGCCAAGCCGGCCGTCCACACCTGCCCGGCGTTGACCCGGGACCTCGGTGGCTCGTTGTAGTTGTCAGGCGCTGCGGGAACAGACATGTCCACCTGCCACGAGTTGTCCAGTTATCGGTCGTCCACCAGCTACCCATATCCCCTGCCTGAAACCGGTAAACACATGCTGAAAACTTCTCTATCACGGACAGATGACAATAAAGCCGACGTAACGCATAATCGGCAGTGAGGAGAGAGGAACGGCGGACCTAACCCCGACCAAGTCCTAAAGTCGCGGGTTCGCTGTTCTGCAGGCCAGAGTCTGGAGGTGCCGTGGCTAAGCACCACTCACGTCCGTCCGCAATGTATAGGTATGAGCATTACGACCCCCGCCAAGGAGGCTGGGAGTAACGCTCACACCCGCCCGGCAGCGGCCCGATCAGTTTGCGAGATAGTGCCGCTGCCGAGCACGGTGTCACCGTCATACAGCACGGCGGCCTGACCTGCGGCGACGGCACTAGCGGGCCGGCGCAGGCTGATCCGCAACTCGTCGTCCGCTAGCCACGCGACACACGGGTAGATCTCGCCGTGCGCGCGCAGCTGCACCTCGCACTCGATCCGCTCGCCAGCCGACGGGGCGTCCCGGGAGACCCAGACCGGACGCTGCGCCGAAATGTCATGCACGGCGAGCTCGTCGGCCGAGCCCACCGTCACCGTCCGGGTGACCGGCGAGATGTCCAGCACGTACCGCGGCGCGCCGTCCGGCGCCGGGCGGTCGATGCGCAAGCCCTTGCGCTGGCCCACGGTGAAGCCGAACGCGCCGTTATGGCTGCCGAGCTCGGTGCCGGAAGAGTCCACGATCTTGCCCGGTGCCGCACCGAGGCGCTTGCCGAGGAAACCCTGCGTGTCGCCATCGGCGATGAAGCAGATGTCGTGGCTGTCCGGCTTGTCGGCCACCGCGAGGCCACGGCGGGCGGCCTCCTCGCGGACCTGCGCCTTCGGCGTGTCCCCGAGGGGAAACAGGGCGCGGGAGACCTGCCGGGAGTTCAGCACCGCGAGGACGTAGGACTGGTCCTTGCCCATGTCAACGGCACGCAGCAGCCGCCCGTCGGCGATCCGCGCATAGTGGCCGGTGCACACCGCGTCGAAACCGAGGGCTAGCGCTCGGTCGAGCACGGCGGCGAACTTGATCTTCTCGTTGCAGCGCAGGCAGGGGTTCGGCGTGCGGCCCGCCGCGTACTCGGAGACGAAATCCTCGACGACGTCGGTGTGGAACCGCTCGGCCATGTCCCACACGTAGAACGGGATGCCGATCACGTCCGCGGCCCGGCGCGCGTCCCGCGCGTCCTCGATCGTGCAGCAGCCGCGGGCCCCGGTGCGGTAGGAAGCCGGGTTTTTCGACAGCGCGAGATGGACCCCGGTCACCTCGTGACCGGCGTCAACAGCCCTAGCGGCAGCCGTGGCCGAATCCACGCCACCGGACATAGCAGCAAGCACGCGCATTCTTCTCAGCGTACCCGGATCTCAGCTGGCGGCGGCGCGGCGGGCTCGGGTGACCGCTTCGCCGATCGCGGCGCCCACGGCGTCTACGTCGGCTTGGGTGGATGGCCAGCCTAGGGAGAATCGCAAAGAGCCGCGGGCGCGGGACTCGTCGGCGCCCATGGCGAGCAGCACGTGGCTCGGCTCGGCCACCCCGGCGGTGCAGGCGGAGCCGGTTGAGCAGGCGATCCCGCGGGCGTCGAGCAGCAGGAGCAGCGCGTCGCCCTCGGCGCCGGGGAAGGAGAAGTGCGCGTTCCCTGGCAGCCGACCGGGTCCCGGCGGCGGGCCGTTCAGCACCGCGTCGGGTACCACGGCCAGCACCTGGCGGATCAGGTCGTCGCGCAGCGCCGCCAGCCGGGCCGCCTCCGCGGACCGGCGGGCCGAGGCAACCGACGCGGCGACCGCGAACGCGCGGATCGAGGCGACGTCCAAGGTGCCGGAACGGATGTCCCGCTCCTGCCCGCCGCCGTGCAGTACCGGGACCGGCTCCACGCCGCGGGCGAGGATCAGCGCGCCCGCGCCCACCGGGCCGCCGAACTTGTGCCCGGTCACCGTCATCGCGGATGCGCCAGAATCAGCGAAAGACACCGGGATCTGGCCAGCCGCCTGCACCGCGTCGGTGTGGAACGGAATCCCGTAGGAAGCCGCGACCGAGGCCAGCGCGGCGATCGGCTGCACCGCGCCGACCTCGTTGTTCGCCCACATGACGGAGACCAGCGCCACGTCCGCTGGCGAGGATTCGATCGCCGCCCGCAGCGCCTCCGGCACGACCACACCGGAATCATTCACCGGCAGCCAGTCGAGGACCGCCCCCTGGGCCCGCGACAGCCAGACGGCTGAATCCAGCACCGCGTGATGCTCGACCGGTGTCGTGAGCACCCGGGGACGACCGGGGCGCATCCAGTACAGGCCCTTGATCGCGAGGTTGTCGGCTTCCGTCCCGCCGCCGGTGAAGATCACCTCGCTCGGCCGGGCACCGAACACCTCGGCGATCTGTTCCCGTGACTCCTCGACTACCCGGCGAGCCCGGCGACCGTCGTTATGAAGCGAAGAAGGGTTGCCAAGCTCAGCGAGCTCGGCGGTCATCGCCTCGATGGCCTCCGGCAGCATGGGCGTTGTCGCCGCGTGATCCAGATAGGCAGTGTCACTCGAAGACTTGTCATTCCTAGACATGGCGACACATAGCTTAGGCGCTGCCTAGACGCTCTTGCTCTTGCCGATCTCCTCGATCAGTTGCGGCACGACCTGGAACAGGTCCCCGACGATCCCGAAGTCCGCCAGCTCGAAGATCGGCGCCTCCGGATCCTTGTTGACCGCGACGATCGTCTTGGACGTCTGCATGCCCGCCCGGTGCTGGATCGCGCCGGAGATGCCGATCGCCAGGTACAGCTGCGGAGAGACGGTCTTGCCGGTCTGCCCGACCTGGAACTGGTGCGGGTACCAGCCCGCGTCGGTCACCGCGCGGGACGCACCGACAGCCGCACCAAGTGAGTCTGCCAGCTGCTCGATGATCTTGAAGCCCTCTTCGCTTCCGGTGCCGCGCCCGCCGGAGACGACGACGGACGCCTCGGTCAGGTCCGGGCGCTCGCTGCGCGCGGCGGCGACCCGCTCGGTGATCTTCGCGGCTAGCGAGCTTTCCCGGAACGCGACGGTGACCGGCGAGATCTCGGCGGCGGCCGGGGACGGCTCCGGCGCGATCGAGTTCGCGCGGACCGTGATGATCGGCGTGCCCGTCTTGACCTTGGAATGCACGATGACCGACCCGCCGAAGTTGAGCTGCTCAGCGGTCAGGTCGTCACCGACGCCTACGGCGTCGGTCAGCACGCCGGACCCGGTGCGCACCGCGAGCCGGCCGGCGACCTCCTTGCTTTCCGCCGTCGAGGCGACCAAAACGGCGGTTGGCGAGATGTCCCCGCTCAGCTGCTCCAGGAAGTCGGTGACGGGTGCCACCGCGTACTCGGTCAGTTCCGGCTGCTCGGAAGAGTAAACCGTCACCGCGCCGAACTCAGCCAGCCGGGGCTGGGCCTGCGCAGCGCCGGGGCCGGCCCAGGCGAGGACCGGCTCGCCGAGCCTGCGGGCCAGCGTGAGCAGCTCGAAGGTGACCTTCTTGACGTCGGAGCCATCGTGCTCCGCAAGGACGAGAACCTGTGCCATCGCGTGCGCCCCTTAGATGAACTTCTGCTCGGTGAGGAACCCAGCGAGCTTGGCCCCGCCGTCGCCCTCGTCCTTGACGATCTGACCGGCTTCCCGAGGCGGCTTCGCGGCGAAGTCCGTCACCTCGGTCGCGGCGCCCGCGAGGCCGACCTTGTCCGCCTCGATGCCCGCGTCGGCGATGCTCAGGGTCTGCACCGGCTTCTTCTTCGCGGCCATGATGCCCTTGAAGGACGGGTAACGCGGTTCGTTGATCTTCTCCACCACGCTGATCACCGCGGGCAGCGCGCCGGTGACGACCGCGTAGCCGTCGTCGGTCTGCCGGTTGATCGTGACCGTGCCGTCGCCGATCTCGACCTTGCTGGCCAGGCTGAGCTGCGGAACGTTCAGCCGCTCGGACAGCATCGCGGCGAGCACTCCGGTGCGCGCGTCGGTGGACTCCGAGCCGAGGATCACCAAGTCGAACCCGCTGGTCTCAAGCACCTTGGCCAAGGCGTAACTGGTGCCGAGCGCGTCGGTGCCGACCAGCGCGTCGTCGAGCAGGTGGATGGCCTTGTCGGCGCCCATCGACAGCGCCTTGCGGATGGAGTCGGTGGCCTTGCCCGGGCCCATGGTGAGGATGGTCACCTCGCCGCCCTGCGCCTGGGCGATCCGGAGCCCTTCCTCGATGGCGTACTCATCGAGTTCGTTGATCAGGCCATCGGGGGTTTGCCTGTCAAGGATGCCCGTGCCTGCGGTGAGCGTTCGTTCAGTAGCGGTATCTGGAACCTGCTTCATGCAGACGACGATGTTAAGTGGCAACGCCGGCCTCCCTGCTGGCTGATCTTCTTCTGGCGTCAGGCTACATCGAGGGCGGAGGCCACCTGACAGCGGCATCCATATGTTACTAACGAGTAGCTTACCAGGCCGCCTAGCGGCGTTCAGCCAGGGTTCGCGCCGGCGTCGCGCAGTTGGCTACACCAGTGAATATGGCGCGAATAACCGTGATCGGGACAGGGTACCTCGGGCTTACCCACGCCGTCTGCCTGGCGGATCTCGGGGACGTGCATTTCCTCTGCGTCGGCACGCCGCAGGGACCGGATGGATCCGCCGACCTTAGTTTCCTGCGGGCGGCGACGGATTCGCTGGCGCCGCACCTGTCACGTGACTGCCTGGTGGTCGGGAAGTCCACGGTCCCGGCCGGTACCGCGCGACAGCTCAGGTCACGGCTGCGGGCGATGGCTCCCGGAGCCGATCTCGCCTGGAATCCTGAGTTCCTCCGTGAGGGGCACGCGGTGCGCGACAGCCTGGCCCCCGATCGTTTTGTCTTCGGAGTGTGCGACGAACCGGCGGTCGCGACGTGGCGCTGCTGGCGGAGGCGCTCGGCCACGATGAGCGGATCGGCCACCGGTACCTAGGCCCCGGACTCGGCTTTGGCGGCGGCTGCCTGCCGAAGGACATCCGCGCGCTCGCCTCGACCGCCGCCTCGCTCGGGGTCAGCTCGCTCGCCGACCTGCTCGCCACCGTCGACACCATCAACCTCGCCCGCCGCGAACGCGTGGTCTCGATGGCGCAGTGCGCCGCGGGCAGCCTGCGCGGGGCCAGGGTGGCGGTACTCGGCATCGCGTTCAAGCCGAACAGCGACGACATCCGCGACTCCCCCAGCCTGGCCGTCTGCGAGCGGCTGGCCGCCGAAGGCGCCATCGTCAGCGTGCACGACCCGGTCGCGATGCCGAACGCGGAACGTGCGCACCCGGAATTCCAGTACGCGGACTCGGTGTCGGCCGCCGCCGCGGATGCCGACCTGGTGCTGCACCTCACCGAGTGGGCCGACTACCGCGCCATCGACCCCGCCGCCCTAGCCGAGGTCGTCGCGCAGCGCATCCTGATCGACGCCCGCCGCACCCTAGACGCGCCCTCCTGGCGCGCAGCCGGCTGGACGGTCCACGTCCCCGGGCGCGCGGAGGGTGTCGATGCCACATTGGCGCCGTCAGATGGCGCCAATGTGGCATCGACCCCGTGAAAGACGGGCGGGCTCGTGAGGGGCGGGGCGGAGGCTCAGTGGTAGAAGTGGCGGACGCCGGTTAGGTAGAGGGTTACGCCCGCTGATTCGGCGGCGGCTATAACCTCTTCGTCGCGGACGGAGCCGCCTGGCTCGACCACGGCGCGGACGCCGGCCGCTAGCAGGATCTCCAGGCCGTCAGGGAACGGGAAGAACGCGTCTGAGGCGGCCACCGAGCCCGCCGCGCGATCACCGGCGCGAGACACCGCGAGCCGGGCCGAGTCGACCCGGTTCACCTGACCCATGCCAATGCCAACCGAAGCACCGGACCGCGCCAGCAGGATCGCGTTCGACTTCACCGACCTGCATGCTCGCCAGGCGAACTCCAGGTCTTCGAGATCCTCAGCCGCTGCCGCCGGACCGGCCGCCAGCGTCCAGGACGCCGGGTCGTCGCCGGGTGCGTCGATCAGGTCGGCGGACTGCACGAGCATGCCGCCGCTGACCGGGCGCAGTTCGGAGACCGCCGAGCCGCCGGGCGCGACGCAGCGCAGCAGCCGGATGTTCTTCTTCTTGGTGAGGATCTCAAGGGCCGAATCAGAAAACTCCGGCGCGATCACCACCTCGGTGAACACGTCGGCGATCTGGGCCGCCATCTCGCCAGTGACCGTCCCGTTGGCCGCGATAACGCCGCCGAACGCGGAAACCGGGTCGCAGGCGTGCGCCTTCGCGTGCGCCTCGGCGAGGGAGGAGCCCACCGCGATCCCGCACGGGTTGGTGTGCTTGATGATCGCCACGCAGGGCGCGTCGAAGTCGAAGCAGGCCCGGCGGGCCGCGTCGGCGTCCACGTAGTTGTTGTAGGACATCGCCTTGCCGTGCAGCAGCTCGGCCGAGGCGATGCCGTCGGCCGCTGGTCCCGCGTACAGCGCGGCTCGCTGGTGCGGGTTCTCCCCGTAGCGCAGCACGTCCTGGCGCCGCCAGACCGCCCCGGTGACATCCGGCCAGCCGGTCGACGTCGCGGTCTCGTCCGGTGCGTAGACCGCGGCGAACCAGGAGGCGACCGCGATGTCGTACGACGCGGTGTGCGCGTAGGCCGCCGCCGCCAGCCGCTTGCGCTGCTCGAGGGTGAACCCATCGGAGCCGAGCGCGGCGATCACGTCCGGGTACCGGTCGGGCGAGGTGACCACCGCGACCGAGGCGTGGTTCTTCGCCGCCGCGCGCACCATCGCGGGTCCGCCGATGTCGATCTGCTCGACGCACTCGTCGGGCGTGGCGCCCGAGGCGACGGTCGCCGAGAACGGGTACAGGTTCGAGACCAGCAGCTCGAACGGCTCGATGGTCAGCTCGCTGAGCTGTGAGCGGTGCGCCTCGGACGACCGGACCGCGAGCAGCCCGGCATGGATCCGCGGGTGCAGCGTCTTGACCCGGCCGTCCAGGCACTCGGGGAACCCGGTGACCTCTTCGACCCTGGTCACCGGCACCCCGGCGGCCTGGATGTGGTCCGCGGTCGAGCCGGTCGAGACGATCTCCACGCCAGCGTCCGACAGCGCCCGGGCCAGATCCGACAATCCCGACTTGTCCCACACGCTGACCAGGGCGCGCTTAATAGCGACGCGGCCTTCCTCCGGCTCGCTCATGATGACCCGAACCTCACCTTCCGTCCTGAGACGGTCCATCCGTCGCGGACCATCTTCCCGACCGTTTCCACGAGGAGTGCGCGTTCGGCGACCTTGATCCGTTCGTGCAGCGTCGCCTCGTCGTCGTCATCAAGCACTGGCACGCAGGCCTGTCCCACGATCGGCCCGGCGTCCACGCCCTCGTCCACCACGAAAACCGTGCAGCCGGAGACCTTAACTCCGTACTCCAGCGCGTCCCGCGGGCCGTGCATCCCCGGGAATGAAGGTAGCAGCGCGGGGTGCGTGTTCACGCACCGGCCACCGAACCGGCCGAGGAACGTCTTGCCGACCAGCTTCATGAACCCCGCCAGCACGACCAGATCGGGCTCATGGGCCGCCACCTGCGCCGTTATGGCCGAATCCCAGGAATCACGGTCGGGAAAGTCACGTA
>JBEKHI010000206.1:0-14357 GCA_050012355.1 Streptosporangiaceae bacterium | reverse complement strand
GGCCTGGGTGTGCCGTTGCTGGGCGGTGTGGCACTGCCCGCGCTCTTTGCTGGTCAGCGTCGCACCGCCCAGAATCGGTCCGCTGCCGCGCACCGGCTGAGGGAAGGACTTTCCGGTCAGAGCATGGGTAAGGTCGCACCAACCATAATCACCGGGCACGACAGCAGGGCGAGATGACGCGGATGTCCGATTCGCGAACCATCCGCGAGCCTGCCGGTGCGGAGTAAATCACTGACAGGGTCCGCAACACGCCGTAAACGCACCCTATTTTGAGTCGAGGTCGCGTTCATCATCGCGGACGCCGGGCGTCCCAGTACGCGAAACACCAGCCGCCGCCGGTTCCGGCCTCAGTGCGCGGCGTCGGTACGTAGTCGATCAGCTCGAACCGCAGGTCCCGGCACGCTCCCGCCGCGGCGACCCAGTTCCTGATCTCGCCGGTCGGTGCGTCCAGCCGGGGCAGCGACTCGAGCACCGCCCGGTCGTCGCTCTCCATGCCCTTGATCAGCAGCCGGTCCAGTTCCTCGTCGAGCACGAAATGGCTCAGTCCGCCGGACGCGACAATGAGCACGCGCTTGTTTCCTGGAAGGGTCCCGATCGCTTTCCGCAGGGCGATGCCGAAGTCGTAGCAGCGGCGGGCTGTCGGGCGGTTCGGCGGATAGCAGGTGTTGATGAACACCGGCACCATCGGAATGGGGTCGTTGTTCATGAGCACCTTGACCACGTACGCGAAGCCGTGCGGGATCCCATGGTGCTTCGGTGCCCGGCTGCGCGCCTTATCCAGGTAACCGGCCGGCCCGACAGTTCCCCCGTACTCCTCGCGCAGGTACCGGAAGTGCGAGACATCGAAATCGTCCCCGGTAAGGCTCGCTATCAGATGCGCGCCCGCCTCCGCGTCGACCGGGACTTCCAGTTCCTTGTCGCCCCAGCCCTTCTGGAAGTTCGTGAACAGCGGGCTGGCCGACGGCCGCGGCGACTTCCACGGGACCAGGCTCCAGCTCGGGCCCCAGTACACGGAGAAGACGGGCATGTTGTCGTCGAAAAAGATCTCTTCCTGGTCATCGCTGATGACCAGGACGGTGTCCGGCGCGAGCTCGGAGATCGTCGCCCGCAGGCGCCCCGTCGCCGTCTCCATCCGCGCGTAATTCTGCTGGAACACCTCGTCACTCAGGTTGGCGAGCCGCTCGGGATCCGCGGCCGCGACCTCGGTCACGAGATCTTCGTAGCGGGTGACCTTCCCCGTCCTGGGCGAGATCAGCTCGGGATTGTTCCGGTCCGTAATGCCGGCGTGCTCGACCCAGTATTGCGGCTCCAGGAAGATCGGCGGCGCGTGTGATGTGCCTATAGCGCCAATGAACTCGGCCATAATCGCGTGCCTCCTTGCGGTTTCTGGTTAGGCGAAGTCGATCGGCTCGATCACGTCCGCGGCGTCGACTCGCTTGTCGCACATGCCCTGCTGACGCATCGCCTCGAAGAGCGTTGAACACACGGCCGAGTTCGGCCGCCAGCCGTAAGGCAGCGGATCGTCAAGGCCCGTCACCTGGCGAAGATGGCTCACCGTGGGACCGCCCGCACCGGGGACCGCGAGTGCGGCACGCTTGGCCACCTCGAACATCCGGCAGATCTCCGTCATGAGCTGTGGATCGCGGTGCTCGGCGCGCATCGCGATCAGGTGGTTGACGGGGATAAGGCCGGTCTGCTCAAACCACGCACGCGACTCCCCGACCGGGTTACTGAACAGTGGCCGGCACCCGGGCGGCACCTCGGCCGATCCGATGACGGCGTCGACCTGCCCGTCGGTCAGCAGCGACGTCAGCGTGGCGCCGCGCTGGTCGGCCGAGCTCTCGGGGCGCCGGATCCCAGGAAAGGGATCCTCGTTGACAAACGTCCAGCGGGAATCGAGCAGATCACAATCGTAGTGAGCGGAGAGGATCTCCCTGATCCACAGACCCGTTGGCTGGGCCCAGGTCCTGGTCCCTATCCGCTTGCCCGCCAGGCTGGACGGATCGCCGATACCGCTGTCCTCGCGGACCACGATCTGATCCAGCGGAAACTGACGGTACGGAAACACCGGCAGCGCGATCAACGGGACACCCGACTGGCGTGCCAGCAGGTACGAGGTCGGCGACATCTCGCAGAGGTCAAACTCCGCGTTCCGCGCCATCAGCGTCATCGCGTTGCGAAGCGCGCCCTCAACCGTTTCGAATTCCAGCGATACCCACGGCGATGAGACGCGACCGTCCCGGAGTGCCTCGACGTACGGATGATTGCCGATCACTGATCTGAGGCGCTGCATGGCTCCAGAATATTGGGTCAATAAGGCGCTTCCCGGCATGTTGCGGGTCCTGACGGTGGTTTGCTCCGCACCGGCAGGGTTTGCAAACCGGACATCCATCCCCATCTCGCACTGCGGGCACGACCCGACGATTGTGGTCAGTGCAGCGTTACCCATACTCTTTTCTTGCTAGTGCCACACCAACCATAATCATTCGAACGCAGGGTGGCGGCGGGGGTCAGCACAACCAGGACATAACACGACAACGTCGTCACGCCGTAAACCCGCCCGTTATTTCGAAACGCTGCGCTGCTGACTGCTCTGGGCGGATCTGCCTGAGGCAGCGCGAGCCGCTTTTCATCCGCGCAAAGCCGCAGGCTAGAAGCATGGCTGATGACGACAACAAACTACCCGCCTTTACCGAACGAGCGCGCGAAGCCCTCCTGCTCCGCCGCGTCCTCGTCCTGGACGGCGTCCTGAACGACGACAACGGCACGCTGCTGACCACCCAGCTGTTCTCGCTCGCCGCCGACGATCCGGTCTCGGACATCGCGCTGTGGATCCACTCCCCCGGCGGCTCCGTGCCGTCAATGCTCGCCATCCGCGACACCATGCGGCTGCTGCCGTGCGACGTCGCGACCCTCGCGCTCGGGCTTGCCTGCAGCGCCGGGCAGTTCCTGCTGTCGGCGGGCACCAAGGGCAAGCGGTACGCCCTCCCGCACGCCCGCGTGCTCATGCACCAGGGGTCGGGCGGCATCGGCGGCAGCGCCGTCGAGATCGAGGTGCAGGCCGATAACCTGCGCTGGACCCGCGACACCGTGGCCAGCATCGTCTCCTCCGACACCGGCCAGCCGGTGGAGCGGATCCTCGAGGACTCGCTGCACGATCGCTGGTATACGGCGCAAGAGGCCCGCGATTACGGGTTCATCGACGAGATCGTGGACTCGTTCACCCAGGTGATGCCCTCACGGAAGCACGAGTTCGGACTGCGAGGGAGCGCGGCATGAGCACTTACACCATCCCCAACGTCATCGCGCGGGACTCCCGGGGCGAGCGCATCATGGACGTGTACTCGCATCTGCTCACCGAGCGCATCATCTACCTCGGCACCGCGATCGACTCGGGCGTCGCGAACGCGTTGATCGCCCAGCTCATCCACCTCGAGGCCGACAGCCCGGATTCCGAGATCAACCTGTACATCAACTGCGAGGGCGGCGACCTGTCCGCGATGCTCGCCGTCTACGACACCATGCAGTTCATCCAGGCTCCGGTGGCCACTACCTGCGTCGGCCAGGCGATCGCCGCCGGCGCGGTGCTGCTGGCCGGGGGTGCCGAGCACCGTCGCCTGATACTCCCGCACGCGAGGGTCGTGCTGCATCAGCCGGCGGATCGCGGCCAGGGCACGCTCCCGGACCTGATCCTGCAGGCCGACGAAGTGGTACGGGTCCGGGCCGAGATAGAGACCATCCTGTCCAGGCACACTGGCCAGACGGTCGAGACCCTCAGGCACGACACCGACCGGGACCGGGTCTTCACGGCTGCCCAAGCCCTCGAGTACGGCATCGCCGACCACGTACTCGACCACCGGGAGGAGATCCCCGGGAGGCGCCGCATCGCCTAGGCGTCAGACTCGTCCTTGCGCGGGCGGCCGGGGCCGCGTACGGGGCGGACCCGGGAGGGCAACCGCCCGGCGTCCGCCAGCGCGCGGCGCAGGATCAGTTCGATCTGCGCGTTGGTGCTGCGCAACTCGTCGGACGCCCACCTCGCGAGCGCGTCGTACACGGCCGGATCGAGCCGCAAGGGAACGGTCTTGCGCTCTGAACTCACTGATAAAGGGTGCCCGTGTTTACGACCGGCTGGGTCTGCTGCTCGCTGCACAAGACGACGAGCAGGTTGCTGATCATCGCGGCCTTCCGTTCCTCGTCCAGTTCGATCCCTCCATCGGCTGACAGTCTCTCCAACGCGCCGCGCACCATGCCGATCGCGCCGTCAAGGATCTGCTGGCGCGCCGCGATGACAGCTGACGCCTGCTGACGGCGCAGCATGACCGCTGCGATCTCCGGCGCGTACGACAACCACATCAGCCGTGCCTCGACCACCCGAGCCCCCGCGGTCGCGATCCGGTTGGCGATCTCCGCGGCCAGGCCGGTGTTGATCTGGTCCGCGTTCTGCAACAGCGACAGTTCCCCGGGGGCGGCATCGTACGGGTAACTGCCGGCGGTGTGCCGCACCGCGGTCTCCGTCTGCACCGCCACGAACTTCGGATAGTCATCGACCGCGAACACCGCCTTGGCGGTGTCGGTTACCTGCCAGACCAGCACCGCGGCGATCTCGATCGGGTTACCGTTCGCGTCGTTCACCTTGGCCACCTCGGTCTGGTGATTGCGCACCCGCACCGAGATGCGGCGCCGCTGCATCAGCGGGTTCACCCAGTGCAGGCCAGGGTCACGGATGGTGCCCGTGTACCGCCCGAACAGCAGCGCCACCCGCGCCTCACCGGGCGGTACCACCGTCAGGCCACCGGCTATTATCAGGCTCGCCGCTATCAGGATCGCGCCGGGGGCCACCGCCCCGGGGCCCCTTTCAACCGAGACGAGTACTATACCGACTGCCAGCGCGATGAGACACGCCCAGACGACCGGCCAGCCACCGATAGTGCGTGCCGACCGCTCGATGACGGTGTCCCCGCTGGAACTAGTCGCGTCGTTATGGTCCATAGCTTTACCTCCATCTATAAATGTGATATCACATTTCTATGGTCGAGGGAAGCCTGGAGCTAGACCAGCTCACCAGGCAATTCGGAACAGTAGTCGCGCTCGACGGGCTGACGTTCAGCGTGCCACCCGGGCAGGTGTTCGGTTTTCTCGGGCCTAATGGCTCGGGCAAGACGACCGCTATGCGCGCGATCGTCGGGGTGACGTCGCTGGACTCGGGCACGGTGCGCTGGCGAGGCGGTGCGGTCGACCGGGCGCGCGTCGGCTACATGCCCGAGGAACGGGGTCTGTATCCGGGGATGCGGGTCGCGGACCAGCTGGAGTACTTCGCGCGGCTGCACGACGTTCCGCCGACGGACGCGCGCCGCGCGTCGGCCGCCTGGATCGAGCGTCTCGGGCTCGGCGGCCGGGAAACGTCGAAGGTCGAGTCGCTGTCGCTCGGCAACCAGCAGCGGGTGCAGCTCGCCGCCGCGCTGGTGCACGAGCCGGAGCTGCTGGTGCTCGACGAGCCGTTTTCCGGTCTGGATCCCGGCGGTATCGACGCGATGAGCGAGGTGCTCGCCGAACGGGCGCGGGCCGGTGTCACGATGCTGTTCTCCAGCCACCAGCTGGACCTGGTCGAGCACCTGTGCGACTCGGTCGCGATCATCAGCCAGGGACGCACGGTCGCCCTCGGCACGGTCGAGGAACTCGCCAGAGGCGGGCCGCTACGGGTACGGGCGCGGGTCGCCGGGGACACTTCCGCGTCCTGGACGACCGGGCTGGGCGGTTCGGTCTCGGCCGACGGGACGGTCGTCATCGGGGTGCCTGACCGGCAGGCGGCTCAAGAGATCCTCGAGAAGGCACGGGCGGGCGGGGACATCGAGGAGTTCGGCTTCATGCGCCGACGGCTATCCGAAGTCTTCCGCGACGCGACTTCCCCGAGCGAGCCAAAGGGGCCCGCGTTGCCTGGACTGAGGAGCGAGGAACGAGCGACGAGGGAAGGCGACGCGTTATGGGGCCCCGGCGGCAAGCGAGGAAGTACAGTCTGACGTGGCTGGTGGCTCGGCGTGAGTTCCGTGAGCGGGCCCGGACGAAGGCGTTCTGGGTGGCCAGCGTGATCTTCCTGCTCGGTGCGCTGGCGGGAGCGATCATCCCGGCGCTCGTGAAGGGCAGCAGCGGCGAGTCCACCGCCACCGTCGGGGTCGTCGTCAGCAACCAGTCCGCATCGATGACGCAGGCGGTGGCGGAGGCCGGACGGCTGACCCACACCAAGATCACCGTGGTACCGCTCGACACGGTCGCCACCGGCGAAGCCGGGCTCAAATCGGGCACGCTCAGCGCCGTGGTTGTCGGCGGCAGCGAGGTGCTGATCAAGCAGGAGGCTGTCGGCGCGTCGTCCGGATCAGGGAACACCATCGCTGACACGCTGGCACAGGTCGTCGGGTTGCAGCGGCTATTCGCCGCGCTGCCGGCCAAGACCGCCGAGTCGATCGCGTCGCACGGCACGGCGCTGCCGGTGCGCGCGCTGGAACCGCCGCCCCGCGGGATCGCGCCACGGGTCACCGCGCTGGTGCTATCGATCGTGACCTACATCCTGATCCTCGTCTACGGGATGCAGATCACCATCGGGGTCGGCGAGGAGAAGTCCAGCCGGGTGGTGGAGGTACTGCTCACGACGTTGCGGCCGGTGCAACTGGTCACCGGCAAGGTGCTGGGCATGGGCGCGCTGGCACTCGCCCAGATGCTCGCGCTCGGCGCGGTATACCTCGTCGCGGCCTGGGCCGCCGGAACGTCTTCGGTACGCGGCGCGTCGCCGGGAGTGCTCGCGATGGGCCTGCTATGGCTGCTGCTCGGCTACGCGCTCTACTCGTTCGCGTTCGCCGCCGCCGGATCGCTGATCAGCCGGCAAGCCGACGCCAACAACGCGGCGTTCCCGCTGTATATCCCGCTGATCATCGGCTACGTGGTCACCGACACGGCGGTCTGGGGCACGACGGTGAGCCCGTTCTTCCGGGTGCTGACGTTCATCCCGTTCACCGCGCCGGTGACCATGCCCGCGCTGTTCGCCATCGGGGCGGCCACCTGGTGGGAGGTGCTGCTGTCGGCGCTGATCACGGTCGTCACGATCGTCGCCATGGTGCGGCTGGCCGGCAAGGTCTACGAACGCGCCATCCTGCGCACCGGCACCCGCCTCAAACTCCGCCAGGTGCTCGGGACGTCAGGCAGCTAGCGACAGCAGGGCCTGCGGCTGGCCGAAGGAGCGTGGCGCGACGGTGCGTGGCGCGGCGACGAACCGCAGGTCACCGGCCACCTGCTCGGCTAGGTCGATGAGCGTGACGTCCAGCGCGCCCGCCATGGCGGCGATCATCTCGCTGGACGGGTCCTTGCGGCCGCGCTCCACCTCCGACAGGTACTGCGGCGATACGCCCGCCCGGCTGGCGGTGTCGATGAGCTTCTCGCCGCGCTCCAGCCGCAGGGCGCGCAGCCGGCGCCCGAGAGCCTCCCGCCACAGCGGCTCCGCGCAATCGCGCCGGGGAGACGGTTCTGGGACCAGACGCAGCTCAGCCATATTGCGAGCGTACGTCTTGGCCGCGGTGTGTCACTAGCCGTTCTGCTTTGAGCAGATCGGCCGGTGGATGCCGTTTTCGAGGGTCCGGATGACGGTAGCGGTGATGCCATGCCGGGGAATCTCGCCCCGGTCCGCGTCCTCGCATCCGCGGTAGACCAGGACCCACAGGACGTGCTGAATCCAGCTTGGGCTGACCTCGGGGTCGAACACGCCCTCGGCTTGTCCTCGCTTGATGAGGTCGATGACGGGATCGTCGGGCGGTACCGCCCGGTCTCCCGCGCGGTAACCCTCGAGTACGCGGGGATCACCGAAGAGAAACATCAGGCGATCCCCTACCGCGACCAGCGCGGCGACAGCCCGGCGCATGGCGTCCAGCGCCGGGCCTTGGTCCAGCGCCGCCTCGGCCACGGACCGCTGGGTCGCCTGGATCGAGTCCTTGATGGTCGCTTCGACCAGCGACGCGCGGTCGGGGAAGTAGCGGTGCAGCGTGGTGCGGCCGACACCGGCAGCCTCGGCGATATCAGGCAGGGTCGCGGTCCGGTCCCTGGCCAGTACCGAGGCGGCGGCGGCCAGAATCGCGCCGCGGGTGCGGTCGCGGACGCTGGATTTCGGGACGTTCACACCCTCACTCTAGCACGCACGAATCCCTTTATGGTACTTTAGAGTTCCATTTTGGCATTTGGAGGACCCCATGGCTCGCCTCGCTGACCGCCACCCGGACAACGCGCCGGGCGACTGGTACGTCGACGACCGGTGCATCGCCTGCGACGTCGCCCGCCAGCACGCTCCCGACCTCATCTCCTCGGTCGGCGGCGGCCAGTCCGTCGTCACCCGTCAGCCCGCCGGCCCCGACGAGGAGATGGCGCTGTGGCGAGCCGCGCTAGCCTGTCCCACCCGCTCGATCGGCACCACCAGCCGTCGCCACGCGCCGCCCGGGGTCTTCCCGCTGCAAATCGTGCCTGGCGTGTTTCTCTGCGGGTACAACGACCTTCGTTCTTTCGGCGCCCACGCCTGGCTCGTTCCCCAGGCCCGCGACCCGTTCCTGGTCGACGCCCCGCACTGGAACGGCACCCTGGCCCGGGCGATCGAGGAAGCCGGCGGGATCGACCACGTGCTGCTCACCCACCGAGACGACATCGCCGATGCCCAGCGCTACGCCGAGCACTTCGGTGCCCGGGTCTGGATTCACGAAGCCGACCGGGACGCGGCGCCGTTCGCCACCGACATCATCACCACCACCGATGAGGCCACCATTTTCCCCGGCATGATCGCCTACGCCGTGCCGGGCCACACCCGGGGAAGCGTCCTGTACCTCCACGACCAGCGGCACTTGTTCTCCGGCGACACCCTGGCCTGGTCGTGGCAGACCTCGGACCTTCGCCCCATCGACACGATCTGGTACTCCCGCCAGGAACATCGCCGCTCCCTGGCCCGTCTGGCCCGCTCCGGTCACCGCTTCGAGGGTGTCTTCCCCGGGCATGGCGACTGGACCAAAGACCTCATCAGTGACATGAGCGACCGGCTCGCGCGGCTCGCCTGACGATGCCTCCGGACTCAGCCGCCGCTCGGGAAAAGCAGCTCGCACAGTCCGGCGAAGGTCTGGAACGCCTTACCGGGGGCATCCGAGCCGGGCTCCATCAACTGCAGTAGTTCCAGCCCGGTCATGGTGGCGAAGGCGAGGGCGGCCCACTGCTCGACATCCGGACGGTCGCCGAGGGCCGTTACGATCACCGGAGTCCAGCTGCGGGCGGCGCGTTCCAGGAAGCCGGGAAACCGGTCCGGCTCGCGGCTGGCCAGCAGGACCACCTCCAGCCACAGCCGCATCGACTCCCCCGCGCCGGGCTCGGCGGTGGTGGCCCAGTAGCGGCGCAGCAGTTCGGCGGGCGTCAGTCCGGGCTCGGCGGCCAGCGTCTGGAACTCCGCCTGCAGCCGTTCCTCCACGTGCGTCACCACGGCCGCGAGGAATTCCTCCTTGGCGCCGAAGTGGTAGGTGAGCGCGTAGGTGCTGAACCCGAGGGACTCGGCCAGCTGAGCCAGGCTCAGTCCTTCAAAACCGCGCTCGGCCAGGACCTTCACAGCGGCGTCGAGGATCTCCTCGCGTCGTCCCGGCCGGGGCGGCCGACCGCGGCGCCGGCCGGTCTGCTGCTCCATGGGACCTCACCCTTGACAGATTTAAGATGGTGTTCATTATGATAACACTCATGATGTTAATCACCGGCGAGGAGGGCGATGACGGACTGCCTGTGGTTCGAGGGCATCCCCCGGCCGCGGCGCCCCCCGCTGCCGGGTGACACCGAGGCCGACGTGGCGGTGGTCGGCGCCGGATTCACCGGCCTGTGGACCGCCTACTACCTCAAGGAACTGGACCCGGCGCTGGACGTGCTGCTCATCGAGGCCGACCATCCCGGGGCTGGCGCGTCGGGCCGTAACGGCGGCTGGTGCTCGGCGTATCTGCCCACCGGGCTATCCACGCTGGCCCGGCGACATGGACGCGAGGCGGCCATCGCCCTGCAGCGGGCCGCGATCGGGGCGGTCGACGAGATCGGGGCCGTCGTCGCCCGCGAGGCCATCGCCTGCGACTGGAGCCGGGACGGCACCCTTCTGCTGGCCCGCAATGCGCCGCAACGGGCCCGGCTCGCTCAGCGGATGTCGGAGCAGCGAGAATTCGGGTTCGGCGAGGAGTGGAGCGACGTTGACCCCCTGACATTGCGTACCCCTGGCCTGCTGGCCGCGTCGTTCACCCGGCATTGCGCGGCGATACAGCCAGCCAAGCTGGCCACCGGCCTAGCGGACGCCGTCGCGCGCCGCGGCGTGCGCATCGCCGAAGACACCCGGGCCTTGCGGATCTCGCCCGGACAGGTCCGCACAGACCACGGCACGGTGCGGGCCGGGACCGTCGTGCGGGCCACCGAGGCCTACACCTGCTCGCTGGGCGGGCTGGGCCGCACGGTACTCCCGCTTTTCTCGCGGGTGATCGCCACCGGGCCGATCCCGAGCGCGACCTGGGAGCAACTCGGGTGGCCCGGCCGGGCCACCATGTCGGACCTGCGTTTCGACTTCCCGTACCTGCAGCGCACCGCCGACGACCGGCTGGTGATCGGCGGTTGCGGGGTCGGCTACCGGTACGGCTCCGGGCTACGGCCGGACCCGGCCCGCGAGCGAGCCGTCACCGAGGTGCTGCGCCGCGCTGCCGGTGAACTGTTCCCGGAACTGGCACAGGCCGAGGTCAGCCATGCGTGGAGCGGGGTCCTGGGGGCGTACCGGAACTGGGAGCCGCGGGTGTCCTACGATCGCTCGACCGGACTCGCCTCGGCCGGCGGCTATGTCGGGGACGGCGTGGCGCTGAGCAATCTGGCCGGGCGGACCCTGGCGGCGCTGATCACCGGGACCGGGGATCCGCTCTGCTGGGCGGGACCGCCGGCCAGGAAGTGGGAGCCGGAGCCGTTCCGCAGCCTGGCGGTGGGCGCGATGGCGTGGATCGCCGATTCTGCCGACCGGCACGAGGACGCGACGGGCCGTCCGGCCAGGCTGCGCGCGGGCATCGCCAACGGGATGCTCGGATGACGGCACCTGAACCGGTGCTTGAGAAGGTCAAGCTGCAGCGGAACTTCGGGCGTCTCGACGTCTTCTTCTTGCTGGTGTGCACGCTGGTGGGCGTCGACGGGCTGGGCACGCTGGCGACCCGCGGCGGGGCCGGGTTCACCTGGATGATCGGCTCGGTGCTGCTGTTCGCCGTGCCCTCGGCGCTGCTGCTGGCCGAGCTCGGCGCGGCGTACACCGACGAGGGTGGCCCATATGTGTGGGTGCGGATGGCGTTCGGCCGGCTGCCCGCCGCGATGAACAACTTCGTCTACTGGGTCAGCAATCCCGCCTGGGTCGGCGGCACCCTGGTCGGCACCTCCTGCGGTGCGCTCGTGGTCTTCTTCAACGACGGGCGCGGATTCTCCGCCACGGTGATGTACGCGATCGGGATCCCGTTCATCTGGTGCGGCGTGCTGCTGACCATCCTGTCCGCCAGGATCGCCCGGTGGGTACTGGCCGCCGGGGCGCTGGCACGGTTCGCCTTGTTCGGGCTGTTCAGCCTCGTCGTGCTGGGCTACGGGCTGCGGCACGGCTTCCACGGCGTCGGCGCCGACAGCTTCGTGCCCACCGTGTCGGGGTTCGCCGCGCTCGTTCCGCTGATCCTGTTCAGCCTGGTCGGCTTCGAACTGCCCAGCACGGCGGGCGAGGAACTGCGGAACCCGGCCCGGGACCTGCCCTCCGGCATCGCCAAGTCGCTGCTGGCCACGGCGGCCCTGTATGGGCTGCCGGTGCTCGGCATCCTGGTCGTGCTGCCCACCAGCCAGGCCAACGGACTGACCGGCTTTCCCGAGGCGGTGAAGCAGGCACTGACCGTGTTCGGCGGCCGGGTGAGCGTGCACGGCACTGCCGTGCTCATGGGATGGGGTACGGTCCTCGGCTGGCTGATGGGCATCCTGATCGTGATCGTCGCCTTCACCTCGGGGCTGGCCTGGATCCTCGGCTCGGACCGCGCGATGGCGGTGTCCTGCCTCGACGGGGCCGGGCCGGCCGCGCTCGGGCAGTTCTCCGCGCGGTTCGGCACCCCGGTCCGGGTGAACCTGCTGTCGGGCGTGGTCGCGACCGCGGTGTTCGCGGCGACCGAGACGATCACCGGCGGCAACACCTACAAGTTCTTCTCTGTCGCGCTGAGCCTGGCCATCTCCACCACGCTGATGTCCTATCTGGGGATCTTCCCGGCCGCCTGGGTGCTACGCCGGCGCCGGCCTCAGGACCCGCGCCCCTTCCGCGCCCCTGCCATCGGCGTGATGACCCTGCTGTCCACCATCCTGGTCATCTTCGCCACGGTGGAGTGCCTGCTGCCCGGTCTGGGTGACGGCTGGTTCAGTGCCGAGAACCTGCCGAGCAGCCAGTGGGTCCCGAGCGAGCGCTGGACCTACCTCGCCGCGGCCGGACTTCCGCTGCTCGCGTTCCTGTTGCTGGGTGCGGCGTTCTGGGTGCTCGGCGCGCGTCGCCCTCGTCCGGTGCCCTGATCCAAGCGGCTCAGTCGCCACAACCCCAGCGATGGGCCACCGATGGCGCCTGAACGCCTGCGATGGGCCACCGACAGCGCTGTAGAAGAGCTCCTGTCTGGCGATATGTCCCGTATGTGCCACCCGCCGCCAAACCAGGGCGAACCCTCAGAACGCGTGGAAGAAGGGGTGGCCGTTGCGCCACCAGACCAGGACTACCTTGCCGACGATGCTCGAGCCCTTGATCGGGCCCCAGTACCGGCTGTCGCAGGAGATCGCCCGGTTGTCACCCATCACGTAGAAGTCGCCGGCCGGGATCTTGTACGGGTGCTGGCGGCTCGCGTCCGGTATCGCCGGGCCGAGGGGGTCGGGATGCGGCAGGTAGGGCTCGGAGAGCAGCCGCCCGTTGATGTAGATGTTGTTGCCGGACGAATAGATCGTCTGCCCCGGCAGTCCGATGACTCGCTTGACCAGGTCACCTGGCCCGCACGCGTCGCGCGGCGGGTGGGTGAACACCACGATGTTGCCCTCGCGTATGTCATGCCAGCTGAAGAAGGCCTTCTGCACCAGTATCCGGTCGTTCACCTGGAGCGTCGGAACCATGGACGACGAGGGCACCCAGAAGGTCTGGAACGCGAACGTCCGCACCAAGGCGGCCAGCAGCACCGCCACGACGACCGTGATGACCACTTCGGTCAGCGTCCGCCTCAGCGTCCGCTTGCGCGGACGGGGCCCGGCCGAGTCAGCAGGACTGGTCATGACCGGCCTCCCAGATCATCATCCGTGAGTGACCCACGACGGGGGTCACGCAGTGCACGCGGGGCGGGCTCGTGCTGGTCGCCCTGGCCGGCGATGTCGAGGCCAGCACCCCCGTCGAGACACCCAGCGAACAGGCAACGACCAGCAGCGCGCAGGTGGCCGCGCTCAGGTGCCGGCCGGGCCGAGGCGTGAGCCACGCCCGCGCCGCACCGACCAGATAGCTCCAGGCGATCAAGCCCGCTGGGGTTCCGTCCCCGATGAGCAGCGCGGCCAGCTCGGCCGCCTCGTCGCCGTGCCGCCGCCGCCAGCGGGCCGGGTAGCACCGCAGCGCGATCTCGACCAGCCGGGTCGTCCGGGAGCCGCTCATCAGATGCCGCCCAGCCGCAGCCGGAGCCGCCCGGCCGCGCTGACCCGCTCAAGCGAATCAAGGTGCACCCGAAGGGCTTCCGCCCCCGGCGTGGTAATGCGGTACGGATGGCGCCGCTCATCGGCTGGCAGCGACTCGATCAAGCCAAGCCGTTCCAGCCGGTCCAGCGCGCCGTAGAGCGTGCCGGGCCCGAGCTCGACCCCGGCGATCTCCTTGATGTCCTGGATCAGCGCGTAACCGTGCTTGGGCCCGTCGGCCAGGCTGATCAGGATCAGCACCGACGCCTCGCCGACCCGGCGCAGCACGTCCTGCCCGGTCCTGCCGTCCTGTCTGTTCAACCGCCCGCCCTCCTAATACGTTGATCAATATATCAGTCAACGTAGTAGTCGCGCGAACCGCAGGATTGACGAGGAAGTTACGGAAGGCTAGCGTATTTAACAACTAATAGTAAAGTTTCTTATTAGTTAAGTAAGGACCTCGCCCCCCTCTGGAGGTCGGATGAAACCCCGTTCCGGACGCCACCGTCCGTGGTGGCTCGTACTGCTCGTTTTCTCCGCGCTGATCGCGCTTACCGCCGGGCCGACCGCACTGCCGGCCGCGGCCCAGACCAACCTGCTCACCAACGGCGATTTCTCGACCGGCAGCACCAGCGGGTGGACCTGCT
>JBEKHI010000205.1:0-14400 GCA_050012355.1 Streptosporangiaceae bacterium | reverse complement strand
CCCCCGCACCGACCACGACACCCGCCCAGGCACCCCAACCCAAAATTTTTCACATCTGACACCAGCCCCTATAGCGCCAGCGGTGGGCCATCCATAGGCCCGCGCGAAGATCAGCGGATTGAGGCCCAGATCTTGGTGGTGGCGTCGGTGAAACCGGCGCGCCGGTAGATCTGCTCTTCCGCGGGTTCGGCTTCCAGGAAGACCAGGCTGATGCCCTGGGCGTGGGCGGTCCTGGCGAGGTGGACACTGAGGGCAGCGGCGATGCCCCGCCGGCGGAACGCGGTCAGCACACCGACGGCGGCGAGCTCGCCGACGTCGCCGGTAACGTCGACCAGGCCGGTGCCGGTTACCGCGCCGGAGGCTTCGTCGATCGCGATGGCGACGATGCCGCCGCGTTGGGTGAGGCTGGTCAGCCGGGCGATGTCGTGGGCCTCGGGCGGATGGGGCACCTGGTAGGCGTGGTGCTGGACGGTCACGGCGGCTGTCAGGTCGGCGTCACTGGCGGCCGCGCGGATGGTGATACCGGCGGGTACGCGTGACGTCAGCCGGGTAGCCGGGGTGGCGATCATGACCGGGGTCCGGCCTTCGATGGCGAAGCCCGCCTCGGCCAGTGCGGGCCAGGCGCCGGGCGCGTCTTCCTCGATGTACTCCAGACGAGGGATCCGGTGGTTGTGGCGGAAGAAGGCGATCAGCGCGTCGATAGCGGTGGGATCGGGGCGGGCGCGGTGGTCGGGGACGGCGTAGTTCCGCATCGGATCGTCGCTGTGGGCGTCGAGGCCGATGGTGAACGGTCCGGTCCGGTCGCCGGAGCGCCTGCCGACGGCCGCGCGCATGTAGGCGGCGATCAAGGTAGGGGCGTGCGAGGGCACAGGTGTAGCCATGTGCGGGTTGTCCTTTGCGTTCGACGTGACTGACTCGCGGGAGGGCGCGACTCAACGACAGGCTGGCGCTGCTGCGCGGCCTGATCTGCGAGGTGGCCTCAGTCCTTCCGGAACCGCCGAACGTGGAGACCGCTCATTTTGACGCTGCTGTCCGCCCGAGTGCAAGGTGTTTTTGACGAGGTATGCCAGGAGAACGGAACCAATGATGGCCAGCATCGCTGAGCAACGCATCGACGTGGAGACACGGCCCTACCTGTTCTGCGGACGCGAGCTCGAGCCGGTCACCGGCCGGGTGCTGCTGGACGTCAAGCCGCGCTCGGCTGGCGGATGACCGGCGCCGTCGCGGCGCGCCGTCGCTGTTGCGGCAGTGCGACGCTCATCGCGATCAGCCAGGCCAGCCCAAGGAACCGGCCAGCCGGCAGGGTGAAATCGAGGGCCGAGGTCAGCAGGGTGAACGCGGATAGCGCCGCCGCCGCGGCAACGACGAGCCCGGCCCAGGCGAGCGGCCGGGGGACGAGGCGCACGATCAGCGACGGCACCGCTACACCCGCCAGCAGCAGGCCGAGGGGCGCGACGAACCCAGCCGACCCGGCCGCGAAAGTCAGGTCCGCGAGCGCCTTGGCCAGCCCGGGATCGGCCGAGGCCGCCGCCTGCGCGCTGGTCCAGGTCACCAAGCCGGACAGGCTGAGGGACGCGGCGGCGAGCAGCCCGCCGGCCAGCGCGATAACGGTGCCCGGTGCGGTGATCCCGAGAGTGCGAAGCCGGCGGTATGCGGCGGCCGTCCACACGGCCAGCGGTACCGATGCGGCGAAGGCCAGGAAGCCGGCGGCCAGCAGTCCAGTGTGATGCGCCCGGTCGTAGGCGAGCACGGTGACCGCTGGCGCCGACAGCCGCGGGACATTGCGCGACACGATGACGGCGGCGACCATCAGCGCTCCATACGCCAGAACCGGGAGCAGTAGCGGCGGGCCGCCCTGGGCTCCGCGCCGGGGGAGGGTGGTGCTGGACATGAGGGCTCCTCAGCGTCGATGATGTACAGAAGATAATAATTACAAGTTGTCTATTATTGTCAAGCGTGTACGATGACCTGGTGAGTGCGGAAGAGCGGCGACGCCAGTCAGGGAACGCCTTCCTGCTGGCTCAGCTTGGTGCGCACGCCGCGGCACGATTCGCCGAGCGCATCTCCGGACTTGACCTCACGCCCGCTCAGGCCGGCCTGCTCCGTCTCATCGACCGGGGGCCCGGGCAAAGCCAGCAGGCCGTCGCCGCCGCGCTGCGCATCCCGCCCAGCCGGCTGGTGCCGCTTGTTGACGGGCTCGAAGCGCGCGGGCTGATCGAGCGCCGGCGCAACCCCGCTGACCGACGCAATCACGCCCTCTACCTGACCGAGGAGGGGGCGCGGTTTATGAAGGATGAACTCCGGCGGGCGGGAACCGCCCACGAAGACGACATCTGCGCCGGCCTGAGCGATGCCGAGCGCAAGCAGCTAAACGAGTTGCTGACCCGGCTGGCTGACCGCCAGGGCCTGACCGCTGGTGTGCACCCCGGTTACCAGCGCATCGGTGCGAAGGCATCGCTGACTCATCGCTGCCCATAGAGGGGCAGCGATGAGTCAACGACGCCCTTGGTGCCCTAGAAACCGATGCGCTCCAGGATCAGCGGGCTGGCGGGCGGGGGTTCGTCCCCGATGTCGATCGCGCCGGTTAGCTCGGCCCTGGCCGCGGTTAGCCGGCTCGGGTCGTCGCCGCACAGCTCCAGGATGGGCTGGCCCTTGGTCACGGTCTCGCCCGGTTTCGCGCGGCAGATCACGCCCGCCGCCGCCGATACCGATTCGCCGGGGCGTGACCGCCCGGCTCCCAGGCGCCAGGAGGCCATTCCGACCGCCCGGGCGTCGAGGCGGCGGACTATCCCGTCTCGCTCGGCGGTGACCATGGCGAGCACCGGGCTGTCGGGGAGCGGCTGATCGGGGTCACCGCCCTGGGCCCGGACCATCTCGCGGAACTTATCGAGGGCGCGGCCGTCGGTGAGTGCCTTAGCCGGGTCGCCGTCGATCCCGGCGAGCCGCAGCATCGCCTCGGCCTCGGCGACCGACAGGTCACGCACGTCGTCCGGGCCGCCGCCGGAGAGCACGTCGAGAGCCTCGGCGACCTCGACGGCGTTGCCGACGGCGCGGCCGAGCGGCGTGTCCATGGCCGTCAGCATCGCCGCCGTGTGGACGCCATGAGCCTCGCCGAGGCCGATCATGGTCTTCCCGAGCAGCCGGGCCTGGTCAAGATCGGTCATGAACGCGCCCACGCCGACCTTGATGTCCAGCAGCAGGTTCTTGGTGCCCTCGGCGATCTTCTTGGACATGATCGAGCTGGCGATCAGCGGGATCGACTCGACGGTGGCGGTGATGTCGCGCAGCGCGTACAGCCGCCGGTCGGCCGGGACCATGTCCGAGCCGGCCGCGGTGATGACGCCGCCGACCTCGCGCAGCACCTGCACCAGTTGCCGCGGATCCAGGTCCGGATGCCAGCCGTGGATCGACTCCATCTTGTCCAGCGTCCCGCCGGTGTGCCCCAGTCCTCGTCCCGACATCTGCGGGACGGCGGCGCCGAAGACGGCGACCAGCGGCACGATGATCAGCGACAGCTTGTCGCCCACACCGCCGGTCGAGTGCTTGTCCACCGTCGGGCGGCCCAGGCCGGACAGGTCGGCCCGCTGGCCGGAGGCGATCATCGCCGCCGTCCACGTCGCCAGCTCGCCGGGTGCCATCCCACGGAAGAAGATGGCCATCAGCAGCGCCGACATCTGTTCCTCGGCGAACTCGCCGCTCAGGTAGGCCGGCATGAGCTCGTTGATCTGGCTGGTGCTGAGCTCCCCGCCGTCGCGCTTGACCCGGATCGGGCCGACTCCGTCGAAGTTACTCATCGGGCAGCCCGTCCAGGATGGCGGCGGCCATCGCGGCCACCGCCTGCACGGTGGCGCCGCCCGCCGGGTGGAATCCGGTGGAGGTCTTGACGAAGCTGGCTCCGCCGGCCTCGGCCACCTTGACCGCCGTCTGGTGCGCGCCCGACGGGAAGCCGGCTACCGCCGCCACCGCTATCCCGGGATCCAGGACTCCCTGGGTTACCGGTAGCCGGGACGGTGAGATGCAGATCGCCCACACACCGAGTTGATCGGCCTCCTTGGCCAGCCGGGTCACGTCCTCGTCGGTCGCCTCGGGCACCAGCAGCGTGTGATCGATCATGCGAGCAAGCTCGCCTCGCGTCATGGTGGTCATGAATCCCTGCCCCCTTCCAGCGCGGCGACCGTGGCCGCCATCAGCTGCTCGACTTGTTCGGCCGCGCCTGCCCGCGCGGCGGCCAGGCCGTCCCGCGACCGCACGTGCCAGACGGCCTCGGCGTAGACCTTGAGCTCGGGCTCGGTGCCGCTGGGCCTGATCATCACGCGGGCGTCGTCGCCGGCGTGCCAGATCAGCACGTCGGACGGCGGAATCGGCTGGCCAGGGGAGCGCTCGGCATGACCGCCGGCCAGGTCCACGACGCCGGGCGCGTCATCCCGCAGGTCGGTTACCGTGATCGGCAGCCCGGCCAGCAGCCGCGGCGGTTCCTTCCTGACCCGTTCGACGGCCTCGTTGAGCCGGTCAAGACCCTGCGGGCCGTCCGCCTTCATCGTCCGCAGTCCGGTGACATGCAGGCCGTGGGTCACTGCCAGGTCGTCGAGCCGGTCGCTGAGGGTGCGCCCGCGGGCTGCTTCTTCGGTCGCTAGCTGCAGGACGAGCAGCGCCGCGCTGATCCCGTCCTTGTCGGCCACCAAGTCCGGCCGTACGGCGTAGCCGAGCGCCTGCTCGTAACCGTAGAGCAGGGCGTCGTCGTTTCCGCTGGTCCGGGCGATCCACTTGAACCCGGTCAGTGTGGTGACGCACCGCACGCCCGCCGCCTCGGCCAGGCGGCGCAGCAGTGATCCGGACACCACCGTGGTGGCGGCGACCGCGGGTCGCCCGCCAAGATTCGCGACCGGCTCGCCGCTGGCCAGCCGGGTCAGCGTGGCGTCGCCCAGCAGCGCCCCTAGCTCGTCCCCGGTGAGCGGGTGCCAGCCGTCGGGACCGGGGACCATGACAGCGAGCCGGTCAGCGTCCGGGTCGTTGGCTATCACCAGGTCGGCGCCGGCCTGCTCGGCGGTCTGCTGAGCTAGGTCGAGCACACCGGGCTCTTCGGGATTGGGATAGGGCACCGTCGGGAAGTGCCCGTCGGGCTGCTGCTGGGCGACGACCGGTATGGGGGCTGGCCAGCCGGCTTTGCTCAGCACCGCTCGCAGCGTGCCGTCCCCCACGCCGTGCAGCGCGGTATGCACGACCGTGAGCGGAGTGCTGCTTGGCGCGGGGCCGCCCGCGGCCACCGAAGATATGTAGTCGCTGACCGCATCGTCGGCCGATGCGAACTCGAACGCCCCATCGGCCCAGCCCGCGGGCAGCCGTAGCGGGTCCACCGCGTCGATGGCGG
Source organism: Streptosporangiaceae bacterium (assembly GCA_050012355.1). Taxonomy (GTDB): domain Bacteria; phylum Actinomycetota; class Actinomycetes; order Streptosporangiales; family Streptosporangiaceae; genus JBEKHI01. Next base: position 9,032 of record JBEKHI010000205.1, on the reverse strand, counting down.
CCGCGATCTCTTCATCCTGCGGCGGCAGCAACTGCCCGCCATCGCGCACGTAGACCTTGACCCCGTTGTACTGGCGCGGGTTGTGGCTGGCGGTCACCATCAGGCCGTAGGCGGCCTGCTCACGGCGCACGGAGTATGCCAGCACCGGGGTCGGCAGCGGCCCCGGCAGCATCGAGACCTTGACGCCGGCCCGGGACAGGATCCGGGCGGCGTCCTTGGCGAAGACCGCCGAATTGATCCGGCCGTCGTAGCCGATGGCGACGCCGGCGGTGGCCGCGGCCGGATCGCTAGTCGTGATATAGCGGGCCAGGCCGGCCGCTACCCGGGCTACCACCAGCCTGTTCATCCGCATCGGACCCGCACCGATCTCGGCGCGGATGCCGGCCGTTCCGAAGGCCAGCGAGCCCTCGAAACGCTCCGCCAGCGCGGCGGTGTCCCGGTCGGCCAGCAGCCGGTCAAGCTCGGCCCGGGTCTGCGGGTCCGGGTCGGCGTCCCGCCAGGCGGTCGCCTTGGCGGCCAGGTCGCTTTCCGGCTCTACCATCACGCCGCCCCTTGCTGCGGCGACACGGCCTGCGGCGGGGGCCAGAAGGTCGCGGCCAGGCCGTACAAGATGGCCGCGACCACGCCCGCCACCACCGGTAGCGGCAGGGTGTTGTAGAAGAAGCCGGGCAGGAACTTGTCACCCCAGAAGCCGAGGACGAACCCGATGGCCACCGCGACGATCGCGCTGGGCACGACCCGGTCGGACAGCCCGCGCGGCTTCTGGAAGAACGCCGACGCGGGGGTGCGGCGCCGCTGCACGTACAGCCAGTCCACCAGCATGACGAACGTGAACGGGATGATGATGTCCCCGGCGTCGGTGATCAGCGTCTGGACGTGGTCCAGGATCCCGGCTATGGCCAGCACGGTGCCGAGCACGCCGAGCCCGATCGTGGCCAGCGGCTGCTCCCAGCGGGTCGGCTTGTGGACGTTGTTCAGCGCGACCAGCAGGTCGACGGTGGAGGGGTAAAGGTTCATCGCGTTGGTGTGGATGACCGCCAGCGCGGCGCCGATCGCGGCCACGAAGCCCCACCCGCTGATGCTCGCGCCGAGCAGCGCGATGTTCCAGCTCCCGGTGGCCTCGTTGGAGTAGGCGCCGACGATCCCGAACACCAGGACGGCGAGCATGATCCCGACCGAGGGAGCGAGGAAGTAGGACGCCTTGGTCCCGCCGGTCTTCGACGACGGGACGGAGAACCGCGAGGTGGTGGAGAGCTTGTAGGTCCAGGCCAGGATCGAGAAGGTCAGCACCGTGGTGAACGCCGTGCCCCAGTTCATCTGCTCGGTCTGGTGCGGGTAGTGCAGGGTGAAGTGGGTGCACAGGTAGATGATCAGCGCCACGTAGGCGGCGATCAGTATCACCACGGTGTACCGGTAGAACCGCTCCAGCCACTTGTAGCCGAACACCACCAGGACGATCTGGATACCGCCGACGACCACATCCCAGATGTACACCGAGGAGTGCGTGATCGCGGCCAGGATCTCGGCGCCGACCTCGGTGTTGAGTCCGAACCAGCCCAGGTTCACCAGCGAGAACAGCACCGAGAAGAGTAGCGAGCCGTCCCAGCCGAAGGTCTTCCTCGCGACCACCAGCGCCGTCAGCGGCACCTCCCGGCCCATTTCGGAGAACAAGCCCGCCGGGATGAAGGCGATCAGCCACGACGCCACGATCGCGATGATCATGTCCGTCAGCCCGTACTTGTAGAGCAGCAGCCCGATCAGGGGAGTGGTGGCCGAGGCGGACGCCATCAGCCACACGATGAACATCGAGGTTGGCTTCTGTATCCGCTGGTTCTCGGGGACCGGGGCCACGCCCACCGTCTCGATTTCGCCGCCCACTCTCCGGCCGATGGTCGGAGAGCCTCCCTGTTCGCCCCTTTGGCCTCTGATCTGCACCATGACGAGGACCTCACTGTCTCCCGAGCCGTGCACGTGCGGCTTGATACCCTGCGGGCACAGCAGTTTCCTTCCGTCTAAAATTTCGGTATAAAGCTGTGCTTGCGCGGTAAATTCTGTGATTAGTGTCACCCGGCGGAAGCCTTGTCAGGCCGACGCTCGCGTGGGGCTGGTGGTCACGCGGCACATGAAGCTCAGGATCCTGAGGTGTTTCTCCATCTCCAGCGCGGCCTCGTCGGCGTTCCCGGCCCGTAGCTGAGCGAGCATCCGCCGGCGGGAGTTGATGATGATGCTGTCGGCGGCGCGCCCGGCGGAGATCATGAGGTCGTGGGCGAACCCGGCGGCGTGGTTAAGCACTGGTGTCACGCATAGGTCGCCAGCGACGTCGGCCAGGGTGGTGAAGAACTCGGCGTGCGCGGTTGCCTTGCGTTCCCAGCGGAATCCGGCCGGGATGTCGCAGGCCTGATCCACGCAAGCCCGCAAGGCCGCCTGTCCGGGACTGGTGATCGTCGCAAAGGCGATCCGGGTCGCTATCGCCAGGGCCTGGATCATTTCCTCGTTCATGGTGTTCTCCATAGCTGCGTCTCGATAGCTGTTCACCGTCGAGTGTGATCCCGGTCGGCCCATCCCCGTATCCGTCAAATGGCTAGTCCAATAGGCGGTCGGCATCCCCGCCGGGACAGGTGGGACTCACGAGGCTGGTGTTCCCACTATCGAGTGCTCAGTTACCCCAGCGATGGGCCATCGATAGCCAAATAACGCCAGCGATGGGACATCGCTGGCGTCGGGGTGCCTCGGGGCCCGGGGTACCGCAGGGCGCGGGGGTTACAGAAAGCCGTCGGGGTCCGGGCCGGTCACGGTGGCGTGGCTCGGCGAGATGTCCGTGCCCTCAAGCCGCATCAGGTCGTCTTTGGTGCGGATTTGCTCCGGGTCGGCGGCGAGCCGGTAAGCGTGCTTGAGCCGGGCGCGATCTAGCTCATTACGGACGCTGCGCGCATTGGCGAACCGCGGCTGGTTCATGCGGGTCGACAGGTAGTCCCGCAACGCCGCTCCCGCATCCTCCGATATGTAGTAGGAGGTCTGGTTCAGCATCAGCTGCCCGATTGCCAGCAACTCGTCCAGGTCGTACTGCGGGAAGTCCAGATGATGGGCTATCCGCGAGCTCATACCCGGGTTGGAATCGAAAAAGCGGTCCATCCGGTCCTGGTAGCCGGCCAGGATCACCACGAGCTTGTCCCGGTCGTTCTCCATTACCTGCAGCAGAATGTCGATGCACTCCTGGCCGTAGTCCTTGGAGTCTTCGGCGCGGAACAGCGTGTACGCCTCGTCGATGAACAGCACTCCGCCCATGGCGCGATCGAGGACCTGCTTGGTCTTCGGGGCAGTGTGACCGATGTACTCGCCCACCAGGTCGTCGCGCATCGCGTGCACGAGGTGACCCTTTTCCAGGTAGCCGAGCCGGTGGAGCAGATCGGCCATCATCAGCGCGACCGTGGTCTTCCCGGTCCCGGGCGCACCTGTGAAGCACATGTGCAGGTTGGGCCGGGAGGCGGAGAGCCCGAACCGCTGCCGCGCCCGGTCGACGAGCAGCAGCGAGCCGATCTCCTCGACCTTCTTCTTCACCGGGACCAGCCCGACCAGTTCCTTGTCCAGTGTTATGAACAGGTCATCGATACCAGCTGCCCGCCGCTCAGCGGCGAGGGTAATCGTGGCATCGGGCTGCAGTAGTTCGTTTCCTCGGCGACCTCGGCCTTGCTGGCGGTTCGGCATAGTACGTGGGGTCCCTGTGCTTCGAGGAGGCGCTGAGGCCCGGGCTGGAGAGGCTAGCGGCGGCCGGCGGCCGGATATCCACCGGGTGGCGGAGCGCGGAGATATAAAGGTCATCTCCCGGACCAGCCCGGAGTCGATCGAATTCACCGCGCGGACCGACTCCGGCGTGATGCCGCGAGCCATCAGGTTCTCCGTGCTCGTCTGACGGTAGGTGTCCCGGGTGGCCAAGAGCAGCAGGGCCGTGAGGAACACGCAGCAGAAGATGATCGTGAACACCAGATGATCAACGGTGAACCACGCCACCGCCAAGCCAGCCGCGGCAAGCACCAGCACCGCTATGCTCAACCATTTCAGCCAGACACCCCGCATAGTGCTTGCGAGAGTAACTAACTGGCGGTCCACCCGTCAATCGTCTGGCCCGTGGCTCGTCAGCGGCGGGCCGGACCGGGAAATTTATCACCGCAAAATTCTACGAACTATTGACGAATCATAACTCGGATGTAGTGTATTGAGCCACGGGCCAGACCAAGGGCGGTGGCGATGACGAGCGTGCTGAGCGTCCCCGAGGCGGCGGCGACCGAGCTCCGGGTGGATTTCCGTACAAGTCCGGAAAAGTACCGGCACTGGCGGATGTCCGGCGAAGGGCCAGTGGCGAGGCTGGAGATGGATGTAGCCGAGTCCGGCGGCCTGGTGCCGGGATATGAGCTGAAGCTGAACTCCTACGACCTCGGCGTCGACATCGAGCTGTACGACGCGGTGCAGCGGCTGCGGTTCGAGCATCCGGAAGTCAAGACGGTGGTGCTCACCAGCGCCAAGGAGAAGGTGTTCTGCGCGGGCGCGAACATCCGCATGCTGGCGTCGTCAGCGCACGGCTGGAAGGTGAACTTCTGCAAGTTCACCAACGAGACCCGCAACGGCATCGAGGACGCGACCGCGAACTCCGGGCAGACCTACCTGGCCGCGGTCAACGGCACGGCGGCGGGCGGCGGCTACGAGCTGGCGCTGGCGTGCGATCACATCATGCTCGTCGACGATCGCTCGTCGACGGTCAGCCTGCCGGAGCTGCCGCTGCTCGGCGTGCTGCCGGGCACCGGCGGGCTGACCAGGGTGGTGGACAAGCGGCACGTGCGCCGCGACCTGGCGGACTACTTCGCCACCAAGACGGAGGGGCTGGGCGGGCGCAAGGCGGTCCAGTGGCGGCTGGTGGACGAAGTGGTACCGCGAACCCGGTGGGACGAGACGGTCGCGACCCGCGCCGCAGAGCTCGCCACCCGATCGACCCGCGAGGCCCGCGATGCCAGCAAAGAAGGCATAAAGCTCACCCCGCTGGAGAAAACCCGGACCGACACGGAGATCGGCTACCAGTACGTCAAAGCGGTACTTGACCCGAAGAGACGGATCGCGGAGATCACCGTGCGGGGCCCGGAGACCGACCCGCCCGACCTGCATGAACAAGGCGCCGGCTTCTGGTCCCTGGCGGTCGCCCGTGAGCTGGATGACCTGATCCTCGACCTGCGGACCAACGAGCCCGAGCTCGGTACCTGGGTGCTGCGCACCACCGGCGACGCGGAAAAGGTCCTGGCCTACGACCGGCTCCTCGCCAGCAGCACCGACTGGCTGGCCAACGAGATCGTGCTGTATCTCAAGCGGACGTTCAAGCGGCTGGACGTGACCAGCAGGTCGCTGATCGCCCTGATCGAGCCCGGGTCGTGCTTCGCCGGGTCGCTGCTGGAGCTGGCCCTGGCCTCCGACCGCTCCTACCAACTGCTCGGAACGAGAGAGGACGAGGATCCGGACGCCGATCCGGCCACGATCACGGTCGGTCCGCTGAACCTCGGCCCGCTCCCCATGGGCAACGGACTCACCCGGCTACGGACCAGGTTCTACGGCCGCGACGACGAATACGAAGCCGTCGCCAAACGAGCAGGCGAGCCACTCGAAGCCGAAGAGGCCGAACAACTCGGCCTGGTGACCTTCGCGCCAGACGACATCGACTGGGCCGACGAGGTACGGATCGCGGTGGAGGAGCGGGCCAGCTTCAACCCCGACGCGCTGACTGGACTCGAGGCCAACTACCGGTTCGCCGGACCGGAGACGATGGAGACCAAGATCTTCGGCCGGCTCTCGGCCTGGCAGAACTGGATTTTCAACCGCCCCAACGCCTCCGGGCCCGACGGCGCCCTGCGCCGGTTCGGCACCGGGCAGCGGGCCGCCATTAATTTCAAGCGAATCTAGTGACGCCAAGCGAGTGTGAGCGATGACGACCACAGCCGATTACACAGAGAAGATCCCGAACAACGTCGACCTGCACGAGGACCGTCGGCTGCAGCGCGCGCTGGAGTCCTGGCAGCCCAACTTCCTGTCCTGGTGGGAATCCATGGGCCCCACCCTCCCGACCGAAGATGTCTACCTGCGCACCGCGGTGAACGTCGGCCGCGAGGGCTGGGCGCATTTCGGGCACGTGGCGATGCGTGACTACCGATGGGGGATCTTCCTCGCCGAGCGCAAGCCGGACCGGGCGATCGGGTTCGGCCAGCACAAGGGCGAGCCCGCCTGGCAGCAGGTGCCCGGCGAGTACCGCTCCGACCTAAGACGGCTGATCGTCATCCAGGGTGACACCGAACCGGCCAGCGTGGAGCAGCAGCGCAACCTCGGAGCGACCGCGCCGTCCCTCTACGACCTGCGAAACCTGTTCCAGGTGAACGTGGAAGAGGGCCGCCACCTGTGGGCGATGGTGTACCTGCTGCACGCCTACTTCGGCCGCGAGGGCCGGGAGGAAGCCGAGGAACTGCTGCACCGGAACTCGGGGAGCGAGGAATCGCCGCGGATTCTCGGTGCCTTCAACGAGGAGACCCCGGACTGGCTATCGTTTTTCATGTTCACCTACTTCACCGACCGAGACGGCAAGTACCAGCTCGGCACGCTGAAGGAGTCGGCCTTCGACCCGTTGTCCCGGACCTGTGAGTTCATGCTCAAGGAAGAGGCCCACCACATGTTCGTCGGCACTACCGGCGTGGACCGGGTGGTGGAACGGACCGCCCAGGTCATGGTGGAGAACGACACGGACGATGTCGCGGGCTACGGGGTGATTCCGCTCGTCGTTATTCAGAAATATTTGAATTTCCATTACTCGGTCTCCCTGGACCTGTTCGGCTCCGAGACCTCCACCAACGTGGCCAACTACTACACCGCTGGACTGAAGGGCCGCTGGATGGAAGACCGCCGCCGCGACGACCACCGGCTCACCGACGACTCGATTCTGGTGGACGCGGTGCTGGACGGCCAGCTAGCCCAGTCCGAGGTGTCGGCGCTGGTCGGACTGAACACCGACCTGCGCCGCGAGTACATCTCCGACTGCCAGGCGGGGATCAACCGGTGGAACAAGATCCTGACCGAAGCGGGCCTCGCCCACCGGCTGGCGCTGCCGTCGGTGGCGTTCAACCGGAAGGTGGGGGCGCTCGCGGGCATCGAAACCGACCCCGGCGGCCGCGTCATCAGCAGCGACGAGTGGCAGCGGCGCCACGACGACTGGCTGCCCACCGTCGTGGACAAGACCCACGTCCGGTCCCTGATGCGGCCGGTGCACGAACGCGGGAAGATCGCGTCCTGGATCGCGCCGCCGCGCAACGGGATCAACGGCCAGCCGTTCGACTACGACTACGTTCACCTTTCCTGAGCGGACGGTGCCATGACCGAACTGTTCAACGCCAGCCGGTACCTGCTCGACCGGCACATTGAGGCAGGCAACGGAGCCCGCCCGGCATTGACCGGGGTCCGCGGTGAGCTTAGCTACGCGCAGTTGCACGACCGGGTGTGCCGGGTAGCGTCAGGCCTGCGGGAGCGAGGCCTGCAACCCGAGCAGCGGCTGGTCATGTACATGGCCGACAGCCCGGAGTTCGTCACCCTCTACCTGGCGGCGCTGCGGATGGGCGCGGTGCCGGTGCCGGTGTCCACCATGCTGAAAGCGCCGGATCTGGCGATCCTGCTGCGAGACTCCCGCGCCCGGCTGCTGGCGATCTCGCCGGACTACCAAGAGATCGCGGCCCAGGCCGCGGCGCAGGCGCCGGAGCTGACCGGGATCCTGGACAGCCTGCCGGAAGGGGACCGGGACGAGTTCGTCTACGACACGACCGAGGACTCACCGGCGTTCTGGCTGTACACCTCGGGTACCACCGGAAAACCGAAGGGTGCGATGCACCGGCATGGCGCGGTGCGGGTGGTATACGAGACCTATGGAGCACAGGTGCTCGGCATCCGGCCAGAAGACCGCTGCCTATCCGCGGCGAAGGCGTTCTTCGCCTACGGGCTGGGCAACTCGGTGCTGTTCCCGTTGTCGGTCGGCGCGACGTCCATCCTGGAGCCGTCCCCGTCCAAGCCGGACGTCATAGTGGCCCGGGCGCGGCAATTCGGCGCGACGTTGTTCTTCGCCGGGCCGACGTTCTTCGCGAACATGCTGCACGCGCAACTCCCCGCCGATTCCCTGGCCGGGGTCCGGCTGGCGACCTCGGCGGGGGAGCGGCTCCCGGCGCCGCTCCAGACGCGGTGGACGGAGCGCTTCGGGCCGGACATCCTGGACGGGCTCGGGATGACCGAGATGCTGCACATCTTCCTGTCCAACCGTCCCGGCCGGGTGCGCCCGGGAACCACCGGAGAACCAGTTCCCGGCTATGAGCTGCGCATTCTCAACGACGATGGCGAGGAAGTGCCACCCGGCACCGCGGGCACGCTGTTCGTGCGCGGCGAGTCGGCGGCCACCGGATACTGGAGCCGCTACGCCGCCTCGCGGCAAGTGTTCCAGGGGGAGTGGCTGCGCACCGGCGACACCTACGTCCAGGAAGCCGACGGCAGCTACACCTGCCTGGGCCGCACCGACGACATGCTCAAGGCGAGCGGCATCTGGGTATCGCCCGCCGAGGTCGAGGAGCGGCTGCTCGCTCACGAGGCGGTCACCGCCGCGGTGGTGGTCTCGGCCACTGACGCCGACGACCTGGAAAAACCGGTCGCGTTCGTGATATCGAGCACCGTCACCGAGCAGGAGCTAGTCGCGTTCTGCCGGGCCGCGTTGCCTGCCTTCAAGTGCCCGCGCCGGATCATCTTCATCGACGCCTTCCCGGCGACCGCCACCGGCAAGATCCGCCGCGTCGAACTGCGCGCCCTGGCGGCCAGCGCGCTGACCGAGGTGCCAGCCTGATGCTCGACGGAATGCCCCTGGTCGACGTGCACCTGCACGCGGCCCGGCTGCCCACGCTCAAGCCGGCCTGGCAGCAGTGGGCGGACGACTTCGGTGCCGAAGATCATCTTGCGTACCAGGCGGTTCCAGTTGTGCC
>JBEKHI010000204.1:0-14445 GCA_050012355.1 Streptosporangiaceae bacterium | reverse complement strand
GGCCGCCGGATCATCGGCGGCCACCGGCTGGACCTGGCTGATCCCCGGTATCGGCGCCCTGCTGATCGCGGGCCTGGCGCTGGCTGGGGTGCGGCCTCGGTTGACTGAGTACCGGTAGGGGGCTACTCCATGTCGAGGGCGATGGCGTCGCCGATGCGGTGCACCCGGAGCGCGTTCGTCTTACCGGGGGTTCCGGGCGGGCTGCCCGCCACGATGACGATCTTGTCGCCGACGACGCAGCGGCCGAGCTCAAGCAAGGAGCGCTCGACCTGGCGGACCATCTCGTCGGTGTGCCTGACATTCGGGACGATGAATGTCTCGGTCCCCCAGGTGAACGCGAGCTGGCCCCGGGTCATCTGCTCCGTAGTAAAGGCGAGCAGCGGGATCGGCGACCGGTAGCGGGCGATGCGCCGCGCGGTCTCGCCGGTCAGCGTGAACGCGACCAGCGCGCGGGCACCGACGATCGCCGCGACCTCGGTGGCCGCGCGGGCGATCGCGCCGCCGGTCGTGGTCGGCAGCCGGCTCAGCGAGTGCTCGGCGCGCAGCGACAGGGCCTCGGCCGCGGTGACGATACGGGCCATCGTGGCAACCGTCTCGATCGGATACGTGCCCACGCTGGTCTCGGCGGACAGCATCACCGCGTCGGCGCCCTGGGACACCGCGCTGGCGACGTCGGAGACCTCGGCGCGGGTCGGCCGCGGCGCGTTGATCATCGACTCGAGCATCTGGGTCGCGACGATGACCGGACGGGCCCGCTCCCTGGCCAGTGCGATCGCCCTGGCCTGCACGCCCGGCACCTGCTCGAGCGGAAGCTCGACGCCCAGGTCGCCGCGGGCCACCATGATCGCGTCGAACGCGTCCACGATGTCAGCGAGGACCCGGACCGCTTCCGGCTTCTCGATCTTGGCGATCAGCGGCGTCCGCACGTTGTACTCGGTCATGATCTTGCGGGCGAGATCGGCGTCGTCGGCGCTGCGCACGAACGACATCGCGATCATGTCCGCGCCCTGCTGGAGCCCCCAGCGCAGGTCGGACTCGTCCTTCTCGGTGAGCGCGGGAGCGCTGACCGAAACGCCCGGCAGGTTGATGCCCTTGTGGTCGGACACCTTGCCGCCGACAACGACCCTGGTGTGCACCCGGCTGCCCTCGACTTCCAGCACGTCGAGCTGCACGTTGCCGTCGTCGATGAGGATCCGGTCCCCGGCCCGCACGTCGCCGGCCAGGCCCTTATAGGTGGTGGACGCCTCGTGCTGAGTGCCGGGCACATCGTCGGTGGTAATTACGAACTCGTCACCGGGGACGAGCCTGATCGGGCCTTCGGGGAAGTTGCCGAGCCTGATCTTCGGCCCCTGGAGGTCTACCAGGATCCCGACGCTCTTGCCAGCCGCCTCGGCGGCCGCACGCACCCGGGTGAATACGGCGAGGTGCTCTTCCCTCGACCCGTGGCTGAGATTAAGCCTGGCGACATCCATCCCGGCGTCGACCAGAGCGGCGAGCTGCTCCTGGCTCGACGTCGCCGGACCTAGCGTGCAAACGATCTTCGCGCGACGGCTCATGACGCGACATCCCTTCGAGTGGTCTATACCACCTTAGCGGATATTAGTCTGTGCGGTGAGCCAGGTCACAGACTGTTCACGAGTAGTCTCCTGGGGCGTCGCCGACGCGCAGCACGCGGCCCGCGACCCCATGGATGTCCCACCGCTGGTGCTGTAGGCCCAGCGGTGGGACATCCATGGGGCGTAAGAGAGCAGCGGCGGCCAGTTCCGCTAGCGGGGCGGCGCTCCGGTCGACTCCCGCCGCACGAGTTCGGTGGCGAGCTCGATATGCAGGGCGTCGATCTCCCCGCCGCCGATGAGGCGCAGCAGAAGCTCCACGCCTAGCCTGCCCATCTCCTCCAGCGGCTGACGAACCGTGGTGAGCCGGGGAACGACCACCCGGCTGAGTTCCAGGTCGTCGAAGCCGACAACTGACACGTCCTCGGGGACCCGCAGACCCCGCTCGGCCGCCGCCTCTATCGCACCGATGGCGATCTTGTCGTTGAAGGCGACGATCGCCGTCGGCGGCTCGGCCAGATCGAGCAGGGAACACGCCGCCGTCCGGCCGTGGGCGATCGTGGGTTCACCGCCGACGCGGACCAGGTTGTCGGGCGCGAGCCTGCCGGCGGCCGCGAGGGCGGCACGGTAACCGAGCAGGCGCTGGTCGGTGGCGATCCAGTTGAGCGGACCGGCGATGGCCGCGATCCTGGTGTGCCCGAGCTGGAGCAGGTGCTCGGTGGCCAGCCGGGCGCCGGCCAGATGCGCCGCCGATACCGCGGCGACGTCTGGCGGCAATTCGGTGCGCGGGTCAACCACCACGAACGGATATCCGCTGGCGCGCAGGCCCGCCAGCGCGGTACCGGGCTCGGGCGGCAGGATCAGGACCGCGCCCTCGCTGATCTCCGAGCGGAGCAGCGCGGGCAGGGACGCCCCGTCGCCTTCCACGGTCCCGGCGCTCAGCAGCGCGATCTTGCCGCGTCGCCGGAGGCTGCGCTCGATGGCTGAGAGGATCACGCCGAAGTAATCATCGAGCACGTACGGACAGTGAACCGACACGACATCGCGCAGTGTGCTCGCGCTGGGGCGCCGCCGCCTGGCGGTCAGTCCGTGCCGTTCGATGGCCCGGAGCACGAGGGTGCGAGTCTCCGGCGCGACGTGGGCATTGGAGTTGAGCACTCGGGAGACGGTCGCCGTCGAGACTCCTAGCTCCGAGGCGACGTCGCGAATGGTGGCCCGCTGCATGCCTCAATTGTATGTTACATGCCAATAATTAGGTCTTGACGGCAAGACGTACATCATTTTTACATTGAAATTACCGGATATATCTATGCAAGTTACATGCGTCGGCGCCGGAGGAGGCACCTATGAGGAACCGCGCATCACGAAAACGTCTCATCACGGGCCGCTATCGTCGCGTCGCGGTCTCGGCCGCGGTGCTGGCGGCCGCCATCATGCCGGTAGCAGTGGCCGCCAGCCCAGCTCGCGCCCAGACGGCGGTTCAGGTCTGGACGACGACGACCTCCAGTTCCGACACCCTCGCGTTGCAGCTCGCGCAGGAACCAGATGTCACGTTCGGTTCGGAGACCTCGCAGACACCGCAGATCACCGTGAACCCGAGTACGACGTATCAGACGATCCAGGGTTTCGGCGCGGCGATGACCGACTCGTCGGCCTACCTGATCGACCACTCGCCTGAGCGCACGCAGCTCATGAACGACCTGTTCGGCTCGTCCGGCGCCGGTTTCAGCTTCGTCCGCTTCCCCATGGGGGCGTCCGACCTGTCGCTGAGCAATTACTCCTACGACGACATGCCGGCCGGCGAGACCGACCCCGGCCTGAACAACTTCTCGGTCTCTCATGACACGGCGTACATCATCCCGGTGCTACAGCAGGCGCTGTCCCTCAACCCGGACATCAAGATAGACGCGACGCCCTGGAGCGCGCCGGCCTGGATGAAGAACGGCGACACGTTCACCGGCGACTGCTCGGGAACCGAGAACTACCTCAACCCGAGCTACTACTCCGCCTACGCGAACTACTTCGCCAAGTTCGTGTCGGCCTATGAAGGCACCTATGGGATCCCCATCTACATGGTGTCGATGCAGAATGAGCCCGAGAACTGCAGCTCGGGCTACGCCACCATGAACCTCGACGCCACCGGGCCCAACCCCAGCGAAGCCGCGTTCGCCCCGTACCTGCGCTCGGCGCTGGACGCGGCCGGCTACAGCGGCGTCCAGATCCTCGGCTACGACCACAACTGGTACGAGAGCGACGGGGATGCGACCACGTACCCGCAGGACCTCATGGCCGCGGCCGGCTCGGACGTGAACGCCATCGGTTACCACTGCTACAGCATCCCGAGCGGTGTCACCGATCCCTACGATGTCCAGACGACCTTCCACGACGCCTACCCCGGCACGCCGATCTACTTCACCGAGTGCACCGGCGGATCGTGGGCCACGAACCAGGCCGATAACCTCGACTGGGAGGCGCTCTACAACATCATCGGGCCAATGAACAACTGGGCGTCAGCGTCGACCTACTGGGGTATGGCGCTCAACCCTGATTCCGGCCCCAACGTCGCCACCGCCAGCGGCGGCTGCTCGGATTGCCGCGGCATGGTCACCGTCGACAACTCAAGCGGCACCTTCACCCTCAACGAGGACTATTACATCTGGGCGCAGTTCTCCAAGTTCGTCCAGCCGGGCGCCGTCCGCATCGCCTCGACCAACCTGGAAAGCTCGGACCTGCCGAATATCGCGTTCAAGAATCCGAATGGCAGCATCACGCTCGTGGTGCTCAACGACAACTCGTCATCGTCGCAGAGCTTCCAGGTTGACTCCAGCGGGCAGGGGTTCAGCTATACGCTGCCCGCCAGCTCGATCGTCACGTTCACCTGGTCGCCATCCGGCACCACCACCAGCCAGGCCACGACCGCGCCGCTCGGTGCCTACTGCGGGGCCCCGGTCAGCGGGACGGCGCTCGACCGCTCCGGGTGGTCGGCCAGCACCAACACGGCCGCCAGCGGAAGCGACGTCGCTTCCAACGCGATCGACGGCAACTTGTCCACCCGGTTCAGCTCGGACGCACCCCAGGCCGACGGAGCGTACTGGCAGGCCGACCTGGGCTCACCGCAGACCTTCGACGAACTGTCGATGCAGGTCCCGAACTCCGCTGGTGACTACGCGCGCAGCTACGACCTCCAGGTCTCCGATAACGGCAGCTCCTGGACGACCGTGGCCACCTGTACCGGCACCGGCAGTTCGGAGACGGTCAGCTTCCCGGCTCAGACCGCACAGTACGTCAGGGTGGTGAACACCCTGCTCGCCGACGGCCTGGCCACCAGTACCGGCAGCTGGTGGTCAATCGACGAACTCAACCTTTACACGGCGTTACTTTGACCGGACCCATGGGTGGCCCATCGCTGGTGCTATAGGCCCAGCGGTGGGCCATCCATGGGTCAGGAGGCCGGGCGGGGGGCCGCAGTGGCGTACGGCTCTTCCGAGGCGTCTTCCGGCAATGAGTTCCCCTGGCCGGCCAGGGCACCGCGGCGGAGCAGGGTTCCGCAGATGATGGCCCCGGCGGCGAAGATTCCGGCTGCCCACCAGAACGAGGTGGTGTAGCCATGTACCAGCGAGAGGGGTTCGAGAGCACGGCCGAGGCCAGAGCGGGCGTGTGCGGCAAGGTAGCTGGTCGTGGCGCTGATGGCGAGCAGCATGCCGAGAGTGATCAAGGACTTGGGACCGATGCGCGGCAGCAGGACGAGGTTGGAGAGCATGCCCATGACCACGGCGGCGAGCAGCATGGGCAGGTAGGCGAGCCCGGCCTGGACAGGAGAGTAACCGCGGCTGTCCTGCAGGTAGTAGGTGAGGAACAAGAAGACCCCGGATACGCCGGCCATGACGAGGAACGTCGCCAGGTAAGCGCCGCCGCGGTTGCGGCTGAGCACGATCCGCAGCGGCAGCAGCGGATTCGCGGCGCGGGTCTGCCGGACGACGAACACGACGATCAGCGCGGCACCCGCGGCCAGGAAGCCCCAAGTGGACGGCGCGCCCCAGGAATGGCTCTCGGCGTTAGAGAAGCCGTACACGAGGCAGAACAACCCAGCGCAGACGGCCACGGTACCGGGCGGGTCCAGTCGTGGCCGTACCGCGGGCCGGCCGCCGCCAGCAGCCACAGACCGCCGGCCGTTCCGATCGCCGCGAAGATCAGGTTGATGTACAGGAAAGTGGTGGTCAGCAGCGACAGCCCGGCGGGCGCCAGCAGCGCGCCGAACACCCCCTGGCAGACGCGCGCCGAGACGAGCATCGGGAAGCCGGTGGCGGCACCGCCGACGGCCGAGGCGGCGGCGAAGCCGATCAGGCCAGTCACAAACGTCAGCTTGCGGCCGAACAGGTCGGCAAGCTTCCCGCCGAGCAGCAGCAGGCTGCCGAACGCCAGCGCGTAGCCGGTGATGATCCACTGCCGGTCACCGTTGGTGAAACCCAGCGCCCTTTGCGCGTCAGGAAGCGCGATGTTCACGACGGTGCCGTCGAGGACAACCATCAGCTGGGCGATCGCGATGACCCCCAGGATCAGCCACTTCCGGGCAGTATCACCCGGTTGCGCTGTCCAGTCGACGCCCCTCTGTTCGAGGTGATCATGGTGAGTGCTGCACTACCCAGACAAGAGTGCGGGTAATGCAGCACTCACCATGAACGCCCGGCGCGACAACGGGACCCGCAACACGGCGCAAACACACGCAAGAGCTCTCAACAGCTACTGAATCAATGACGAGGCCGCGCCGACTGGTTCACTGGCCCGCTGCGACCGGCCTGCTTTCGTCCGCGATCCAGTGGGACCAGGACCCTGGGTACAGCGCGGCGGTGTAACCGGCCGCCGCGAGGGCGAGGATCTCGTGGGCCGCGGTGATACCGGATCCGCAGTAGACCGTGACCGGTTTGTCGTCCGCCACCCCGAGTGCGCGGAAGCGCGTCTTGAGGTCGGCGGCCGGGCGGAACCGGCCATCGGGGCCGACGTTCTCTTTCGTCGGCGCGCTCACGGCGCCAGGGATGTGCCCCGCGACCTTATCCACGGGCTCGGTCAGGCCGAGGTACCGCTCGCGATCACGGGCATCGAGCAGAATGCCCGCCCGCGCGGCGGCCAGAACGCCGTCGGCATCGACCGCCGGGGCCAGCGATTGCCTGCTGGTGAACTCACCGGCCGGCACCGCCGGCTCGACGGCGGCGACCGGGAGGCCGGCCCGCGTCCACGCCGCCAGGCCGCCGTCGAGCACGTAGGCCTCGGGGTGCCCGAAGTAGCGCAGCAGCCACCAGGCGCGGGCGGCGGACATGCCCGGCCCGGCGTCGTAGCACACGACCACCGAGTCGTCGCTTACCCCGGCGCGGCGCATGGCCGCGGTGAAGTCCGCGGCGGCGGGCAGCGGATGCCGGCCGTTGGCTCCCGGCGTACTGGAAAGCTCCCGTTCCATGTGCAGGAACCGCGCGCCGGGGATGTGTTCCCGGGCGTAGGCCTCGTGATCTCCGCCAGTCTCCAGCGACCAGCGGATGTCCAGCACAACGGCGGTTCCCAGCATGCCGTTCAGGGTGGAAACATCGACGAGCGGAGTCTTCATGTCGGTCACTTCGCAATCGGTGGTCAGCGCACGGCCACGGCGTTCGGCGGCGAGCCGACGGCGCCGGTCAGGTTCAGCGGTTTGATGGTAATCAGCGCGTCCCACCGGCCGGTAGCCCGGGAGTGCGCGACCAGGTCCTCGAGTTTCCAGAGCTCGCCGAGCATCAGGCCGAGCCTGGCGATGAGCTGTCCGTGCAGACGGCCCTTGTTTTCCGGGCTGTCGGCGAGGAACGGCGGGTCGGGCGGAGCGGGGAAGACCTCGACGGAGACGGTATCGGAGCCGAGGAAGGAGACCTGGCTGTCCCACAGCCAGGCGACGAACGCCGGGTCCGGGTAGACGCCGGTATAGACAGCGCGGCCACGGACTTCGGCGCGGGCGTGCTCGGGCAGGCCGAGATACCACGCCGACCAGCCGGTGTTCAGCAGCACGATGTCTCCAGGACGGACGTCCGCCCCCTGTATCGTCAGCGCCCGCTGGATCGCGGCGAACTCGATCGCTTCGCCCGCGGCGTGATCGATCGGGCGGCCATCGCCGCGTGCCGCGCCCTCGAGGTCGATCAGCAGAGCCCGGCCGACGATCGGTTTCTCCGCCCACAGCTGGATCCCGAGCTCACCCGTGCCGACGGTCAGGCGGTCGGCCGGGACCCCGTTGTAGTGGCCGAATCCGTAGTCCCTGACGTGCCGCAGGCCATCGACCTGACTTGAGCCCTGAAGGTAAAGCTGGTCGACGTAGTCGTCAATCACGGTGCTGTTGATCCGGAAGATCTCGTGCCGGTAGGGATGCCGCTCGGGGAAAATTGACGGCTGGAACGCGTCGAGCGGGTAATCGAGATTGAAGACCTCGCCGCTGACGATGGACTGAGCGGCCTCTCGCACCTGCGCCGCCCCGACGAGGTCAGCCATGCCCCGCTGTCCGAACATCCCCCAGCTCGACCCCGGCGGGCCGTCGGTTCGCTCCCTCAGCCGAGCGTAACTCGTCACCACGAGATGGCCGCCGTCACGGACTTGCCGGTGTACGCGCTCTCGTAGGCCGCGTCGACGACCTGCATGGCGCGATGCAGGTCCGCGATCCCCGGCAGTCCCGGGAATCCGGCCTTGACGCCGGTCACCGCCTCGTGGATGAAGATCCCGGTGAGCGGTCCGGAATCTACGTTCTCGCTGACGATGGCGGTTTCGCCGCTGGCCGCCGAAGTCATCGCGATGTCGCCGTTGCGGTCGATCGCCATGAAGCCGTCGGTGCCCCGCGCCGTATACGCGAGATAGCGGACATCCGGTGAGGACGGGAAGGCGTAGCCCACCTCGATCACGGCGGAAACGCCGTCGCCGGTGCTGACCAGCGCGGTGAGCCGGTCTTCCACGTCGTACGCGGCGGACAGCCGGTACTGCGCCTGCGCCTGGACGGTGACCGAGGTGGCTCCGGTCGCGGCCAGGAACAGGTCGATGTAGTGCACGGCCAGGTTGATGAACGAGCCGCCGCCGGCGTGCACGCGTTCCAGCGCCCACGGGCTCTGGTTGATGTAGCGCTCGGGCGGGCCGGACTGGAAGAGGAACGTCGCGTAATCGAGCGTCCCGACCTTCTGCAGGTGCTTCCAGAGGTTGCCGGCCCGCTGGATGAACGCGACCGCGACGGGCACGTCACCGGCGCGGGCGGCGGCCCGGATCTCGCCGACCTCGCTGGCGGAGATGCCACCGGGTTTCTCCAGGATTATCGGGATCTTCCGCGCGATGAACGCCAGGCAGACGTCCTTCATCTCGTCGTGCGGAGCCAGGACCACCACTCCGTCCAGGGCCAGGCTCTCGTCCAGCAGCTCATGCCAGTCGAGGTGGCCGGTGTCGCCGTAGAAGTCCCGCACCTCCTCGATCTTGTGCGGAGACGGATCGGAGTACGCGACGACCTCGGATTCCCGGGCGATCGTCTCGCGGTAGAACTTGTGGTGCCAGTGGCTGCTGCCCACGACGGCCAGCCTGGGCCGTTCGGTGCTGCTCATGGACTCTCTCATTTCAGGAGGCTGGTGAAGGTCTCGAAGTTCGCCGCGACGGACGCCGCCCGCTCAGCCGGATCGGTGCGGTCCCGCGGCCAGTTGGTCTTGACGGCGATGAAGGAGCCGTCCCACTGCTCGAGCCGGCTCAGGACTTCGGTGACTCGCGCGCACGTCATCAGGGACGACGGTTCGGCGTAGCCGACATCGAGAGGGTCCGCGAACGGCAGGTGGGAGTCGGCCCACGGCGCGCCGTAGGCCGTCTGCGCGCCGCCGGCGCCGGAGAACGTGACGGCCCGCAGCAGGCCTGACCCCAGGGCGGCGTCGACATGCTCGATGACCCGGTCGCCGTCGCGCAACTCGATGGCCGAGCGGCCCCAGTTGAGGCTGAGCCCGATCGGGCCGCCCGCGAGCGCCTCGATCTCCTCTTCCAGGCTCAGGAATCCCTTCGCGGGCGGCTGACCGGGCACGAAGGCGTCACAGTGCTCGACGAGCACCTCCGCGCCGCCGAAGTCCAGGCTGGCCACCTCGGCGAGGGACCGTGCGAAGGCTCCCGCGTCGGGCTGCAGGACCCGGTTGGCGAAGCCGGGGGCGGAGTGAATCTCCACCGCCGTTATGGCCTGGCGGTTCTGCTTGTCGTTGATCGCGCGCACGGAGCCCGCCAGCTCGCCCGCCATCGCGACCGCGGCCGCGCGCCCGTCCTCGTCCGGTGAGGCGAGGCCGGATTTCGGGCTGCTGACCGAGGCCTGGAACGTCCCGGTGATGTCGTTCAGCGTCACCGACCAGGCCGGCGGCAGCAGGTCGAGCACATCCGCCAGGCCAGCGGCCGCCTCGGCCGACGTCCAGCCGAACTCCAGTCCGGCCGCGGCTGGTACCGACACGAGCTTCTCGTAGTAGGCGAGCCTGTCCCGCGGGTCTGCTGGAGCGGCCGTGTATCCGGCGATGATCAGCTGCACGTAATATTTCCCTCCGGTTGCAGGGTCTGTGCGACCGCGGCCGCCGCCCGCAGCGCGAGCGCTCCGACGGTCGCGGTCGGATTGGGCGAGGCATTTCTCGGGAAACTCGACGCCCCGACGACCCACAGGTTGTCCAGGTCCCAGCTGCGCAGTTCGGCGTCGACGGCCGAGTCACGCGGCGAGGTCCCCATGACGGCTCCGCCGGCCAGGTGCGAGTTCTGGTACGTCGCGCAGTCGTACGTGGGCGAGAGGGTGTCCCGCACCTCGACGGGCGTGGCACCGGACCCGGCCAGGATGCGCCGCGCCTCCGCGCCGATCGCGTGCGCCAGGCGGCGCTCGTTGGCCGTCCAGTCGTAGGTGAGCCGGAGCAGCGGATCACCCCAGGCGTCCCGGTAGGCCGGGTCAAGGTCGGCATAGCGGGACCGGTGCGCGACCACCTCGCCGGTGATGGTGACGCGGACGCTGGAGCGCCCGTAGCGGCGGAGTGACTCCTTCCAGTCCCGCCCCCAGCGGCGCCCCGCCGCGGGTACCAGCAGATCGGCCTTCGGCTTCAGCTCGAGGTTCGAGCAGTGCAGTTGCGCGCCACCGACATACCGCTCGTCCCCTGGTGCGCGCCGGTTCTCGTAGCGTGACACGATCCAGCCAGCGCTGGTCTTCAGCGAGTTGTCGATCACCCGGCCCGGGTAGAAGCCCGCCGCCCCGAAGGTCAGGTGGTTGGACAGGCCCCGGCCGATGACCCCGGTGTTCTCGCGCGGGTCGTACGGCGCGCCGATCCCCGACAGCAGGAGCAGCCGGATGTTGTTGAGCGCCCACGCGGCGAGGACATACCGGTCCGCGGTAACAACGACCTCGCGGCCGTCCTTCACATAGCGGACGCCGGTGACCTGGCGGCCGTCGTGCTCGACGCGCCGCACCTGCGCGCCGGTGACCAGCGTCAGCCGGCCGCTCGCTCGGGTGAAGGGATCCACGGTGTTCAGCGGCGTCGCCAGCGTCGTGCCGAAGATGTCGCACGGCGCGCGGGTGACCGCGAGCGGGTTGGTGTAGGGCTCGACGATCTCGGCCATCGGGAGCGGCGCCGGGTCCAGTCCGGCTTCCTCCGCCGCGCGCCGGAAGATCCCGGCCACCTCGGTCGCCGAGGCCGGGTTCAGCGGGTAGGGCGCGCTGCGCCGCCCGGTGTTTTCCCCGGACACGCCCACCAGTTGCTCGAACTCGGTGTACCAGGGCTCGAGGTCGTCGTAGCCGACCGGCCAGTCGCTCATCGTGATGCCGTGCAGCTCATCGTCGGCGCGGATCAGCTCGTGATAGCTGTCCGGGACCGTGAATGACTCGGGTGCGTACCGGGGGCTGATGCCTCCCCATAGCACTCCCCCGCCGCCGGCTCCGGAACCGGCCAGGAACGCTCCCATCCGGCGGATGGGCAGCGCCCGGTCGCGCTCCGCGTGACGCAGCGTGAACGTCTCGGCCGCGGCGTTCTGGGTCCGGTCGTGCGGGCGCCGTCCCTGCCCTTGGCCATGAAAATGACCGCATGATCGCGAACGGAGGTCGGTTCCGCGCTCCAGGACGGTGACTTCCAGCCCGCGGGCGGCCAACTGGGCGGCCATCAGGCTTCCGGCCCACCCGTAGCCGACGATCAGCACGTCACTGGTGTTATTCACGGTTGCTGCCTGCCCGCCAGACGGTCCCAGGCGGCGTCCAGCGAATATCCGCCCGACGTAGGTGTCACGAACAGCGCGTCGAACACGTAGCCGTACAGCAACCCGAAGAACGCTCGCGAGCTCACCAGAGCGAAGCCGGGCTGGGTGCCGTCCTCGAGCGCGGCCACCACGCGAAACTGCTCCGCCGGCGGAAGATCCGCGAACGGGACCCGCCGGGAGTCGAGCGACCACCGCTGCACGACGTCGAGTCCGTAGTCGAGTGCCTCCAGATACGTCGCCTGCCACTGCCAGCCGAGCCCGGGCACGTCGGCCTCGGCGAAGGGCGGCTGCCGGTAGGAGTCCAGGCCTCGGCCCGCGGGTCCGCTGGCCAGTTCCCTGACCGCTGTCGCCAGGCCGAGCCGTTTCGCGCCTGGCCCCCAGTCAGTCTCGGGATAGATCTGCTCCACGAGGGCCGCGAGCGTCGCGTCCCGCGCGGCAAGGACCACCGGGTCCTCGCCCGGCATCAGTAGGAGGCCTGCAGGTTGGCGAGCAGGTTCGTGCTCTTCACCGTCGCGTTGATGGCGCTGGCGTACCGGTCGTCGAGCAGCCCGGCCGCGTCGACCTGCTTGTCGAGCAATCCGGCCTTGACGGCGAAGTCGACCAGCGACTGCGAGTACGTGGCGATGGCGGCCGAGGGCGCCTCGGGGATCACCCGGGCGTACTCCCACACGGCCTTCGCCTCGGCCGCGGTCAGGTCCTCGAACTGGACGTCCGCCGCCTGGGCCGGCGCGGGATGGGTGTTGTACCAGTTCTGGTACTCGACCATGCGCTTGGTGAAGTCTTCCAGCGCCTTGCCCTTGGCCGCGCTGTTGAGCGAGTTCTCGTTGGCCAGGAAGCCGGTGTAGATGGTCAGGCCGTAGTCGTAGGCCGTGCCGATGACCTTCGCGCCCTGCGCCAGCGCGGTCACCAGGTTGTCCATCACGTTGAACAGCACATCCACCTGGCCGTTCTGGACCGCGAGCACCTGGTCGGTGGCGTCCAGGCTGACGACGTCGATGTCCTTCACGGACCAGCCGAGCTTGTCTAGGACGACGTAGGCGAACAGCTCCAGCGAGGAACCGGGGATAATACCCCAGCGCTTGTGCTTGGCCTGCTCGATGCTGGTGATGCCGGACTGCCGCGACGCGGCGACGACGAACCGGGCGTAGTGCTCGGGGCTGCCGGGGGCGCTGACCAGGATGTTCTTGTAGGGCGCGGTCGCCGGCGTCCAGACCGGGGTCGCGGCGGCGGCCGCCTGCGTCGCGGTCCACTGGGCCACGTTGTTGGCGACGTCGACATCCCCTTTGGCCAGCGCCGTCAGGATGTCGGTCGGGCTGGCAAAGGTCGCGTAACGGATCGTGTACGACGTGCCGGTGAACAGGCCTGACGCGTCGAACCCAGCCTGGGTATCAGAGCCCTCCTGGCCGACGGTGATCGTCACACCGGAACCAGAGGTCGCCGTCTTCGCTGAGCTAGTCGCCGAGCTACCGCTACTGCTGCACGCCGCCAGCGCCGCGGCCGGCAGGCCAGTCGCGGCCGTCAGGACGAATCGCCGCCGACTCCAGTTGGACACTGTCATTTCTCCTCCTGATCGCCGATCCCGGGCGCGGCCGGGCCTCGGTGGGATTGTTCGGTCACGCCCAGCGCGGCGAGCAGCCGGCTTCGGGTGCCGGAAAACTCACTGGATGTGCGGTCTCTCGGGCGCTCCGCCTCCAGCCGCAGGTCAACCGAGATCCTGGCCTCCTTGAGGACCAGCACCCGGTCGGCGAGCGCGACCGCCTCGTCGACGTCGTGGGTCACGAAGACGACACCAGGCAAGTGACGCTGCCAGAGCCCGAGAACGAGGCTCTGCATCTTGACCCGCGTGAGCGCGTCAAGCGCGGCGAACGGCTCGTCAAGCAGGAGCAGGTCCGGCGCCCGGATCAGCGCGCGGGCCAGTGCCACGCGCTGCGCCTCGCCGCCGGACAGGCTCTTGGGCCAGGCATCCGCGTGGCCGGCCAGCCCGACCTCGGCGAGCGCGGCGAGCGGATCGGCCGCGCGGCGCTGCTTCCCCGACAGCCCGAGCGTCACGTTCCCGCGAACCTTGCGGAACGGCAACAGCCTCGGCTCCTGGAAGACGACGGACCTGTTCTGCGCGACCTCGAGTTCTCCGCTGGTCGCGAGATCGAGCGAGCTGAGAATGCGCAGCAGAGTCGTCTTTCCCGACCCGGAGGCGCCCAGCAGCGCGATGAACTCGCCCTTGCGCACGGTCAGGCTGATGTCCTCGAGCACTCGCCTCGCGCCGAAGGACTTCGAGATGCCGGTGAGCTTGATGACGTGCAGGTCCTCGGCCACCCGTACGTCTTCCCGGCTTGCCGGGCCCGTTCTATTCATCGGGCCCGGTCCAGCCAGGGCATCGAGTAGCGCTCGATGAGTCTCATCAGGATGTCCACCAGCAAGCCCAGGACCGCGTACATGATGATTCCGACCATGATCAGGTCGATACGCAGCGAGTTGGACGCGACGTAGATGATGTGCCCGATGCCGGCGGAGCTGTTGACCTGCTCGGCCACGATCAGGGCGAGCAGGGCTACGCCCATCGAGGAACGGACGCCCACCAGGATCGACGGGAGCGCCGCGGGCAGGATGATCCGCGCGATGATGGCCGCGCGGCTCAAGCCGAACGTCTTTCCCGCCTCCACCAGCTTCC
>JBEKHI010000203.1:0-14571 GCA_050012355.1 Streptosporangiaceae bacterium | reverse complement strand
CTGTCCCGCCGTCGCGGGTGCGGAAACCCTCCAGGATCTCCAGCGTCGTGGTCTTGCCGGCTCCGTTCGGCCCGAGCAGCGCGACGATCTCGCCATAACCGACGGTAAAGCCGATATCTCGCACAGCGTGCACCTGGCCGTAGCTCTTGCGCAGGCCGGACACTTCGACGGCGTTAGGCATGAGCCGTCCCTCCTAGGTGGCTCCGTGCGCACCGGACCTCCACCGTCAGGTCGAGATACCGCCCGGCCAGCCCTGGCATCGCCGTCACGCCGAACTCGGTCCGGTCGACGCGGACGGTGGCGCTGGCGGTGAATGACTGCCCGGCCGTGGTCACCTGGCCGATCGACAAGCTGACCGGCCTGGAGACCTCGCCCACGGTGAGCGTCCCGCGGACCGTCCTGCCGTCCGCGGAGACAAGCCCGCTCCGGAAAGAAATGACAGGGAACCGGGCCGCGTCCAGGAATCGGGCCGACAGCACGTTCCGGTTACGCAGCGGGTTCCGGGTTCTGAAGCTCGCCGTGTCGATCTCGGCGTGAATGGCCGAATCGGCCAGCGGCTCGGCGATGTCCGCCGAGCCGGACCGGATCGCGAACGTGCCGCGGACGGGAGCGAGCCCGAACATGTGCCGGGTGCGGAATTTCACCGTCGACCGGCTGACATCGATCTCATAGCGGCCCAGTGGAGGTGCTTGCGTGATCTGTGATTCTGTGTGCATGTCCCCATTGCACGCCGCCGCGGGTGCCACCCGGCAGAGCAGCCAGTATGGCCCTGCCCCTACGAAGGGATGGCCTCCGGCGGTGGCATGCAACTTTCGTATGGTCCTGCCGGGCCGATGGTAGTGCCAGCAGGGGTGGCCGGGGCGCGATGGCATAGCCTGAACGACATGGGGCTTCGAATGTATGCGCGGCAGAACCGCCTGGCGCTGGATGTGCTCCTCGCTGCCTTTTTTGTCCTGCTCGACACCGCCGCCACGCTCGCCGGGGCGTCCTGGTGGCCTGCCCACCCCAGCACGCTGGTCTGGGCCATGCTGGCCGTTCAAGGGCTGGCCAACGCCTCGCTCGTCTTCCGCCGGCGGGCGCCAATGCTCGTCATCGCGGTCCTTGGCGGGTTCACACTGGTCATTTCCCTGCTCATCTCGCCTGCTGGCCTGATCACACCGGAAAATGCCGGGACCGTGTGGGCGCCCTACGGAACCGTCCTCGCTGCGTACGGGCCGTTCTACTACCGCAGGGACCGGCGCGCGGCGTTCGCGGCCGTCGGCATGCTGACGATGATCGTGGCCAGGGTCTGGGAGCCGTCCACCTCCGTCATCACGACTGGCGTGCTGAGGACCGCGGTCGGGCCGCTGCTCGCGCTTTACTTCACGGCGCGGCACGAGGTCCTGCAGGGTCTGCGCGACCGGGCAGAACGCGCCGAGCAGGAGCGTTACCTGCTCGCAGAGCAGGCCAGGGCCGAGGAGCGGGCCCGGCTCGCGGGCGAAATGCACGACGTCGTGACCCACCGGGTCAGCCTGATGGTGCTGCAGGCAGGCGCGCTCGGCATCACCGCAAAGGACGAAGCGACCAAGCAGGCCGCGGAAGAACTGCGCGCAGCGGGCTGCCAGGCGCTGGATGAGTTGCGGGATCTGGTCGGCATCCTGCGGACCGATCCCGATCGCGATCAGACGCCGTCAACCTCGGGGCTGCCCGCGCTGATCGCCGAGTCCACAGCCGCCGGCACCCCGGCCGAGCTAGCCGAGGACGGCGAACCCGCGCTCGCCTCACCGGTCGTGGGCCGCACGACGTACCGGATAGTGCGCGAGGCGCTCACCAACGCCCGCAAGCACGCGCCGGGCGCGCGCGTGCTCGTCCAGATCGGCTACCGCGAGACGCAGGTCAGGGTCGTCGTCAGCAACGGGGTGGCCACGCGAGACACGGGCAGCGAGCTGAGCGGCACCGGATCCGGCTTTGGCATTGTCGGTCTGCGCCAGCGCATCGAGCTGATGCACGGCACGTTGCGGGCTGGGCCAACGCCGGACGGCGGGTTCCGGCTAGAGGCCGTGTTGCCCGCGTACGTCCCGACAGCTGAGCCGATCGAGCACACCGACAGGGCGGAGCAGCACGAGCCTGCCAGGAGATCGGCATGATCCGGGTAGTGGTCGTCGACGACGAGCCAATGGTCTGCGCGCACCTGCGCACGATCCTCGGCTCGTCCGGTGACATCGAGGTCGTGGACGAGGCGCACGACGGAGCGGCCGGGGTCGAGGCCGTCGTCCGCAGCCGACCCGACCTAGTGCTCATGGACCTGCGCATGCCCGGCATGGACGGCATCACCGCGATCGGGCAGATCGGCAAGCTTGCCGACCCGCCCGCCGTGGTCGTGCTGACCACCTTCGATGCGGACCAGTACGTGCTCCGTGCGCTGCGCGCCGGGGCGGCCGGGTTCCTCCTCAAGTCGACGCCGCCGACAGATCTGATCGGGCTGGTGCGGGTAGCGGCGGACGGGCATACCGTGCTGTCCCCGGCTGCTGCGCGGCGCCTGATCGCCGCGTCCACCGACAGCCAGCCGGCCCGCGAGCACGCCCGCAAGCTCGTCGGCACGCTGACCGAACGGGAGGCCGAGGTGCTCGGCTGCCTCGGTGAGGGACTGTCGAATGCCCAGATAGCGAGCCGGCTGTACCTGTCCGAGGCGACGGTCAAGGGATACGTGTCGCGCATGCTCGTCAAGCTCGGCTGCGCCAACCGGACCCAGGCAGGACTGCTCGCCCACGACGCCGGGATCGTACGGCAGTGAGTCAGGCGGTGATGCGCGCGATGACATTCATCATGGCTGGTGGTGTCGTTCTTGCTTCGCTCCGGCGCGCATAGTAGAACGAGACGATGGGGAGACAGGCAGTCATCGTGCTTTACGTGCTCGCGCTGGTAGCCGTAGTGGTCGGCGTGGACGTCCTGCTCTTCAGGCACCAGTTCTGGGCGCGGCTTCTGGTAAACGTCGGAATTGTCCTGGTGTTCGCGGCCTTCTATCTGAGATTCCTGAAGCGTCCGTAAACGCGGTCGCCGCAATGCGGACTTACCCGGTCCACGGCTGACCGTGCCCGCACGTACGCCTCTATGGCCCCTAGAGTCCTCGACTCTGCCCACTCCAGCACCACAGAGCCCGGTATAGTTCAGCCGGCCGCCAAGCCGCGGTAGATGCCGTCGAGCAGTTCGCGGGCGTAGGCGTCGGCCTCGGGCATGCCGAGCTCGCGGGCCACGGAGATCTCGGCCTGGATGTCGTAGGCCACGCGGGCGAAGTTCACCGAGAACGGTGCTGGCTCTGGTGAGCCGACGACGCCCTCCAGGATGACGTAAGGCGCGGACGGCGCGTCCAGGTGATTGCCGGTGCTGCCGACGTTGAACAGCGTCAGTCCCTTGTCTGCTTTCAGGTACGAGCGGTGAATGTCGCCGTAGCCGACGACGTTCGGAACCGTGCCGTCCTCGGAGGCGTGACCGGCCTGGAACGCTCCGGTGAACTCGGTGTTGGTGAACATGCCGCGGAACTCCTCGCCGGAGTGGCGGGCGTAGACCCGGACGAACTCGCTGGTCTGCGAGGCGTGGAACAGGCGGACCCGGCGGCCGCTGACAAGGAACTCCCAGGTGGAGGGCAGCGACGCCAGCCAGGCCAGGTCAGCATCGGACAGCTCGTCGCGAGTCCACTGACCGACCCGGGACAGGCTGACCGCGCTGTCGGCGATGAAGGCGTCCCAGTTGCCGCGCACGGTGACCTCACACGCCTCGCGGGTCAGCTGCACTGCTTCGGATCCTCGCGGGCCCTTGCCGATCACATCGCCGAGATTAACGACGCGGGTGATTCCCCGGGCTTCGATGTCCGCGAGCACCGCCCGGAGAGCGGAGACGTTACCGTGGACGTCTGAGATGACAGCGATTCGGTCGAGCATCGTTACGAGCATGCTTCCTTTGCTCAAGAGGTGTCGCTCATGAGGCGTCCGAGCGGCCAACGTCCATCACGATACGTGCCCGGCCATCATCTCAACATCCGCGGCCCCGGGACGAACCGGGCGGGTTATCGGCCGTTTACGCTGTTCAACTCCGGTGAGCCAGGGCAGCGCGGCACGAGACGCCGATGCCATGTCAACCACGTTCACCGACGCCGAGCTGCGAACTTCAGTACCGTACGGCCGGGAAGTCCTGACGCGCCCGGTCGAGCTCATCGTCCCATCCGGGGTGCCACCCGAAGGCGCGGGCAGCCTGACCGCGCATGTCGCCGCTGGCGGCACCGCTTGTGAAATGGATGTACTCACCCCATGTCATGTTGCGGGCGTAACGCCGGTCTTCGCTTTGCGGGAAATAATTCGCCAGTAGCGAGAAAAATCTCGCCAGCACCGCACTCCCGCCGCAATCGCGCCACAGCGGATAGAACCAGTCACGAAACCACCACGTGCCAGCCCGCGGAAATCCACTGACATGACCGACCGTGAACGCCCGGTAGCAGCGTTGGGCATCAGCATTAAGACCGAGGGCCACATAGAGGTCGTAGGCAAAGATATCTGTCCAGCCAGTTCCACCCCAGATGTGGGCGGCCGGCGAACCGTGCGTGCCGTTACTCGCGAACTCCACTAGATGCGCGATCTCGCGGAAGGGCTGATCGCGGGAGAATTCGTCAGTCTCCCGCCAGGGGCCTGCTCCCAGGTCTATGACGTTCCGGTGGTCATAGCCGGGGTCGCGGTAAGAACCCATACGCCCGCCCGGGTGGCGTCCTGCATGATGGATGGAAAACAGCCGCGGATCAGGGCCGAATCCGTCGCCGTAGGTCGCCTTGACATACTCCCAGCCTCGGCTGATGAATCCGGGGATCCAGCTGGCCTGGCGGGGGTCGACGTCAGCGTCGAAGTAGATCGCGCTGTGGTCGTCTGCGGTATGGAGCGTCAGCAGCTGGGTGTGCCCGGACCAATGCTCCTGCCAGGATCGCGGCGGGGCAGGCGGTACCCGCGGCACGCCGCACGGATGGCCATGACGACCCGGAGGGCCGGGGGGCTGCGGATGGCCGGGTGGCTCGGGTGGCTGCGGACGGCCGGGCGGCCGCGGGGCGGGTGGCTGCGTCCCGGCCGGGTGGTGGGCCCGCATGCTGCCCAGGGCGGTGCCTGGGTGCTGTTGCAGCGGACTCGAGATCCGGGCACCCGGCTGTCCTCCCATCCGGACGGCCGGCTGTCCCATCCGAGCGGCCGACTGTCCCATCCGGGCGGCCAGCGGGCGGGACTGCGCCGGCTGCTGCGGGGGCGGTGCGGGATGTGCCGACGGCGGTGGCGGGATGCTGGGCTGCGGTGCCGCTGCCGGCTGGGGCGGTACCCGGCGGGCGTGCTCACACCAGGGGCACACCCTGCCATGGAAGCCCGGGTACATATGAGACGAGTCGACGGCACAGGTGCGCAGATCACCCTCTAGGTCCCGGAGCGCTTGGTGCCACTCGTCCGCCCCTGGCCGGTGCTGCGGACTGTAGGAGCCATGCTCAAACGAGGTTCGGAATAGCCGCCTGATGTCCGGGGGCAGCAGGTCAAGTCCGATCGCGTGGGGCCGCGGGATCAGCGGACCACCCTCCAGATAGGCCCAGATGCCCCGGGTCGCTAGCTCAGTCACGCTGGGCTTCTCACCTTCCCAGTCCCACACGCCGCGGAACGGATGCTCACCCTCCAGAAGCAGCGCGTAGAGGTGTATGGACATGGCGAAAATGTCACTGGACGGCTCACGCGGCACGACGCTCCAGTCCTCATGGAGCAGTTCAGGGGCTGTGTATTCCGGTCGGCCCACCCGGCACAAGTACATCTCCCCCGTGGTCACATCCCTTATCTGCATCGAGTCGCAGTCCAGCAGGGTAACGAGGGCGTCCCGGCTCACCCGGACGTTGGCGTCGTTGAAATCGCCGATCACCGTACCCGCGACGTGCATCGCGTGCGTTACCTGTACCAGGTTGGCCGCCGTTCGGACCAGGTACCGCCAGGTGAAGCCGGCCATCCAGGCCCCGGCCCGCCCTGGGTCCACGCGGCGGCGGTCAGAGGGATTGGTGATCCGGTGGATGCCGACGGTGCTGGCCATATCGATGACCGGCATGATGAACCCGGCGAACCGGCCGCCTTCATACACGACATCGGTGGGCCAGGCCATATTGATATGGCCGGTGGACTCCCGCCAGCCGCCCGGCGGTCCTGACACCATGCTCAGCAGCCGCGGCTCCAGTTCAGGATCCTTGTCCAGCTCACGGGGAAAGTATTTCTTGAAGACATGGCCCTCCGGAGACGCAAGGGCGTATACCTCGCCCTGCCCGCCGGCGGCTAGCCGCGGCCCGGCGATCAACGCAGCGCCCGAGCCGAGTTGTAGCGTCACTGACCCGCTGCGGCCGGACTGGCCGACGGCGTCCCGGCGATCGATCTCCCAGGGCCGCGCACGGCCCCGACTAGGGTCTTGTCATCCCCGGTCTGATCATCGGTAAGCCCCGACAGGAATCTCCCGATGGCATCCGCTGAGGCATCCGGAGACCCCAGGTAAGCCGCAAGGTCATCGAAAAAGGGCGGGAACGGGGCTGTCGCCGCCAAATCGGCGAGGATCTTGAAGCGCAGCCCGTCGGTCGCCAGGAACACCGCGTCTAGCGTGCTGGCGGGCAGTACCGTGATCCGGGCGTCGGCCACTCCTCGGCCGTCCGTGACGAAAACGGTCTCGTTCACGTACTCGCCGCGCCGCGCGGGTGCCACGGTCTCGTAAGCTCCGTCCCGGCGCACCACGACGATGGTGTCGCCGATCTGCCCGACGCATGCCCCCTCCGCCATCAGCACGACCACAGCGAGGGTGGTCGCGTAGTCACCCAGGTCCCTGTTTTGCCCGGCAGCGAACTCGCTGAGAGCGGCATGGGCGCTAGCCAGGATGGCGCGGACCCAGGCAACCGGATCTCCGCCGCCGGGCGTGCCAGCTTGTGCCACGGCGGTTAGCACGCTCTGCACTGCCAGCGCCGAACCCTGGCCGGACAACGGACGAGACCCCGCCCCGTCCGCCACTACCAGGCAGGTCAGCCCGTCAGCTGAGGACCATCCGGAGGCGTCCTCGCACGGCCGCCCCGACGCCACATGGCTAGTCCCGGGGACTGAGGCTCCCGCTATCTTCCACATCGGCGGTAACCCTGCCCTACGCAGAGGCCCAGCCGGCTGGCGGGAGCGGTATCTGCTCGTTCTCCTCGGCCGTCGCTACGCTGGAGTCGCTGCTGCCGAACGCGGTGGATGCTGACGCCGAGCCCAGCGAAGCTGACAGCCAGCTGAAGAACTCCCGGAAGCTGAGACCCTCCAGCCGCAGTGGCTTCCGCTGGGCGGACAGTTCCTCAAGGTGCTTCAGATCAGCGCCCTCACCGATGCCGATACAGAACACCGACACGTGGCGCTTAGCCTCCGCGTCCCGGAGCCGTGCCGCCGCCCCGGTGAAAGTCTCACCATCGGTGGGCTGCCCGTCAGTCAGCACAAAGAGCCAGGGCCGGTAGTATTCCAGGCCCGCTTTCCGGTAGGCGTCTTTCTGCTGTTCCAGCTCGTCCAAGGCGAGATTCAACGCCTGCCCCAGCGGCGTAGCCCCGCTCACGGTAAGCGTCTGGGGCGCCAGATCGCGTCCTTCGGTGAAGGGGATCATCAGCTGAGGCTGTCCACCGAACGTTATGACAGCGATCTCTGCCCGCTTCGCTGCTAGTTCGTCGTCCTTGATCTCCTGGCAAAAGAGCTCAAAGCCCTTGTTCAGCTCCTCGATAGGCGACCCGCTCATCGAGCCCGAGGTGTCAAGCAGAAGCGCACAAGCGATCCGGGGATCGGGATTGTCTTCGTTGACGCGCGGCGCGAACTCCGTCATCAGGTTCCACTCATTGTCTCGACGGATGGCAGCCGGGTTGCTTCCATCACCGTTTAATACGGCAGCGGCAGCCGCGGGCTTCACGTCCAGCGGCGCACCTCGCCGGATGCTGGTTGTCGCTCTGGCGCACCGTCGCCAGTAAAGGCGGGTTATCGTACGTTTACGCTGTTCAACTCCGGTGAGCTAGGTAAGCGGAGTTCGGGGCGTGACGGAGAGGAGAGCCGGTGGCGCTCGCGGCAGATGCCGAGCCAGGTCCGGGGAAGGCTGGGTTGTTCGCCGCGCATGAAGAGGTCGGCCGTGACCTAGCCGCGGTGGACTGGGCTGCCACCCCGCTCGGGCTTCCTGAGTGCTGGCCACAGAGCCTGCAGACGGCGGTCGACATCTTGCTGTCATCCCGCTTTTCGATGTGGATGGCCTGGGGTCCGGAGCTGACGTTCTTCTGCAACGCCGCCTACCGCTACACGCTGGGCCGCAAGTACCCGTGGGCACTTGGCCGGCCCGCCAGCGAGGTGTGGGCGGAGATCTGGGACGACATCGGCCCGCGCATCGACACCGTGCTGGCCACGGGGAGGGCGACCTGGGACGAGGCGCTGCT
This sequence comes from Streptosporangiaceae bacterium, assembly GCA_050012355.1. Taxonomy (GTDB): domain Bacteria; phylum Actinomycetota; class Actinomycetes; order Streptosporangiales; family Streptosporangiaceae; genus JBEKHI01. Next base: position 6,125 of record JBEKHI010000203.1, on the reverse strand, counting down.
GCTGTTCCTGGAGCGGTCCGGCTACTCGGAGGAGAGCTACCACACCTTCTCCTATAGCCCGCTGCGCGACGACGCCGGCGCCGTGGTCGGCATGCTGTGCGTGGTCAGCGAGGATACCGAACGCGTGATCGGCGAGCGCCGGATGGCGACCTTGCGCGATCTGGGCTCCGACCCGAGCGTGGTACGCACCGAGCAGGAAACCCTCGACTTCGCCGGACGGCAGCTGGACCGGAACCGGCAGGACCTGCCTTTCACCCTGACCTACCTGTTCGGCGACGGCGGCGCCGCCCGGCTGGCGGGGAGCACCGGCATCGCGGCCGGGCACCCGGCCGCTCCGGCCACGCTCGCGGCCGAGGATCCGGACCCGGTGTGGCCAGCCGCGACGCTGCTGCGTGGTGAATCCGCGCTGGTGAACCTCGTCAGCCCCCGGTTCGCCGTCCTGCCGGCCGGGGCACGGAGTGAGCCGCCGGTCCAAGCGCTAGTAACACCGCTGGCCCGCCACGGCGGCCCTCCATACGGATTCCTGGTAGCCGCCCTGAACCGGTTCCGGCCCTTGGACGAGGGCTACCGCGCGTTCATCGGCCTCGTGGCCGGGCACCTCGCGGCGGGAGTCGCGAGCGCATACAGCTACCAGGACCAGCAGCGCCGCGCGGAGGAGCTCACCGAGCTGGACCGCGCCAAGACCGCGTTCTTCTCCAATATCAGCCACGAGTTTCGCACTCCGCTGACCCTGATCATGGGTCCGGTGCAGGAGCTGCGGCGCCGGCTGGCCGACGCCGACCCGCAGGTGCGCGAGGAGCTGGAGATCATCAGCCGCAACGGGCTGCGCCTAGGCAAGCTGGTCAACATGCTGCTGGACTTCTCCCGTATCGAAGCCGGGCGCATGCAGGCGAGCTACGAACCGGCCGGCATCGCGCAGGTGACCGCCGAGCTGGCCAGCGTCTTCCGCTCCGCCATCGACCGGGCCGGCCTGGCGTTCAACGTGGACTGTCCCCCGCTGTCCGAGCCGGTCTACCTCGACCGCGGAATGTGGGAGAAGGTGGTGCTGAACCTGCTCAGCAACGCGCTGAAGTTCACCTTCGACGGCTCCATCCACGTCGCCGTGCGAGCCGAGGGCGGCCAGGCGGTCGTCACGGTCGCCGACACCGGCATCGGCGTCCCCGCTCGCGAGATGCCACGGTTGTTCGAGCGGTTCCACCGCATCGAGAACACCCGGTCGCGCTCAAACGAGGGCAGTGGCATCGGCCTAGCCCTAGTCCAGGAACTCGTCCAGCTGCACGGCGGCACCATCACCGCGTCCAGCGCCGAGGGCGCGGGCACGACGTTCAGCATCCGGCTGCCCTTCGGGCACGCCCACCTGCCCGCCGACGCCATTGTCTCCGCCGGAGCTCCGTTCGCCGGTCATGGGGCGACGGTCTCAGCCACCGCCGACCCGTTCGTCCAGGAAGCCCTGCGCTGGCTGCCCGGGACCGCGCAGGACGGCAGCGGCACCGGAGCGCGCCCCGTCGTCCTCGAGCAGCTCGGCCGCGCCCTGCCCGCGCGGGTGCTGGTCGCCGACGACAACGCCGATATGCGCGAGTACCTGGCCCGGCTGCTGCATTCCGCCGGCTATCAGGTCACCACGGTCAACGACGGTCAGTCCGCCCTGGATAATGTCCGCGCCGACGCCCCCGACCTGGTGATCAGCGACGTGATGATGCCCCGCCTGGACGGCCTAGGCCTGGTGACCGCCCTCCGCGCCGACGCGCGCACGGCGACCGTACCGGTGCTCCTGCTGTCGGCGCGGGCCGGGCAAGAGGCGTCCATCGAGGGTCTGCAGGCGGGCGCCGACGACTACCTGGTCAAACCGTTCTCCGCCGCCGAGCTGCTCGCCAGGGCGCGGGCCAGCGTGGAGCTGGCCAAGTTCCGGAATCGCGAATCTCAGTTCCGCCGTACCTTGATTGACTCTCTCCAGGAAGGCTTCTTCCTCACCGATCAGGAAGGCACCATCCTTGAGGCCAATCAGGCTTTCCTGATCCTGGTCGGCCACAGCTCGGAGGGCTTGCCGTTCCGCTGGCCGCACCCCTGGGTTCCAGACCCCGGCACCGACCCTGACGGGTGGGCGATGACGACCCAGGCGTACGACGAATACAAGCGGTCCGGCGGCGGCCGGTACACCATCCCGGTGCGGCACCACGACGGGCACACGATCTGGCTGGCGTGCAGCTCGGCCAGCTTGCCCAGCCCGGACGGACGCGGCCGGCTGTTCGTCGGCACCGCGCGGGACGTGACCGCCGAACGGCTGGCTTCGCAGCGCGAAGCCACCCTGGCTGGTTTCGCGGCCGCCTTGGCCGCGGCCGGGGAGATCTCCGAGATGCTCACCACGGCCGCCCGTGAGATCGCCGCCGCGGTACACGCCAGCCAGGTGACAACCGCGCTATGGTCCAGCGAGGACAATCCCGCCATTACCGGATGGCCCCGGCTCGCCCCGGGCCAAGGTGTCTCCTCCGCGGTCACGGAAGCGCTGGACGTCGTCCGGTATCAGCCAGCCGCCTCGGTCGCCGTGCTACCGGGTGACGGGGACGCCAGCCTGCTCTCAGCTCCGCTCGACGGGACCGGCTCATCGGCCATCGCGGCGGAATTCCCGGCCGGACGGCCCGTAAGCGCCGAAGTGCGGGAGTTGTTCCTGGTCCTCACCAGCCACCTAGCCCAGGTCCTCGCGAAGGCGAGGGACTACGAACAGACCCGCGCCGTCGCGCTCACTCTTCAGCACGCCATCCTCGCCCCCACCGAGCTGCCGCACGGATTCGCCGCCCGGTACACCCCGGCGGTTCCCCCACTCGAAGTCGGCGGCGACTGGTATGACGTAATCCCGCTGCCCGGACATCGCATCGGCGTCGTCGCCGGTGACTGCGTCGGCCGGGGGCTGCCCGCCGCCGCGGTCATGGGCCAGCTCCGCTCCGCCAGCCAGGCCGTCCTGCTGCGCGCTCCCGGCCCCGCCGAGGCCCTCACCGATCTGGACACTTTCGCCAGCCGGATCCCGGGGGCGGAATGTACCAGCGTGTTCTGCGCGATCCTTGATCCCGCGGCCGGGACGGTCACCTACAGTTGCGCCGGGCACCCGCCGCCCATCCTCGTCGCGGCCGGAGAAGATTACCGCCTGCTCGACCAGGCCCGGTCCCTGCCGCTGGCCATGATGCCCGTTGACTGGCAGCGCAGCCAGGCGACCGCGACGCTCCCGCCCGGCGCGACCTTGATGCTGTACACCGATGGACTCATCGAGCGGCGGAACCAGCCGCTGGACAAAGGGATCGATGCCGCGGCGGTCACGGTTGCCGAACACGCCGAGGACCATCCCGACGATGTCGCGGACCATGTCATGTCGGCGATGACGCCCGCGACGGGCTATGAAGACGACGTCGCCGTCCTGATCTACCGGCACCCGCCTGCCCCGCTGACTGTCCAGCTACCAGCAGACGATCCCTCCTGCCTGGCCTTGCTTCGAGCTAGGTTGCGGCATTGGCTGTCGGCAGCCGGCATCGGCGGCCGGGAAAACACTGACATCATGATCGCAGTGGGTGAGGCAGCCGGTAACGCCGTCGAACACGCCACCGCCGGGCGCGGCGACGACGCGGCACCAGTCCTGATCACCCTCACCGCTCACGTGGCCCACAGCATGGTCCAGCTGACTGTCGTGGACACCGGGAGCTGGCGGTCTCCTCCCGCGGACCGCGAGCCGCCCGCCCCGGGCACCCGGGGTCACGGGATAATTTTCATGCACGCCCTCATGGATGACGTTTTGATCGATCCGTCCGCGCACGGGACGACGGTGACCCTGACCAAGGACCTGAAGCGATGACTAACGACGCCAGCCCAGCTAACAGCCCGCAGGCCCGGTTTGAGTTCCTGCCCGCCAGCGAACGTGAACCCGCCATCGTGCGTGCCGCCGGTGACATCGATCTGACCAACGTCGGGCAATTCCAGGCCGCCCTCGCCCAGGCTGCCGCCACCTCCAGCGCCATCACCGCCGACATGACCGCGGTCACCTACTGCGACAGCGCCGCCATCCGGGAATTGTTCATCGCCGCCAGGCAAGCCCGGCTCACCATCCAGGTCGCGGCAGCGGGACCCATCAACGAAACCCTGCTGAAGGTCTCCGGCCTAGACCAGATCGTCACTGTCGTCACGCTGGACTAGCCACCCGCTCCTGCGCCCGCCCCGTGGTGCTAACGGTTCAGGTGCTGCTCGCGTGATCTCCTGACTCGTGCCCCGTTGCTGGCGGGTGCCGCATTGCCGAGACCGGAAAGTCCTCCATCTCGGCTGGGCGCGGCAGCCGGCCCGAACCCGCTGGCGGCCAGCTGACTTCTCCCGGCTTAGCGCACATTCCCCGTCCGCAATGCCCGGATATGCCCGGCAGCCGGAGTGCACCAACCCGGGAGAAGATGCCTCCGCACAGCGCCGCCCGCGGCAACGGCACGCCACGACCCGCAGCCCGCGCCACTTGCACGCCACCGCGACCATCCCCCCGGGATGAACCAGGCTTTTCCGGAAGATCGGCATTCAACGTCCGGCAAGTTGATCCTCTGGTGCCTCTTACGCTGCCTCTGGGCGGAAGCAAAGGCGGCGTGTCAGAACAGCGGGCGGGTGCCGATGCCTTGTGTAAGCCGCAGCAGGTACCCGTCAGGGTCTTGCACGGCGAACTGGCGGACGCCGATGGCGTCGTCAGCGCGGTCATACCAGCGCTCTTCCAAGGGGAGGTACAGTTCGTGACCGGCCTGTACCACCGCGGCGTGGATCTCATCGACGTGGTCGACGTTGATGGACAGGTTGATCCCCCGGCCGTAGGGGTGGGCTAGCTCCGCGCGCGGGTAGAGGCGATCGCGGGTCGCGGGCTGCTCCAGCATCAGGTCAGCGCCATCGCGGGTGAGGTAGGCGAAGCGCTCCTTGGGGCGGGAGTACTTGAACGTGAAGCCGAGCAGGCGGTAGAAGGCGAGGCTGCGACCGAGGTCGGAACAGATCAGCTCTGGGATCAAGCGCGGCACGAGCACTGACATTAGCGGCTAAGCCTTGCCTGCTCATCTGTCTGTGACAACTTTCTCTGCGACTTCAAGGGCGCAACTTCGGCGCGCAGTTGCCAGGAGTTCTTCCGCTCCGCCTGCGACAGGAGACTAAGCATATTCGGCTACAACGGCATCGCGCGAAAAGCCGGTTAAGCGCCGATCGTCTAGAGTGTCGCAATGGCGGAAGAACACGACCTGCCGGGTTTCGACGCCAAGACCCCGAGCTCGGCCAGGATCTGGAACTACTGGATCGGCGGGAAGGATCACTTCGCCGCTGACCGCGCCGTTGGAGACCGGGTGCGGGAGGTTGTTCCGTACGTGGCGGTGGTCGCCAGGCTGACGCGGCAGTTCCTGGCCCGTGCGGTCACCCTGCTGGCGACCGAATACGGCATCCGGCAGTTCCTCGACATCGGATCCGGACTGCCCACCGCCGACAACACTCACGAGGTCGCTCAGCGGGTGGCACCGTCCTCCCGGATCGTCTACGTGGACAACGACCCGCAGGTCATACTGCACTCCCGCTCACTACTGCGAAGCTCACCCGAAGGAGCGGTGGACTATCTGCAGGCGGATCTGCGTGATGTGGACACGATTCTGTCCGGTGCCGCGCAAACCCTGGACTTCTCCCAGCCGATCGCCATCCTCATCTTCCAGGTCCTGCACTTCATTCCCGACGCGGAGGACCCGTACGGGATCGTGCGTCGCCTTACCGACGCCGTCCCTCCCGGGAGCTTCCTGGTCGTGGCCCACGGCGCTGCCGATATCGATCCCGAGGTGTCGGGCGAGACGTCTCAGCGATACAACCAGTTGGCCCCCCTGAACCTCACGCTCCGCAGCAGCGCCGATGTCGCCCGCTTCTTCACCGGCTTCGAGCTCATCGGCCCCGGCCTCGTCTCGGGTGCGGAATGGCTGCCAGACATCGACCCCGGCGCGAAAACCGTCAGTTTCGGCCATCACGGCATCGCCCGCAAACCGGGTTAATTCCCCCGCCCCGGTAGCGGCACTTTCCTGGTCGGTGCTGCATTACCCACACTCTTTGATGGTTGGTGCCGCACTCACCAGGTAAAAGGCGGGCCAGGTGGCGCT
>JBEKHI010000202.1:0-14608 GCA_050012355.1 Streptosporangiaceae bacterium | reverse complement strand
CGCATGGATAACGGATCCTCTTCTTGTTGTCAATGGGTACACCGCTCCCTAATACGGCCGACCAGTGCGATCATTTCGATGGTCTTGGGGCGCGGATCACTCCCGGCCATATTGCTGTAGACCGCTGGCGGAACGCTGGTGAACCACTGGTGGGCCACATCCGCGATAAACCCGCCACGATGCGCAGAGTGATGTGACCTCGATGCCGGAGTGTCGCCCGATGTCCCGGATCGCCGTGGGATTCCTCCGGGCGGACCTACTGGCAGGTCACGGCGTTAGGCAGGGTCGCGACGATGACAGATCTCTTGTGCTCGGCCGCATGCTCGATAATCGGCCCGCCAGGTGCGGGCAGCCCGCACGGCCATGGCTACTCAGGCAGAGGTCGAGGGCCGGGGATTGAGGGCGATTGCTGAGGGCCTTCCCGCCGTGTAGTCCACCTAGCGCGGTAAGACCGGGTATGGGATCTAGGCGTGCTGGGCTGCCGGTTCGGGTCATCTGGAACAAAGGGAAGGATCGGTGCAGTCCCGGCCTCGTCTGCTATCAACTTGACGGCCCCGGGCGTGTCGAGCCTGCACTCCCGGAGTCATGGCGTCCGGTTTGCGAGGTTCGGAGAGAGCGGTTTCACGATCGTGGACAGTTTCGGCTGATATACGGTCCGAACTGTCCACGATCATGAACTGGCCGGTCACGTCGGGTCCGAGGCGGTCCGGGTCGCGAAATCTCGCAATGTCAGTTAAATGAACGACGCGTTCGGGGCTGCACCTACTCTTCGCGTTGTCCCAAGCTGGGGAACATATTACGCATGGATTGGTCTGGAACAGTCAAGCCGGTGCATGACGCGACGCGTATCGGCTTGACGAGGCCCAAGAGCCGGCAAGGTTCTGAGGTTTATTTCGAAAAACCTATCTGACCTGGTAAAATGCGGTGTCCGAGGGGGGACTTGAACCCCCATGCCCTTATCGGGCACTAGCACCTCAAGCTAGCGCGTCTGCCTATTCCGCCACCCGGACCCGGGACGTGAGCACATCCGGTGCTCACATCGGCTGAGTTACCTTAGCAAATCTCACGCATCTTCGCGAAGCCCGAAGCTAAGCAGCCCTCGGGGTTCCCTGGCTGTGGCCGAAGCATTGCGTAGTGCGACAGCCGTGCACGCGGGCCACCGTCCCGTCCCGGATGCGAAGATAGGCATGTGACGACGAACAGTGCAGCGGACGAGGTCGTGGACATCTGCCGCGACCTGATCAGGATCGACACGACCAACCCTGGCGACAACAGCGGGCCGGGCGAGCGGGTCGCCGCGGAGTACGTGGCCGAACTGCTCACGGACGCGGGGCTCGACCCAGTCATACTCGAATCGGCGCCAAAACGGGCGAGCGTGATCGCCCGGGTACCCGGCATCGACAGCGAGCGTCCGGCGCTGATGATCCACGGACACCTGGACGTGGTGGCCGCCAACGCGGCGGACTGGAAGGTCGACCCGTTCGCCGGGGAGATCTCCGAGGACTGCATCTGGGGCCGCGGCGCGATCGACATGAAGGACATGGACGCCATGATCCTGTCGGTGATCAGAAAGCGGCTGCGCGAGGGCCGTCGCCCGCCCCGCGACGTCCTGCTGGTGTTCACTGCCGACGAGGAGGCCGGCGGCCCGATGGGGGCCCGGTGGCTAGTGGAGAACCACGCCGGCCTGTTCGAGGGAGTCACCGAGGCGATCGGCGAGGTCGGCGGGTTCAGCGTCACGCTAAACGGCCAGCGCATGTACGTGATGCAGACCGCCGAGAAGGGCATCGCCTGGATGCGGCTGACCGCCGAGGGAACCGCCGGTCACGGCTCGATGGTCCACCCCGACAACGCGGTTACCAAGCTCGCCGAGGCCGTAGGCCGGCTGGGGCGCTACGACTGGCCGCTGCGGCTCATCCCGTCGATGCTGGACTTCCTGCAGGCCGCCGGGGAAGCGCTCGGCGTGCCGTTCGACCCGGAGGACCCAGAGCCGGTGCTGTCCAGGATCGGGCCGATGCGCCGGATGATAGCGGCGGCTACCCGGAATACGCTCAACCCCTCGCGGCTAAACGCGGGGTACAAAGTGAACGTTGTCCCGCAATCGGCGTACGCGGAAGTCGATGGCCGGTTCATTCCTGGTTATGAGGAAGAGTTCCTGACTGAGATCGACCGGCTGCTCGGCGGCGGAATTACCCGTGAATTCATCAATCACGACATAGCGGTCGAGACGTCCCCGGATGGCGATCTATATCAGGTCATGACGGATGCCTTGCTTACCGAGGATCCGCAGGCCCGCGTCGTTCCGTACTGTATGTCCGGCGGTACAGACGCCAAATCGTTCAGCAAGCTAGGGATCCGGTGTTTCGGGTTCAGTCCGCTCAAATTGTCGCCGGAACTGGACTTTTCCGGAATGTTCCATGGCGTTGACGAACGAGTGCCGATTGACGGGCTGCGTTTCGGTGTTCGTGTCCTCGACAGATTTCTGGACAACTGCTAACGCATATTACGAGGTCAGGCGGTCGCTCTGACAATGCTCTCGACGTTATTGCGTGAAATTCTTGACGCGCGCACGTCTCGTGGTGTTACGGTAACGCACTGTACGCAAGCGCTATCGTAACGCAGGCGGTGATCTACCGGCTGACCGCCCGCCCCCGGGACCTGGCGCGCACGCTCTAGCCCAGCATGCCCTCAGGTGGTCACTGTGTGTTACGGATTCAATCCAAAATCTCTATATGCGTAAGGAGTGACCTCGATGAACGTATGGACTCAACGAACGGCGAAGACCCTGATGCTGGCGGCCGGTTTCGTGGCGGCCGGAACCGGGTTGTCGACCGCGGCGTTCGCCAGCACTGGCCCCATCACGTCGGGAACCGGGTCGGTAGCCGGTGGCAACCAGGTCAACATCCCGATCAGTGTCCCGGTCGACGTGTGCGGCAACGCCGCCGCCATCCTGGGTGCGGCGGTCGCGGGCTGCGAGGGCGGCGCGAGCGTCGCCGGCCAGGGCGGAAGCCCGGCGTTGTACACCAACGGAGCCGGGTCGGTAGGCGGCGGGAACCAGGTGAATGCTCCGGTGGCCGTTCCGGTTGCCGTCTGCGGCAACGCGGTCGGCCAAGCCAAGGCGCACTGCCCAGGTGGCGCGACCGTGCACGGCACGCCGGACGCGGGCTCGATGATCACCAGCGGGAAGGGCTCCGTCCTCGGCGGCAACCAGGTGAACGCCCCCGTGTCGGTCCCGGTCGACGTCTGCGGTAACTCGGTCGCCGTTCTCGGCGTGGCCGGAGCCGACTGCAAGGGCGGCGCGACCGTCGGTACCGGGCACTGGGCCACCACCGGGCACTGGCCCACCACCGGGCAGACCGCCCCTGGGCAGTGCGGCTGCGCCACCGGATCCGCCGCGGTGACCTCGCTGCTGCCGACCCTCACGCAGAAGCTGACCTCCACTCCGCTCAAGCTGACCGCCTACGTGGTCGGGGGTCCGGCCGCGCTCAGCGGGCACCAGCTCACGGTGACCCAGCCCGCGACCGGGCAGGGCACCAGCAGCAGCGAGGCTGGTCTCGGGACCCTCCCGCTGGCGGGCGGGCTCACGTCGCTGGCGGGCCTGTCCAGCCTCTCCGGACTGGCGGCGACGCCGGGCGCGCCGCTGCTGCCGGAGAACGACCTGAGCGCGGCTAACACCGGGACCATGAGCGACGTCTCGTTCTACACCCTGACCGGCGGCATGCTGCTGGCCGGGGCCTCGGCTCTCATGCTGTCGGGTCGGCGTGCACGCGCCAACCGCAGCGGGAGGAAGGCGGCCGCGTGAGGCGGCCGTACGCATTCGGCCTGCGACTGGCCGCGTGGGGCGGCGTCGTGGTCGCCGGGGTAGTGATCGCCGTCACCGGTCCTGGCGTCGCGTTCGCGGGGTCGACCAGCGGGGGCAGCGGCACCGGTAGCGGCAACCAGCTCAACCTTCCGGTTAGTATGCCGATCGATATCTGCGGGAACGTGGTGGCGGCCCTCGGCCTGGGTCATGCCGAGTGCTCAGGTGGCGCGACGGGCGGCACCGCGGGAAGCAGTTCGGCAGCCAGCAGCGCGGCCTCGTCCGCCAGTAGCTCGAGCACCTCAGGCGCGAGCAGCGTGGCGAGCGGGAATCAGATCTCGATCCCGATTACGATCCCGATCAACGTCTGCGGCAACTCGGTCGCGTTGCTGGGCACCGCGAAGGGAAGCTGCCAGCCAACGCCGAAGTGCGGCTGCACTAAGCGGAAGGCTCCTAAGCCGAAGTGCGGCTGCACTAAGCGGAAGGCTCCCAAGCCCAAGTGCGGCTGCACTAAGCGGAAAAAGCACGTCAAACCGCCGGTCCGGACACGGTGTCGAGCCAAGCCCCACCGGAAGGGCAAGCCCCACCGGAAGGGCACGCCGCGCGGGACGGCCAAGGCGCCGCGTCCGTCCGCACCAGGGACGGCCGCGCTCCCGACCACTGGCGTCAATCTGGCCGGGCTGGGCACCAGTGCGCTGGCCCTAGCGGGCATCGGCGGCACGGCCTTGTTCACGACCCGGCGGCGTCGCTAACCGAGCAGATTCCGGCCGTGGGAGCGCCGCGTTCCCACGGCCGGAAGCATGCTCAGAAGGTGCGAACCGGGCGAATGATACGCTTGCGAAGAGTTACCTTGCGGCTGCCATCCGCAAAACGCCGAAGCCGGTCCAGCTCCCAGTCGCCGTACTCGGCGTGATCCGTCAGAAGCCGCCGCGCGGTGTCTCTTGACATCTCGCGCGGCAGGTAGAGGACACGGTAGGCATACTCGGCCATTGCTTTTATTGTGCGCTACTTAGCTGAATGTTCAACCCACAGTCGCCAGGAAAGCTATATGTGGGTTACGATCACGCGGCGACGATAGAGCGGCTACCGCAAACGTTGAGCCGGGCCGGGAACACGGCGGGCCGGGTCGGCGGTTGGAGGGATAGGCGACTCAGCTGAGCGGTTCAGGTCAGTCCCGCGTAGGGTACTGACGCCAAGGAGCCGAGGACGCCTCTTCTCCGAGGGGACCCGCCGCGAGCGGGAGCCGGGCAAGCCGCCAAGGCGACGTGGCCGGCGCATCGGAGCCATGGCGCGGATGCGAGGTTGGAAAGAACGTGCCAGTGAAAGGCAAGACCGCCGCGGACGGAACGGCGGTAGACGAAAAGGCGCCGGCGACATCGCCGGGCGCCACTGTGGCGACCCCACGGAAGGCTGCTACCACCAAGACAACAAGCAAAACTTCGGCCAAAACGGCGAGTTCCAAGTCAGCCGCGCCCAAGCCTGCCTCAAGTGGCACCCGCCGGAAGGCGGCGGCGGCCTCCGGCGACGGGACTCGACTGGTGATCGTGGAGTCCCCGGCGAAGGCCCGCACGATCGCGGGTTACCTGGGCAAGGGCTACGTGGTCGAGTCCAGCATCGGTCACATCCGTGACATGCCTGACAAGGCCGCTGAGATTCCCGCGAAGTATAAGAGCGAGCCGTGGGCCCGCCTCGGCGTGGACGTTAACCACGACTTCGAGGCGCTGTACGTCGTGCACAGTGACAAGAAGCAGCAGGTTTCCAAGCTCAAGAGCCTGCTCAAGGATGCCGACGAACTCCTGCTCGCCACTGATGAAGACCGCGAGGGCGAGGCCATCGCCTGGCACCTGCTCGAAGAGCTGAAGCCGAAGGTTCCGACCAAGCGGATGGTCTTCCACGAGATCACCCCGGAGGCCATCACCAACGCGGTCAACAACCCGCGTGAGCTGAATCACGGCCTGGTGGACGCCTATCAGACCAGGCGTGTGCTTGACCGGCTCTACGGCTACGAGGTCTCCCCGGTGCTGTGGAAGAAGGTCATGCCGCGACTGTCCGCGGGCCGGGTGCAATCCGTGGCCACCCGGCTGATCGTGGACCGCGAACGCGAGCGGATCGCGTTCAGGTCGGCACAGTACTGGGACCTGGAAGCTGAGTTCGCCACTAGCGAACACGGTAAGCCGGAAGCCGCGCCGCCGACCAGCTTCAGCGCGACGCTCACCGCCGTGGACGGCCGCCGGGTCGCGCAGGGCCGTGACTTCGCGCCGGACGGCACGCTGAAGACCGCGAGCAAGGCCAGCGCCAACGGTGACGGAGCCGCCCTCCTGCACCTTGATGGCGCGGCCGCCGCCGGGCTGGCCAGCCGCCTGGCGAAGTCGAGCTTCGCCGTCACCTCCGTCGAGCGCAAGCCATACCGCCGTCAGCCGTACGCGCCGTTCCGCACCACGACGTTGCAGCAGGAAGCGTCCCGCAAGCTGGGCTTTTCCGCGAAGTACGCGATGTCGGTGGCGCAGCGGCTGTACGAGAACGGCTTCATCACCTATATGCGTACCGACTCGATCACGCTGTCGCAGACCGCGATCGACGCCGCCCGCAGGCAGGCCCGCGAACTGTACGGCGCGGACTACGTGCCGGACAAGGCGCGTGCCTTCACCAGCAAGGTGAAGAACGCCCAGGAGGCGCACGAGGCAATCCGTCCGGCCGGCGACCGGTTCCGCACGCCGCAGGCCACCGGCCTGCGAGGCGATGAGTTGCGACTGTATGACCTGATCTGGAAGCGCACGGTCGCCTCCCAGATGAAGGACGCCGTCGGCGAGTCCGTGTCGATCAAGGTGGCCGGCACCTCGACGAACGGGGAACGCGCCGAGTTCTCCGCCTCAGGCAAGACGATCACGTTCTACGGCTTCCTCAAGGCTTACGTGGAGTCCGTCGAGGATCAGACTGACCGCGACGACGCTGAGCGCCGGCTGCCGGTGCTGGCCGAAAGCGATCCGCTGACCGCGCTCGACCTCAAGGCTGCCGAGCACGCCACTAGGCCGCCTGCCCGCTATACCGAGGCAAGCCTGGTCAAGGAGCTGGAAGACCGGGAGATCGGCCGCCCGTCCACTTATGCCAGCATCCTAGGCACCATCCTGGACCGGGGCTACGTCTTCAAGAAGGGCACCGCGCTGGTGCCCAGCTTCCTGGCGTTCGCGGTGATCACCCTGCTCGAGCGGCACTTCGGCCAGCTGGTGGACTACGAGTTCACCGCCGAGATGGAGGACGTGCTCGACGCCATCGCCCGCGGCGAGGCCGAACGCGTCCCGTGGCTGCGGCGGTTCTACTTCGGGGCCGATGGCGAGGCGGCGGAGCACACCGAGGGGCTCAAGGACCTGGTCAGCGACATCAGCGACATCGATGCTCGCGACATCAGCTCGTTCCCGTTGCCCGGCACCGACATCGTGGTCCGGGTCGGCCGCTACGGCCCGTACCTGGAGCGGGATGACCAGCGCGCCAATGTCCCGGAGGACATGGCGCCGGACGAGCTCACCCCGGAGACCGCCGAGGAACTGTTCAGCCAGCCGAGCGGTGATCGCGGTCTCGGCACCGACCCCGCGTCGGGCAACCAGATCGTGGCCAAGGCGGGGCGCTTCGGCCCCTACGTGACCGAGCAGCTTCCCGAGGACTCCAAGGAAAAGCCGCGCACCGGGTCGCTGCTGAAGTCGATGTCGCTGGACACGGTGACGCTTGACGACGCGCTGAAGCTGCTCAGCCTGCCGCGTACCCTTGGCGAGCTAGACGGCGAGCCGGTCACCGTGCAGAACGGCCGGTACGGCCCGTACGTCAAGCGTGGCTCCGACAGCCGGTCACTGGCCAGCGAGGAGCAGATGTTCACTGTCACCCTCGCCGAGGCCAAGGATCTGCTGGCCCAGCCCAAGACGCGCGGCCGTGGCCGCGCGGCGGCGGCACCACCGCTGAAGGAACTGGGCGCGGACCCGGTGAGCGGTAAGCCGATAGTCGCCAAGGACGGCCGGTTCGGGCCGTACGTCACCGACGGGGAAACAAACGCGTCGTTGCGCAAGGGGGATGAAGTGGAATCTCTCACGCCACAGCGCGCCGCGGAGCTCCTCGCCGAACGCCGGGCGGCGGGCCCGCCTGCCCGCAAGCGGCCGACGAGCGCCCGTAAGAAGTAAATCTCCCGATACGCTAACCGCGTGAACTTCCGAGCCACGTCCAGCAGCAAGGGCCCGGGCGACGGACCGCCGGGGCATCCCGTCGTCCGCGCCCGCAAGGCCCCGAGTGACGGCGTGCTCTCGATCAAGCCGTTCCGCAGGCTGTGGATAGCGCTATCGCTGTCCAGCCTCGGTGACTGGCTGTCGATCGTCGCGCTCTCCGCGCTGGCGCCGTCGCTCACCTCGGGTGGCGCGGTGGCCAAGAGTTCGGCCGTCGGCGGTGTGTGGATCGTCTCACTGCTGCCCGCGTTGCTGTTCGGCCCGATCGCGGGCGCCCTCGCGGACCGGTTCGACCGCCGGACCATGATGATCGCCGGAGACATCATCCGCGGCGTGCTGTTCGTGTCGATCCCGTTCTTCCCGCACCTAGGCTGGATCTACGTCGCCAAGTTCCTGGCCGGGGTGGTTTCCCAGTTCTGGAACCCGGCGACGGCCGCCTCGGTGCCGAATCTGGTGCCGAAGGACAAGCTGGAGCGCGCCAACCAGCTCAGCCTGCTCACCACGTACGGGACCGCGCCGATCGCGGCCGGCCTGTTCAGCCTGCTCGCCCTGGTCAGCGAGGGGCTGTCCAAGGTCACGCCGCTGTTCCACACCAGCAACGTCTACCTGTCGTTGTACTTCAACGCCGCCACGTATTTCGTCTCGGCGATCACCGTCTACTTCCTCTGGCAGATACCCAAGCGGCACGCCAGCGGGAAGATTTCCGTCCCGTCCACCGCGAAGATGATCTGGGAAGGCTGGCGCTTCATCCGCCAGACCCCGGTGGTGAGCGGGCTGGTCATCGGGATGGTCGGCTCGTTCTGCGGGGCGGGGGTGGTGGTCGGCCTTGGCTACTCCTATATCACCGACACGCTGAACGGCGGCAGCGTCGGCTGGGGTGTGGTGTTCGCCGCCATCTTCGTCGGCATGGCGCTCGGTATGTTCTTCGGCACCCGGCTGCTCGGCGATTTCAGCCGCCGCCGGCTGTTCGGCGTGACGATCGGAGTCGCGGCGATCCCGCTCGCGCTCATCGGGCTGATCCCGAACCTGGTGATGGTCACGATCTCGGTTTTGCTGCTGGGCGCGCTCGCGGGCATCGCGTACTCGACCGGGTTCACGATCGTCGGGCTGGACGTCGATGACGACACCCGGGGCCGGGTGTTCGCGTTCTTCCAGTCGACCATCCAGGTGATCCTGCTCGCGGTCATCGCGATCACGCCGTTCGTGTCTAGCGGGTTCACCAAGCTGATCGCCGCCATCACCGGGTCCGGCAACGTGAAGATCGCCCACGTCACCTACGTTTCCGCCGGGCAGAACCTCATCATCCTGCTCGCGGCGGCCATCGCCGCCTACGTCGGGTGGAGCGCCTACCGGCGGATGGATGACCGCAAGGGCGTCCCGCTGCGTGACGACCTGATGGCGGCGATCCGCAGCGAGCCGTTCACGCCGGTGCCGTCGGCCGCGCACGCGAACGGCAGCACACCCAAGGAAGAGGCTCCCAGCGGGCTGTTCGTAGCGTTCGAGGGCGGCGAGGGCTCCGGGAAGACCACCCAGGCCCGGCTGATCGCGATCTGGCTGCGTGAGCAGGGCTTCGATGTGGTGACCACCCACGAGCCCGGCGCGACGAAGGTCGGCATGCGGCTGCGTGCCCTGCTGCTCGACACCTCGCACACCGGGATGGACTCCCGGGCCGAGGCGCTGATGTACGCGGCGGACCGTGCCGAGCACGTTGCCTCGGTGATCGTTCCCGCGTTGCACCGCGGCGCGGTCGTCATCACCGACCGGTATATCGACTCTTCGCTCGCCTACCAGGGCACCGGACGCGGTCTGAAGACCGCCGACATCGCCCGGCTGAACTCGTGGGCGACCGGCGGACGAATACCTGACCTCACCATCCTGCTCGACATGCCGCCGATGGCCGGGCTGAACCGGCGCACGCGTTCGGCTGACCGGCTGGAGGCGGAGCCCGCGGAGTTCCACGAGAGGGTGCGTTCAGGTTTCCTCGCCCTGGCCCGGGCGGATCCTGGCCGGTACCTGATCGTCGACGCGAGCCAGTCGGTGGCTGAGGTGTCCCGCGAGATCAAGGACCGGATCCGCGAAGTACTGCCCGATCCGGTTCCGCACGTCTCCGAGGCCGCCACCGGCAGCTTCCCAGCGATCAGCGGCGACCTGTGAGCGTCTACGATGAGCTGGTCGGCCAGGAGGCGGTCGTCGGCCAGCTGAAGCGGGCGGCCGACGGGGCTATGACTCACGCGTGGCTGTTCACCGGGCCGCCCGGCTCGGGCCGGTCGGTCGCGGCCCGGGCGTTCGCCGCCGCGCTGCTGTGCCCGAACGGCGGCTGTGGACAGTGCCCGTCATGTCACCAGGTACGCGCCGGAACACACGCCGACCTGCTGCTGGTCAAGCCCGAGGGACTGTCCTACGGGGTCAAGCAGACCCGTGAACTAGTGCTCAAGGCGGCGGGTGCGCCGTCCGGCGGACGCTGGCTGATCGTGGTCTTCGAGGATGCCGACCGGTGCACCGAGCAGGCGGCGAACGCACTGCTCAAGGCCATCGAGGAGCCGTCACCGCGAACCGTGTGGCTGCTATGCGCACCGTCCGCCGAGGATCTGGTCACGACGATCAGGTCCCGGTGCCGGGTCGTCACGTTGCGGGTTCCCCCCTCGGAATCGGTCGCGAAAGTACTGACCGAACGCGATGGCGTAGCCCCCGACGTCGCGCTGGCCGCCGCCCGCGCCGCGCAGGGCCATGTCGGGCGTGCCCGGCGGCTCGCCACCGACACGGCGGCCGCGGCGCGACGCGACGAGGTGCTGCGCGTCCCCGTGCAGGCGACCTCACTCGGTCCCGCGCTGGCCGCCGCCGCGGCCCTGGTGAAGTCCGCTGAAGACGAGGCTAAAGCGGTCACCGAGCAGCTCGACGAGCCGGAACGCGATGCCATGCGCCTGGCTTACGGCGAGGGTTCCACGGGCAAGGGCATCGCGAAGGCGATGCGCGGCATGGCGTCGGCGCTCAAGGACCTGGAGGACCGGCAGAAGTCCCGCGCCACCCGGGTCAAGCGCGACACCCTCGACGGCGCCCTGCTCGAGCTGGCCGCGTTCTACCGTGACGTGCTGATCTTGCAGCTCGGCGTGGACGATATCGAGCTAGCCAACGGCGACCACCCGGACGCCCTGTCCCAGGTGTCAAGGGGTTCCAGCCCGGAGTCCACCCTGCGCCGTCTGCAAGCGATCATGCGCTGCCGCGAGCGCCTCCAGTTCAACGTAGCCCCCCTCCTAGCCGTAGAAGAGCTAACGCTCACGCTCGCCCAAGGCTAACCATCGGACGGGCTGAGCGTCGGACCCCGAAGGTCGATGTGACATCGACCGGGCTCTACGCCGGTCGATGTCACATCGACCGGTGGTTAATCGACGGTTGGTTATGGGTGGTGAGCCGCGCGTCGCCGGCTTAGGGTGGACGAATGGGCATGATCATGGCAGTGAGCTTCGAACGGTACGGGCGGCTCTACTACCTAGACCCAGGGCCCTACGAGCCGAAAATCGCGGACAAGGTCCTCGTCCCCACCGACACCGGTCCCGAAGTGGCCGAATGCGTCTGGGCGCCCCAGTGGGTGAGCGAGGACATCGGCGGGCTACCGGTCTGCGCGGGCATCGCCGGACCTGATGACCTGGCCCGCGACGAGGTGAGCCGTCGCCGTCGCGCCGAAGGCAGGCTGACCGCGAAGCGGTTGATCCGCCAGCATGAACTGCCGATGAAGGTTACCGCGGTTGATTACGTTGAGTCGGGGAACGTGTTCACTGTGTATTTCAGTGCCCCGAACCGCGTGGACTTCCGCGTGCTTGTCCGCGACCTGTCCGCCCGCTTGCGGGCCAGGGTGGAACTGCGCCAGGTCGGCCCCCGGGACGAGGCACGGCTGCAGGGCGGGATCGGGCCGTGTGGCCGCGACCTGTGCTGCGCCACGTTCCTGAAGGACTTCGAGCCGGTGTCGGTGCGGATGGCAAAGGACCAGGATCTCCCGGTGAACCCACTGCGAATCGCTGGTGCTTGCGGCCGCCTGATGTGCTGCCTCAAATATGAGCACCCCCTGTACCAGGACTTCCGTAAGGATGCGCCGCGTACCGGGGAGCACGTCGAAACGCCGGAGGGGGAGGGCGTCGTCGTGGGACACAACGTGCCATCGGACAGTGTCGTGGTGAAACTGACTGCGGACGGCAAGACCTGTGCGTGCTCACGCGCCAGCGTCTGCGGCTCGCGCAAGGCTTATGAGGAGATGCATGTCCCGGGGCATACGTGAGGTGGCGCCTGGCGCGGCCGCTGCCCGGCGGTCGCGCTCGTCGTCTTGCGCTGGCGGCGATGGCCGTCGCCGTGGTCGCGGGCTGTTCGGCCGCCGCCGCGGCACCGCGCACTACTGAATTCGTCACGCTCGACGGGTACTACACGCAGCACCTGGACTGGAAGCCCTGCCATGACGGCTTCTACTGCGCGACGCTGACCGTCCCGTTCGACTACTCCAGACCGGGCTGGCGTAATTTCTCGCTGCCCGTCGTGAAGCTGCCAGCGGCCACACCGTCGCAGCGACGCGGAGCGCTGGTCGTGAACCCCGGGGGTCCTGGTGGCTCCGGCGTGCAGTACGCGCTGGGGGCCCGGAGTGAGTTTACGACCGCCGTTTTGGACCATTTTGACATCATTGGTTTTGACCCGCGGGGGGTCGGCGGGAGCGTGCCGGCGCTGCGGTGCATGAGCGGTCCGGCGCTGGATAAGTACTTCTCCACCGACGACTTTGGCGGGGACCTGCCGGAGCTGGTGGCGGAGAGCAAGCTGTACGCGCAGTCCTGCGAGCGCAACGGCGCGGGGTTGCTGCCTTACATCGGCACGCGCGACGCGGCCCGGGACATGGACGTGCTGCGAGCCGCCCTCGGGGAGCCCAAGCTGACCTACCTCGGCAAGTCGTACGGTACGTATCTGGGTACCTGGTACGCGCAGCTGTACCCGTCCAAGGTCGGGGCGATGGTGCTTGACGGCGCGGTGGATCCGGCCGTCTCTGGCCTGGAGCTGGACATCACCCAGGCGGAGGGATTCCAGACCGCGTTCGGTCAGTTCGCGTCCTGGTGCGCCGCGTCGTCTGGCTGCCCGCTCGGGGCGCAGCCGGTGCCGCAGGTGCGGCGGCTGCTGGCCTCGGCGACCACCTCGCCGCTGCAAAACGACCTCGGTGACGGGCAAGTCGCCGACGGCGCGCTACTGCTCAACGGGATCGCCGCAGCGCTGTACAGCAAGTCGTACTGGCCGGTGCTGCGTACCGGGCTGGCGGACGCGCTCAACGGGGACGGCACCGTGCTGGTCGAGCTGGCGAACGTTCTGATGGAGCGTTCGTCCAACGGCACCTATAGCAATCTCGCCGACGTCGACACCGCCGTGAACTGCCTGGATCGCCCATGGCCTCGTGCCCTGTCGGCGTGGGAGTCCGCCGCCGCCACCGCGTCGCGGGCGGCACCGCTGTTCGGCGCGCCGCTGCTGTGGGGATCGCTGGCCTGCGCCTACTGGCCGGTGCCGTCGTTCGCGTTGCCGTCCGCGTCGTCCGTCCGGGCCTCCGGCGCGGCACCCATCCTGGTAGTTGGCGACCTCCGAGACCCGGCCACGCCCTACCGCTGGGCCCAGGCGCTGGCGTCCGACCTATCGTCGGGCGTGCTGCTCGGCTGGCGCGGTGAGGGCCACACTTCCTACGACGAGGGGTCTTCCTGCATCGACGGCTATGTGGATAACTACCTGCTGTCCGGCCAGCTGCCCCGCAACGGCACCATCTGCTCGTGACGGCCTAGTTTCCGCTCCCGGCCTCCTGCCCAGCGCTCACGAGCAACCTGAGTGGCCAATGTTACTGATGGGGTCTTCTACGTCGCTGTCGATGGCCCATCGACGGTGTGATAGCGCCAGCGATGGGCCATCGATGGCGCTGCTGGGATCACTGCGGGGACGCTGACCAGCCGGTCCAGCGGCGGACCGAGATCACGATGAAGGGTCCCTCGGGCGGTGTGGCCTGGTACTGCGGGTACCGCTCGCTGAGCAGGCGGATCGCGTCCGGTGCGCGCTCGACGACCTGGGCGGTGCCGTCGGCGCGCACCCACCACAGGGCGGCCCAGTCGTCGGCGTAGTGGTCGACGAGGAGGGCCACGTTGGGGTTCTCCGCGATGTTTCGCAGTCGGCGGAGATTCCTGGTCCGCTTCGGCTTGTGGTCGACCGCCGTGTAGACAAGGTCACCGGCCGCCGCGAACGTGACCGGCACCAGGTGCGGCGATCCGTCCGCGCCGGTCGTCGCGAGGCGGGCGACCCGGGCGTTCGCGAAGCGGCGGCGGGCGTCGGTGCCGGAGAGTTCCATGGCTCTATCCTGCGTGACCGCCGGCTGCGGGGTACCTGCTGGAGCCGGTACACTCTACGAGTCGCCCCTCTCCGGGGCGGCAGGCCGCCTTAGCTCAGTCGGCTAGAGCGACGCACTCGTAATGCGTAGGTCATCGGTTCGATTCCGATAGGCGGCTCCCACGTCAAAGGCCCTTTCCGAGAGTTTGTTCGCTCTGGAAAGGGCCTTTTGCTAACGGGTTTGCTAACAGCGGTTCGCTAGGCAGCCTCGGACATGGCGCGG
>JBEKHI010000201.1:0-14710 GCA_050012355.1 Streptosporangiaceae bacterium | reverse complement strand
GCTGGTCGAACGGCGTTTCCGGCGCGGCCGTCACCACACCATCGTCCAGCGGGTACTCATAGCTGATCGAGTGCGCGATGATCTCCTGCCCCTGCTTGGAGACGATGAAGGCGAGGAACTTCTGCGCGTCGGCCTGGTTCTTGGAGGACTTCAAGATCGCGGCACCGGAGACGTCGACCACGTAGCCCGGGTCGTGCGGGGCGAAATAGGCGATCTTGGAGTGGACGTCGGACGCGCCTAGCTCAGCCTTCATCCGGTACCAGTAGTACTGGTTGACCACGCCGAAGGCCACCGCGCCGCGGTTCACCTCGTCGGCGATCGTCTCGTTGTCCGGGTAGACGTGCGAACCCGCGTTGGACTTGATGCCGTCCAGCCAGCTGGATGCTTCCGTCGTGCCGTACGCGCGGGCCACGGCGGTGACAATCGGCTGAAAGTCGGTCTCTCCGGCCGCGAACGCCAGCTTTCCCTTGTACTTCGGGTTCGCGAGCTGGAGCACGTTGGTCGGCAACTGGGCGGCGCTGATCAGCGATGGGTTGTAGATCAGCACACTGACCCGGGCGGACACCCCGACCCAGTCGCCCTGCGGGGAGTTGTCCTTCGATGGGGTCTTGGTCAGCGTCGAGGCATCCACCTTCGCCAGCAGGCCCTTCTCCTGCAGGTACTCCAGGGCGGGGGAGTTCTCGGTGTAGAACACGTCCGCGACCGGATGCGCCTCCTCCGCGATGATCTCGTCGGCGAAGGTGTCCTCGTCGTTGTACCGCACGTTGACCTGGATGCCGGTCTGCTGTTCAAACGCGGTCACGAGCGACTGGGTTGTCTGCTCGTGCTGACCGCTGTAAAGGGTGATCGACCCAGCGCCGGACGTGGAACCGGACGCGGACCCGCAGGCGGCGAGCAAGCCGGCGCCCAGCAGGATGCCGAGGGCCGCCGCGCCGCGCCGCATGAGACGGCGGCCGCTCGCGGAGGTGTGCTTGCTGGTGATCATGGAGCCGCCTCCGGGCAGATTGTGTTCACAGCGTTCTCGGCATCGGCGACCTTCAACGCGGCCGCGGTCCCACCGGGATCAGTGCCGCTGCTGAACGCCTCATAGGCGTCGGCGAGGGCGAGCACGTCGCTGTGCAGTTTGGCGTGGGCTATCGAAAGCTGGCGGAGCGGCCGGACCTGCGCCTGCGCGTAGCCAACCGGATCAGCGTCGGGGTCTGGTCCGTCGGACAGCACGTCGGCGATCGAGGTGCAGTTCTGCTGGGTGCTGCTGCCGCCGACAGCGGCATCGGATGAATGCGACGACGAGGATCCGCAGGCAGCGACGGCCAGCGCCAAGAAGACGGCCGCCGTTACTCCCGCCGAGGCTCTGAAGCCGACGTGATGATGCGTCACAGGCTAGATACTCCAAGTTATTTTAGGTTAGGCTTACCTAAGGCGCTCCCACGATAGCTGTGAGGTGTAAGTGGCAACAAGACTCTCAAGTGTGAAGAGCATCTCACTGGGAGCCAGGCAGGTTCTTCTTGCGGCTGTGACTCCGTTACACCTAAGGTTAGGCTTGCCTAATTTAGGTAAGCCTAACCTGACTCAAACCGTTATCGGGAGGCCGGGTGCGAACCCCCCTGAAGTTCCCCTGGCGACGCCGCGCCGTCGCTGTCTGCGCGGTTACCGCCGCTGTCTGCGGCGGGGCAGCCGCCTGCTCGTCCAGCGGTACCTCGGCACCGGCCGGGCTGAACGGCCAGGAGACCGGTGTGTCAGCCAACTCGGTTTATGCCGCCGAGGACAAGGCCGCGGCGACTTCGCTGACGCCGACGGCGGGTTCCTTCCTGAACGGCAAGACGACCGTGACCGTCCTGGGCTCCACGACGCCGGCCGACGGCGACATCAACCCGTACGCGATCTGGCCGGTCAGCGAGACCGTGGGGTCGGTCACCAAGGGCGATGTCCTGGTCGACAACTTCAACAACTCCTCCAACAACCAGGGAACCGGGACGACGATCGTCGACATGCACCCGGACGGCAAGCTCAGCGTCTTCGCCAGCCTGCCGAGCACCGTGTCCGGCTGCCCGGGCGGCGTGGGACTGACCACCGCGATGGTCCAGCTCAAGACCGGCTGGGTCATCGTCGGCAGCCTGCCGAGCAGCAACGGATTGATGAGCACCGCGGGCGCGGGCTGCCTGCTCGTGCTATCGCCCGAGGGCAAGCTGGTCAGCACGATCTCGGGTTCCTACATCGACGGTCCGTGGGACGCCGCGGTCTCCGACAATGGCTCGACCGCCCAGCTGTTCGTCACCAACACGCTGATCGGCCTGTCCGGCAGTTCCAGTGACAGCGCGGATGTCGACAAGGGTGACGTGGTCCGGCTGACCTTGTCGCAGAGCTCGACCTCGGCGCCGAAGGTAACGGGGGAGACGACGATCGCCGCTGGCTTCCCGGAGCGCCCGGACGCCTCCGCGTTCATCAAGGGCCCGACCGGCCTGGCGCTCGGCTCGTCCGGAACCCTGTACGTCGGGAACAACCTGAACAATGCCGTCAACGAGATCTCCGACGCGACAACCCGCACCTCCTCGGCCGGGACCGGTTCGGTGCTCACCAGCGGTGGCCAGCTCGCCAACCCGCTCGGGATGGTCACGGCGCCGGATGGCGACCTGCTCGTCGCCAACGCGACCAACGGCAAGATCGTGGAGGTCACCCCGGCCGGCAAGCAGGTCGGTGAGTACTACGCCGATGACGACATCGGCCAGGAACCGCCGGGCAACGGTGACCTGTTCGACGTCGCGGTCGACGATGCCGGGACCGGCATCCTGTTCGTGAACGACGGCACCAACACGCTGGAGCTGCTCCACTCATGACCGAGAAAGAGGGCACAAGTCGACGGTCGCTGCTGCGCGGTGGGCTGCTGGCCGGCGGGGCGGTGGCGGGTGCCGGACTGGTCGCGGCCGGGGGCGGTTTCGCCGGATACGCCATGGCGGATACCAGCACGCAGAACTCCACCGAGCCGTTTTACGGTGCGCACCAGTCCGGGATCACGACCGACACACAGCGGCAGGTGGTGCTGGCCGCGTTCGACCTTACCACCAGCGACAAGAGCGACCTGGTGACGCTGCTGAAGGACTGGAGCGGTCTCGCCGCATCGCTCACGACCGGGCAGTCGGTTACCGTCCCGATCTACGATCCGCCGGGCGCCGCGGGGAAGGACGCCTACGCGGACGCCACCGGCGGGTCAACCACGGACGACTCGTTCGAGGCCTACCAGCTGGGCGCCAACCGGCTGACGGTCACCATCGGGTTCGGCCGGTCGATGTTCGTCACCTCGGCGGGGGAGGACCGGTTCGGCATCTCGAAGCAGCTGCCCGCGGCCTTGGTCGCGCTGCCGCACTTCTCCGGCGACGAACTGATCGCCGCCGACAGTGATGGAGACCTGTTCTTGCAGGCCTGCGCGGACGACCCTCAGGTGGCGTTCCACGCGGTACGCAGCATCGCCCGCATCGCGCCGGACATCGCTACGCTGCGCTGGACCCAGATCGGGTTCTCTCCCGACAACACGGGCGGGACGCCGCGCAACCTGATGGGATACAAGGACGGCACGATCAACTCCAACGTGCATCCGCCGTCCGACCTGGACTCCACGGTCTGGGCGGGATCCGAGGGCCCGGCGTGGATGAGCGGCGGCAGCTACCTGGTCTACCGCCGGATCAGGATCGAGCTTGAGCACTGGGACCGTATCCCGCCGGACCAGCAGGAGCAGGTGATCGGACGGCAGAAGCTGAGCGGAGCCCCGCTCGGCGCGAGTAACGAGTTCTCGGCGCTTGACCTCGACGCCAAGGACTCCGACGGCGACTACGTCATCCCGGAGACCGCGCACGTCAGGCTGGCCGCACCGCAGACGAACGGCGGCGCGGTGATCCTGCGCCGCGCGTTCTCCTACAACAACGGCACCACGCAGTTCACCGAGCGCTGGCCCCCGTGGCGGCAGGCGCTGGAGTACGACGCGGGGCTACTGTTCCTCGGCTACCAGAAGGACCCGAGCAGGGCGTTTGTGCCGATCTTCAGCAGGATGTCGGAGGCCGACGGGCTTAACCAGTTCACCACGCACACCGCCAGCGCCGTCTTCGCCGTTCCCCCGGGAGCCGCCGCCTCCGGTGACTGGGTGGGCAGCGGGCTGCTCAGCTGAAGAAGAGCTAGTCCCAGACCCGTGCGGCCCCGCGGGGCTACGACGGGAGGTGGTTGGCGGCGATGGTGGCGGCTAGGGATTCTAGGAGCGGGCCGGGGGCGGAGAGGCAGGTCGCGAGGTCGGGTTCGATGTCGGCGAGGGTGTAGGCCCGTTCGATCCCGGCCGCGGTGAGTTGCTCCGGTGACAGCGTCGACACGCCGGCGACGGCCACTACCGGCACGCCGTGGGCGGCGGCCGCGCGCGCTACGCCGGCCGGCGCCTTGCCGTGCAGGGTCTGCTCGTCGAGCTTGCCCTCACCGGTGATCACCAGCTGGGCGTCCCGCAGGTGGTCCTCGAACGACAGCAGGTCAAGCAGCAGCGAGATGCCGGGCTCGACGCGGGCAGCAAGGAACGACAGCGCCGCGAAGCCCAGGCCGCCGGCCGCGCCGGCCCCGGGGGAGTCACGGTAATCAGAGCCGACCACATCGGCCCAGCGAGTGAGCCCGGCCTCGAGCACCTCGACGTCCGCGGGGGAGGCGCCCTTCTGCGGGCCGTAGACCGCCGCCGCCCCGGATGGGCCAAGCAGCGGGTTGTCCACGTCGGTGGCGACGATGAACTCGATAGCTGACAAGTCCTTCAGGCCAGCAAGGTCAAGCTCCTCGAGCCGGTTAAGCTCCTCGCCGCCCGGGTGAAGCTCCGCGTGATCGGCGTCGTAACCGATGCCGCCGAGCGCCCGGACCATGCCCGCGCCGCCGTCGGTGCAGGCGACACCGCCGAGCCCGAGGACGATGCGTTTCGCCTTCATCCGCGCCGCCACGAGGATGAGCTCGCCGACCCCGCGGCTGGTCGCGGTGAGCGGAGCGAGTTCCCCGTCGGGCAGCAGCGTGAGACCGCACGCCTGGGCGGCCTCGATGATGGCGGTCGTGCCGTCGAACGCGAACGCGGCGCTCACCGCCTTACCGGTCGGCCCGCGCACCCCGATCCCGATCCGCCGGTAGCCCGCGGCGATCGCGGCGTCAACCGTGCCGTCACCGCCGTCCGCGACCGGGACCTCGATTGTCCCCACATCAGGACGCGCCGCCGCCAGCCCGGTAGCGAGGTGCTGCGCGACCCGCGCTGATGTCAGCGTTCCCTTGAATTTGTCCGGGGCGATGACGACGGAACAGGCCATGGAAGGGACGCTAGCACTCTCTGACCCGCCGCTGGAATACCCAGTGTGATCATCTTCCGGTCTGATCCCAACGGCGTTCGAGGGCCATCAGTCCGGCCCTGGTGAGCGACCCGCGCAGCCGCAACCGGGCCACCCCGCCGTCAGGGAAGATGCTGAGCCGGACGTGAGTGGCCGGTGTGGCGTCCGGAAGCAGGAACCGGTGCGGCGTGTCCGGCAGCAGCGGGGTGGGTGGCAGCAACGAGAACCAGTCGCCATCGTCGCCCCGGCCCTCCAGCGAGGCCGACCCGGGCGCGTTCCCGATGTAACCCGACGTGTCGATCTCGGCGAGCCGCACCAGGCCCTCGGAACACAGCCGCACCACCAGCCACTCGTTGCCCGGGCCGCGCCGCCGCCGGGTCTCCCAGCCCTCGCCCATCACCCGGGACAGTCCCGGGGACAGTGCGTTGCGCGGCGAAGAGTAGAACCGGTCGCTGCAGTCATCGATGTCCGCGCCGTTGAGCAACGCGGCTAGATCGACGGTCAGGTCGCGCAGGAACGCCGGGTCGGGCACCACGACACCGTGCACCCGCAGCCGCGCCACCCCGCCGTCCGGGTAGATGTTCAGCCGGACATGCGAGAACCGCCGTTTTGAAGAAATAGGTAGTTCCGCCCGGCTGTCACCGGTCAGCGCCGTCCGAGACACGACCGACGTCCAGGACTCCCCGTCGGCCGACGCGTCGACCGAGCATTCCCGCGGGAAGTTCCCGGTGAAGAACGAGGTGTCCACCACCACCGAGCGCAGCACGCCGGGCGCGCCGAGCCGGATGATGGCCCAGTCGTGGCCCGGTTCGCCGCGGCGGCGGGTCTCCCAGCCGTCGTACACCTGCCCCTTGTGCCCGAACGTCGCGGGCGCGAACACCGGGGCCTCCGGCTTGATCAGGTTCTCCTTCTCCGCGAAGAACTCATCGCTCGCCGCCACCACCGAGCCACGCAGCGCGCGGGACGCGAGGTCGGGCAGTTCCTCGGTCACGGTGCTTCCCGGCGCAGCAGCCGCCCGCGCGGCTCGTCGCCGATCTCCGCGCCGCCGAGCCAGACCCGTTCCACCCGCCCGGTGAGCTTGCGCCCCTCATACGGGGTGAGCGGGTGCCGGTGCGCCAGCGACTCGCCCCGCACGGTGAACGTCGCGGACGGGTCGAACGCCACCAGGTCCGCGTCGCAGCCGACCGCGATGCGGCCCTTGGACGGCAGCCCCGCCAGCGACGCCGGCCCGGTCGCCATCCACCCGGCCACGTCGGACAGCGAGGCGCCAAAACGCGAGCCGGCCGTCCAGACCACCGGCAGCCCGATCTGCAGCGACGAGATCCCGCCCCAGGCGGTCGCGAAATCACCCGCCTTCAGCGCCGGCGGGCAGGGCGAGTGGTCGGACACCACGTAGTCGATTACCCCGGTGGTCAGCGCCCGCCACAGCGCTTGCCTATTAATGCCGGGCCGTATCGGCGGGCAGCACTTGAACTCGGTGCGATCGTCCGGGATCTCCTCGGACGCGAAAAACAGGTAGTGCGGGCAGGTCTCGGCGGTGATCGCGATCCCGGCCGCCTTGGCGCCGGACAGCAGCGCCGCGCACTCGGCCGCGGACAGGTGCACGATGTGCGCGCGAGCCCCGGTCGCGGCGGCCGCGCGGACCACGGTCTCGATCGCGCGCCGTTCCGACACCGGGGGACGAGACCCGAGGAAGTCGGCGTACTTGCCGCCGTACGGCTCACTGGTCTCGGCGGGATCCTCCGCGTGCACGATGATCGGCGTCCCGCCCAGTTGACCCATCGCCGCTCGCAGTTCCTCAGCGGACAACGGCGGAAACTCAGGCACCCCCGAGTCGCTAAGGAAACACTTGAAACCGACGACCCCGGCGTCTAGCAGTGGCGCCATCTCGGCGAGGTTGCCCGGTACCGCACCGCCCCAGAACGCGACGTCCACCGCGCACTGACCAGCGGCGGCGTCTTGCTTGGCCGCCAGCGCGTCCACCGACACGGTCGGCGGCAGCGAGTTCAGCGGCATATCGCAGATCGTCGTTACGCCGCCGAGCGCCGCCGCGCGGGTCGCGGTGGCGAAGCCCTCCCAGTCGGTCCGCCCTGGCTCGTTGACATGCACGTGGGTGTCGACGAGCCCGGGCAGCAGCGCCACCTCTCCGAGATCGATGTCAGCGGCTGCCTCGAGGCGCGCGTCGTACTCCGCGATCGCCGTTATCTTGCCGTCCATAACGACGATTGCTGAGTCTCGCACGCCGCCCGGCAACGCTACGCGGCGTGACCGGACGATCAGGTCATGCATGCGAGCGATCCTCGCATGATCACCCCGCGACTGTCACCCACGGCGCGCTCCGGCCGGTTGCCGTGGCGACAAACCGCGGCCGCCCTGGCGACATAATTTGATATATCGTGATACTGTTGTCGCGACTGGGGAGGTGTCGGATGAGACGGGATCGGACGATGACCATGGGTGCGTGGGAGACCGCGAGCCGTTCCTGGGGCGGGCTCATCCAGCCGCTGTCGTCGCACGCCATGCGGGTCCTGTGCCTCGACGCGATCGGCCTGTGCCTCGACTCGCTCCGGCCCGGCGCGGTAGGGGCGCCGTCGGGCCGCCTCGCGCGGCGAGCGCTCGACCTGCTTCGACAGCCGGCTGGCGACTTCTCGCGCGGCGAGTTCCCGGACACCCTGCGCGCACTACGGGAATGCGATGGCTCGGCGGCGGTAGCGTCCGTGGTCACGGCGTTCACCGAGTACGCGGGTGCCATGTCGGCCGGGCTCGACGCGTCCGATGTCCTCGTCGTCATGTCGGCCTGTTACGAGGCGGTCCGTCAGGCCGAGGACGTGCCGCCAGGACACGGCAACCAGACCCTGGCCCGCTTGATCACCGCCCAACGCGGCCTGATCAGCGCCGCCGCGCTCGCCTGACCCGGGCTCCCAACCGGTCCGCCCGGGTCAGTTCGCTGAAACGCGGAGTCAGCCCGCGACCGTCACCGTTAGCTTCGGCATGGCGATCCACTGCGGGCAGGCGGTCGACGGCGCGCATTTGGGCCGGACGGAGGCCGAGAGGGTCGTGATACCCGGCTTGACCGCGGCGAACAGGTAGGTGGTGGCACCCAGCTGGCCACCCTCAACTGAGCTCCCGGGCGCGGGATCGGCCACCGTCGCGGTGACGTCAGCCTGTACCGAGACCAGCAGCAGCTGGCCGGGCGTCAGCCGCACCGACGACTGGGTGAAGTCCGGGCCAAGGTAGATCACCGACAACGGGTCCACGTGCCGACCGTGCCAACCGTGTCGAGCATGTACGTCACGTGGGTGCGCGACGTGCACAGTAGCGGCGTCGGCCGCGGCTCCGAACGTGGTGACAGCGAGCATTGTGGCGGCGCTGAGCGCCCAAAGAATTCGTCTCATGCAGGTCAGCGTATAGTTACAGAACGTAGTTCTAATGCTACGGATCGTCGTGTCGCCCGTAGGGGGCCGGGTCGCGACATCGCTTCCGAAGATTTATATTCTATGGAATCATATTCTTCGCGAAGCGATTGATGCGAGGAGGTTGGTCAGCATGACCACGATCGGGATAATCGGCAGCGGGCAGGTCGGCAGCAATCTGGCCAAGGCGGCGATCGCGCACGGATACGATGTCGTCCTCAGCGCCGCGATGCGGTGCAGTTCCACGGGCGTCAGGCTGGCTGCTCGATCTCGTCGGGGGCGCGGGTCGCGGCGCGGAGCCGGGCCAGTGTCTTGGTCAGCTGGGTTAGCGAGCGGCCGGACAGTTCCGGGCCGAGCCGGATGCGGAGCTCGTCGTCTACCGTGGCGGTGATCTTCGGCAGCAGCCGCTTGCCCGCGGGGGTGAGCGCGATGATCGATGAGCGCCGGTCGCGTGGGTTGGCGTGCCGGACGCAGTACCCGGCCGCTTCGATGCGGTCCACGATCTTGCTCGTGCCGCCGACGGTGATGCTCAGCTCCGAGGCGATGTCCTGAACTCGGCAGTCCCTGAGCCTGGCGATGATCCGCATGAACTCGAAAAAGGGGAGCGTGATGCCATGGTCGGAGCGGAGGCGGGCCTCGACCGCGTTCCACAGCTCGGTCTCGAGCCGCACTAGCTCGCTGAACAGGACTTTCAGATCGGGGTCGGCGGCCTGGTTCACCGAGCTCTGGCTCCTCGACGGCATAGTCATATTTTACCTAGCGTATTCCATGGAATTTACATGGGATTAGCTGTTGCGGAGCGAGGGCTTGGAGCGGGGAGACGGCAGGGGTGCCGTCGGGCGATGACTGAGAGACGCCAACACCCTGGGCGTGCGCCACGTGGTGTCCTGGAGGGAATCTGCAGGCGCCATTCAGGATTAACTATCCTCTGGTGTGATCGGCTGTACCCATGGACGCGGCTGCGCGCACGACGCCCGCGTACGATCTCGGTCCGGCGGCGGGACGGAACCGTTACGCGGACCTGCTGCGGATACTCGCGATCGCCGCGGTGGCCTCCGGGCACTGGCTGCTGACCGACGTCACCTACACCCGCGGGCAGCTGTCCGGGCTCGACGCGATCGGCTACGTCAGCTGGGCGGGCTGGCTCACCTTGCTCTTCCAGGTCATGCCGGTCTTCTTCCTAGTCGGCGGGTACGTCCACGCCGGGTCGTGGACCAGGCGCCACGAGCGCGGCGAGCACTGGGGTGAGTGGGTCCGGAAAGACGCGATGGCGCTGCTGTGGCCGACGACGGTGTACGTGACGGTAGCCTTCCTCGGCTTCGCGGTGGCCAGGATGGCCGGCGTCGGCGCGACCGAGCTGGACCAGGCCGGCTGGCTCGTCGCGCTCCAGCTGTGGTTCCTGCCCGTATATCTGCTGCTGATCGTGCTGACGCCGGCGATGCTGGCCGCGCACCGCCGGTGGGGCCTTGCGGTACCCGCCGTCATGGCGCTCGGTGCCGGCGCCGTGGACATCGGCGTGGTCGGCGCCCGCGTGCACCTCATCGGCTACGCGAACTACCTGCTGGCCTACGCCGCCGCCCAGACCGGGCTCGTCCTGGCGGCGGCGCCCGCGGTGTCGCGGCTGCTCGAACGCGACCGCTGGGGGCGGCTCGTCACCCGGCTCAACCCCGCGGTCATGCTCGTCTACCTGTGGCACATGGTGCCGGTGATCATCGTGGCGATCGCCTTCTACCCGACCGGGATAATCCCCCAGCCCCGCATCGGAACTGCCGAGTGGTGGGAGCTGCGGCCGGCCTGGGTCGCCCTGCTGGCCGTCATCCTCGTTCCCCTCATCACCGGCCTGCTCTGGGTGCACCGCCCCCTGCTCCGCGTGCTGCCCACCGGGCTCGCAGCCGCCCGGCCGTGGTCGCCTGCCCTCCTGGTGGCCGGCCTGGCCGCCGCCGGGTTCGGCCTCACCAAGCTCGCGATCGGCGGGTTTGCCCCGGGCGGCCGCCTGTCGGCGCTCGCCATCGGCGCCTACGCCTGCGGCCTGCTGCTGACGCTGCTGTCCGGCCCCCCGCCTCCGGTGCGGGACCCGCGCCCGCGGGACCCGGTGGCCAGCGTGCGAACCTAGAAGGGCAAGATCACAGTGGGAGGGAGACCTCGTGACCGATGCCCACGCGGACATGACCGGACAGGCTCAGCGCGGCCCGCGGGCCGGGGACGCCCGCGACAAGCCGGGCCAGCGCGGAAACAAGTGGTGGACGCTGGTCGCGGTGTGCCTCGGCACCTTCATGCTCCTGCTGGACATCACGATCGTGAACGTCGCCCTGCCGGATATCCAGCGGGCGCTGGACTCGAGTTTCTCCGACCTGCAGTGGATCGTCGACGCCTACGCGCTGACCCTGGCGGCGTTCCTGCTGACCGCCGGCAGCCTGGCTGACATGTACGGCCGCCGGCTGCTGTACCTGATCGGCCTGGCGATATTCACCTGCGCGTCGGTGCTGTGCGGCTTTGCCACCAGCACGCTGATGCTCCAGCTATCCCGCGGACTGCAGGGAGTCGGCGGGGCGATCATGTTCTCGGTATCGCTGGCGTTGCTGGCTGACTCCTTCCGGGGCAAGGACCGCGGCGTCGCGTTCGGGGCCTGGGGAGCGGTGACCGGCGTGGCAGTCGCCATCGGCCCGCTGCTCGGCGGCGCGCTGACCTCCGGCATCTCCTGGCGGTGGATCTTCTTCGTGAACGCGCCGATCGGGATCGCAGCGGTCGCCATCGCGATGATGAAGGTGGCAGAGTCACGCGCGCCGCAGGCCAGTCGGCCCGACTGGCCAGGTTTCGCGCTCTTCACGGTGGCGCTGTCGAGCCTGGTCTACGGCCTGATCGAGTCGAACCAGCGGTCCTTCACCGACGGCCTCGTGCTCGGTTGCCTCGCCGCGGCGGCTGCCCTGCTCGCTGTGTTCGTCATCATGGAGCTGCGCACCGCGCAGCCGATGTTCGACATGAAGCTGTTCAGGCTGCCGACCTTCACCGGCGGCTCCGTCGCGGCATTCGGGCTCAGCGCGTCGATCTTCTCGATGCTGCTCTATCTCGTGCTGTACGTGCAGGACATCCTGGGCTACTCGCCGCTGGGCACCGGCGTGCGGCTGATGGTGATCTCCGGCGGCATCCTGGTCACTTCCACCGTGGCCGGCAGGCTCACCTCGCGGGTGCCGGTCCGGCTCCTCATCGGGCCCGGCCTGATCATCATCGCCGTGGGGCTGCTGCTCATGCGCGGGCTTGGCTCGGGCTCGGCCTGGACCCACCTGATCCCGGGAATGATCGTGGGCGGCGTCGGCATCGGCCTGGTGAACCCGCCGCTGGCCTCCACGGCAGTCGGCGTCGTGCCGCCCCAGCGGGCCGGCATGGCCTCTGGCATCAACTCCACCTTCCGACAGGTCGGGATAGCGACCGGCATCGCCTTGCTGGGAACGCTGTTCTCGAACCAGGTGAAGGACGAGGTGCTGGCCCGGTCGGCCGCGGTGCCCGGGCTGGCCGGCCGCGGCCCGCAGATTGCCACGGCAGTGCAGTCCGGGGAGATAGGGAACGTGATCGCCAAGCTGCCCGCTCATGCCCGGCAGGCCGTGGTAACGATCACCCGGGCGGCCTTCACCACGGGCCTGAACCGCATCCTGCTGGTCGCGGCCATCATCGCGCTCGTGTCGGGCGCCGTGTCCCTGGCCGCCATCCGCAGCAGGGACTTCGCGCAGCAGCAGGGCGAACCCGCTCCTCCCGTCGGCTAACGCCCGCCGACCGTGCTGTAGAGCGCCTCGATGTCTTCGGCGAAGTCCCTGGCGACCACGTTCCTGCGCACCTTAAGCGACGGCGTGAGCTGGCCGGAGGCCTCGGTGAAGTCCTCGGGGACGATCCGGAACCTGCGGATCGATTCGGCGCGGGACACCGCCCTGTTCGCTTCGTTCACGGCCACCTGGATCTCCGCGATCAGCTCCGGGTCGTCGGCGAGATCGCGAGCGGTGGCGTCGGCCGGCTTGCGGTGCTCCCGCTTCCATGACTCTAGTGCCCCGGGATCGAGGGTCACCAGGGCGGCGACGTAGGGGCGGCCGTCTCCGACCACCATGCAATCGCTGATCAGCGGGCTCGCGCGGAGCCGGTCCTCGAGCACGGCGGGCGCGACGTTGGTGCCGCCGGCGGTGACGATCAGTTCCTTCTGCCGGCCGGTCACCCGCAGGAAGCCCTCGTCGTCGCGGACGCCGACATCGCCCGTCCGCAGCCACCCATCCGGGTCCATCGTCTCGCGGGTCGCGACGTCGTTGCGCCAGTAGCCGGGGGAGACGTTCGGGCCCTTGATCTGGATCTCGCCCTGCCTGGCGATCCGGATAGTGACGCCGGGCAGCGGCTGGCCGACCGTGCCGACCTTGTTGCGGCCCGGCCTGTTCATCGTCGCGGCGCCCGTCGTCTCGGTCATGCCGTAGCCCTCAAGCACCGTGATGCCCGCGCCGCGGAAGAAATGGCCGAGCCGCTCGCCGAGCGGCGCGCCGCCGGAGATCGCGTACTGCATCCGGCCGCCGATCGCCGCCCGCAGCCGGCGGTACACGAGCCGGTCGAACGCAGCGTGCCGCAGCCGCAGGCCTAGGCCGGCGCCTCGGCTGCCCGGCGCGCGGTCGCTCGCCTTACTCCACGCGACAGCCGTCTGGTCGGCGGCGGCGAAGATCCGGGCCGCGGCATTGCTCGCCGACGCCTGCTGCCTGGCGCTGTCGTAGACCTTCTCGAACACCCTCGGCACCGCGGCCAGGAACGTAGGGCGGAACTCGAGGAGGCCGTCCGCCACCGTGCCGAAGTCTGGCCAGTGGCCCAGGATCGCTCCGGACTCCAGGCTGCCGACCTCGATGATGCGCGCGAAAGCATGCGCAAGCGGAAGGAACAGCAGCGTCGAGCAGCCCGGCGCCTGGAAGATCTCCGGCAGCGCGGCCACCGCATTGCGCACGTCGGCGAGCAGGTTCCCGTGGGTAAGCTGGACGCCCTTCGGCCGCCCAGTAGTTCCTGAGGTATAGACGATGCTCGCCAGGTCCCCGGCCGTTCTCCCTGCCCGGCGCCGTTCCAGCTGCTCCTCGCCGGTCTGCGCGCCATCGGCCGCGAGCGCGTCAAGCTCGCCGGTCATCCACAGGTGCTCAAGTCCGGGGAGCCTGTCCCGGACCTTGCCGATGATCTCCGCGTGCCCGCTCGTTTCCGCGAAGACAGCGCGGGCGGACGAGTCGCCGAGAATCCACTCGACCTGCTCGGCCGACGAGGTCTCATAGGCCGGCACGGTCACTGCACCCGCGGTCCAGATGGCGTAATCGATCAGCGTCCACTCATAGCGGGTCCGCGACATCAGCGCGACCCGGTCGCCCGGCTCGATGCCCGCGGCCATCAGCCCCCCGGCCAGGGCGGCCACCTCGGCTCGGAACCGGGCCGCCGTCACGTCCTGCCAGCTGCCCGTGTCCTCCCGTCTGCGCAGCATGACCGCGTCCGGCTCCGCCTCGGCGCGGCGGAAGACCACATCGGCGAGGCTGTCCGATGCCGGGATCTCCGCAAGCGCACGGATACCGAATTCATCCATATTCGCAATTATCCTCACCGTGATAACCGGCCTGCGCCCGTTCAGGAGAGCGTGTCGCGGAGGGCGTCGGTGATCATCTGTTCTACTGGTACCGCTCGACCTTGCTGATAAGCGCGGGTGAACTCCTTTTGACCAAGGAGCGCCTCGGCGGCCACGACACCACGGTCATGTATGTGCTGGTGGCTCGGGCGAACTGGCGTTCCGCAGGACGTGCGGATCGCGTCCGCCGCCCCGTAGAGCCGCGCCGCCAACTCCGCCTCGCCGTGAGCGGCCGCGACCCCGGCCAATCCCTCCAGGTCCGTTGAAGCAAGCCACGGGATACTGCGCGTCCGCCCGATCTGGAGGCTGTCGCCGAAGGCCTTCTTGGCACCTGAGAAATCCCGCTGGTCTAGCGCCAT
>JBEKHI010000200.1:0-14755 GCA_050012355.1 Streptosporangiaceae bacterium | reverse complement strand
GTCCCTGGGCGGTCGAGTCCCCGAGAACTACCCACAGCGGGCCGGTATCGTCGAGGACGCGCTCGTTGTGCACCCGCCAGTACTCCGCGAATGCCTGGCAGTCCGCACGCATCGTGGTGACCCCATCGGCCCACCGCCCGAACCGCCCGCCGCGCAGCCCAGTGACCTCAGCGCCGGGCGAACGGGTGATGACCGTCCCCATCGTGGCGACGATCTCCACCGGCGACCGCCGCTCCCCGTACTCCGAGCGTCGCGACGCGGGAGCGTACCTCGAAGTAACAAGCACATGAACGACGGTAAGCCAGCAAGAGGATCCCAGTCAAAGCGGGGGTATCGGCATCGGCCGCGCGGCGGCGGCCGGACGGACCGGAAACACCGTGCGTCAGTCGGACACTCGTTACCTACCTGGCATTATCTAGTAATACAACCGGAAATGTTGACTATCGTGGGTGTGACGATCATCATGACGCGTATGAGTCCCGCCGACACCACTCCCGAAGCCGGTAAGAAGCAACCGCTCCCGGTGTACAAGCGCCGCCGTCGGCGCCGTATCTATACGGCTGTCGCCGTGGTTGTGCTTGTCGCGGCCGGCGTGGGCGGGTACGCCGCCGCCCAAGGAGGCGGCAGCACTACCGAGCCAAACTTCACGATCTCCACGTCCACCGGCTCGGTGGCCGACTCCGACTCGATCATCGCGACCAACTCATCGGTGGCCGCGACAGTCCCGGCTCACCTGCACTTCATACCGTTTGAAGCGGGCGTCACCGCGATCGCCGAGATGCGCAGCGGGTCCGTGCAGTCGATCAGCGGCGTCGGAAACCCGCCGACCACCGAGGCGATCGGCGAGGGCACCGGCATCACCGTGGTCCTCGTGCAGTCCTTCGACGCCGACCAGCTCCTGGTGCCCGCCAGCGTCACGACGGCCAGCCAGCTCAGTGGTAAGTCGATCGGCGTGCTCGTCGGTTCCTCAGAGGATTACGAGCTGCGAGGCTGGCTCAGGCTGCAGGGCCTCACCAGTAGCGTCAAGCTCGTCGAGATGGACAGCGAGCAGGCGGTCGCCGCCGCCTACGTCTCGCACGCCATCGACGCCGCCTACGTGTACGGCAGCTACGCGACGGAGGTCGAGGGCACCGGCGGGCATGCGATCACCGACGCTGAGCAGATCGCCAAGGAGGGCGTCGCGGGCATCGACGTGGTGGCGGTCAGCTCAAGCCTGGTGAATTCCGACCCCAGCCTCATCCAGAAATATGTCTGCGCCGAGGTGACGGCCACCAGGGATCTGACGGGCGCGGGCAGCGCCAAATACCTGGCTCAGTCGGCGAGCTTCCAGGGCATCACGTCCGTCAGCCAGATCATCGCCGCCACGAAGGCATACCCGTTCATACCGCTCAGCCAGCAACTGCACTGGCTCGGCTCCACGCCGGGCGACACCAGCAGCCGTCTCGTGCAGGCGTACGCGCAGACCGGCCAGTTCCTCGTGCAGCAGGGACGCTTGACCACCGCGCCGACGGCAGCTGAAATCGCCGGGCACGTCGACCCCACCTTCGTAAAGAACGCGCTCAACGGTGACTGCTAACCTCGTCCAGATCGGCAACGTCCGCAAGACATACCGCCGAGGCGGGCGCGCCACCGTCGCGCTCGCCGATATCGACCTCCAGGTACGCACCGGCGAGCTGGTCTGCCTGCTCGGCCCGTCCGGCTGCGGCAAGTCGACGCTGCTGCGCATCATCGCCGGCGCGCTCAAGCCCGACCAGGGCACGGTCACCATGGACGGCGAGCCGGTCACCGGTCCCTCCCCCGACCGCGGAATGCTGTTTCAGCAGCCCATGCTGTTCGGCTGGCTAACCACCAAGAAGAACGTGCTGTTCGGCCCGCTCGCACAGCGCGCCGCCGGCCTGCACGAACGCGACGACCCTGAACTCGACGCCGACGCGGAGTCGATACTCGAGACGGTCGGACTGGCCGGCTTCGGTCAGGCATTCCCGCACGAGCTGTCCGGTGGTATGCGGCACCGGGCCGCGTTCGCCCGCGCGCTGATCACCCGGCCGTCGCTGCTGCTGATGGACGAGCCGTTCGGTGCACTCGACGCCATCACTCGGACGCGAATGCACGAGTTCCTGCTGCGGGTCCGCGAGGAGTTCTCGATGACGATCGTGTTCGTGACGCATGACATCGAGGAGGCGGTGCTGCTCGGCGACCGCATCGCCGTCATGGGCGGCCAGCCGCCCGGCATCGACCAGATCATCGACGTACCGCTGCGCCGTCCGCGGCAGACCGCCGACGTGGACACACCGGAATTCCTCGCCGTCAAGCGCGCCGTCCGAACCACCCTGGAGGATTGACGTGGTCTCCGTCGATCAACGGCCCAACGTCGACGCCTTCGAGCTCATCGAACATCGTCGTAACGTGCGGCGGTCGCGGACCCGGAGGGTAGTCATCGGTGCCGTCGGCATCCTCGTGCTGCTCCTCGCGTGGCAGGTCGCGGCGATGCTACTTAACGACGCGGTCATCCTCCCCTCGTTCATCCAGACTGCCCACTCGTTCGTGCACTACTGGGACAACCCGTACCCGTCACAATCGAAGCCGCTCTGGTACGACATCGTGGTCAGCCTGCGGCGCATTCTCGTCGGTTTCGTCATCGGTGTCGTGATTGGCGTGGCTATCGGCGCGGCGATGTCGGCCAACCAGGTGCTTCGGCAGCTTATCGACCCGGTGGTCGAGGTCATCAGGCCGCTGCCGCCACTGGCGTTCATCCCGCTGCTGATCGTCTGGTTCGGCATCGGGGAACTTCCGAAGGAAGTGCTGATCGTGTTCGGCGTCGTGCCGATCATGGTGATCGCGACGGTCGCCGCGCTTGACGAGGTACCTGACGACCTGATCCTGGCCGGCCGCGTCCTCGGCGCGTCCCGGTGGTACACGCTGCTGCATGTGCAGTTGCGCGCGGCGCTGCCGGGGATCCTGGTCGGCATGCGCATCTCGATGGCGGGCGCGTGGACGTCGATCGTGGCCGCCGAGATGCTCGCCGCCACCTCCGGTCTTGGCTACCTGATCGCCCAGGCCGGGGACTTCCTCCAGACATCGATCGCGTTGGCGGGCATCATCGCTATCGCGATCATCGGCTTGCTCCTGGACGCGGGACTGCGCGGGCTGCTAGTTCTCGCCGACCCCAGTCGACGGGGGTAGCCTCCTCCGGCTGACGGACGATCTCCACGGCGTCCGGGCACCCAGACGCGTGGGATCCAGTCCGGACCAGCGGAGCCTGGATGTGGTTCACTCCGCGCTCGCAGGGTCCGCTGGTGGTCCGCGGACCGGGCATGCGCGCCATTTCACCTTGCTGCCATGCCCGGCGATCATGGTGGGTGCTGCATTACCGAGTCTCTTTGCTGGGCAGTGCAGCACCCACCATGATCCATCGAACCTAGGGACGGTCGCGGCGATCGGCGCAACCGGGCTATACCACGTCAAACCGGTCGGCGCGCGGGGACACCAGCGCGGCCTGGAGCACCGGCATAATGCTGGTACCTGCCTGCGGCGAGATGTCAACGACATCAAGGGCGCATCGATGCCGCCCTAGCGACATCGACAGGTCATTGGTGTCGTTGCGGCCCAGCACCCGGAAGCCGCTTTCCGGACATAACGCGCGCAGGCCGCCCAGCGAGAGACCCGCTCCGAACAGCGCCACCCCGCACATGACCGCGGTTATTTCCGGCAGCTTTGCTTCGCTTCGTCGATCACGCTGGTGAAGGTCCACGGGTTCTCCGGGGCGTTGGGGCCCCGGAGTGCCTTCGGCAGGCCCTTCGGGAAGGTGAAGGCCGCGCGGCTATAGAAGTACCGCTTGCCCTTGTAGCAGGCCTTGACCGGATTCTCCAGCTTCACGGTGACCGGGACCTTGTAGATCTTGCCGTTGGCGCATGACGGTTCACAGCCGTCGAGGTGATAGCTGCCCTTGCCCGCTGCCACCCGGCCCCACGAGCTCCAGGTCATGTTGTACAGAGCGGCCGTCGAGTCGCCGGATATCAGGCACCCGGACCGGCACGCGGGCTTATAGAACCTGGTGAGCATGATGTCCTGTGACTCGGCGAGATACGGTCCGGTAGCCGAGCGGACAATAGGCCTGACATGGCTCACCAAAGCCGGAGCCGAGGATGCCTGCGCTTTGATCATGGCCGTCGTGCCCGCCGCCGCCGACGCGCTGCTCGCACCGCACCCTGTCGCCGCGATCGCCAGGCCTGCGATCGCGATGGACAGCAAACCGGTCTTCATCATGGAATAGCTCCCCCAGTAGTCATCGGTAGTACCGCCAGTAAGGACGCCGCCAGCCACGAGATGGTTGCGCGGAGTCAGGTGACTATCCCGGGAGCCGGGCGGGTATGAGAGTGACGGGGGAAGCAATGACTACAAATAGTGACACAATTTCGGCCGTCCAGTCGGGGTACGCGTTCGACGGCCCAGCGATCGAGCTCGGCACGCTGCTCGTGGACGGAAAGCCCGAGCCGACCGCCCAGGTCCGGATACCGCTGGCGATGATGAACCGGCACGGCCTCGTGGCGGGCGCGACCGGAACCGGCAAGACCCGGACATTGCAGACACTGGCTGAGCAGCTGTCCGAGAACGGCGTGCCGGTGTTCCTGGCCGACATAAAGGGCGACTTGACCGGCCTGACCGAGCCCGGGGCGGCCAGCGACAAGCTGACGGCGCGGACCGCTGAGATCGGCCAGGACTGGCGGCCGAACTCGTTCCCCACTGAGTTCTATGCCCTCGGCGGCCAGGGAGGCGGGATGGGCAGCGGGATCCCGGTGCGGGCGACGATCACGTCGTTCGGCCCGGTTCTGCTGTCCCGGGTACTCGGCCTGAATGACGTCCAGGAATCATCGCTTGGCCTGGTTTTCATGTTCGCCGACAAGAACGGCCTGCCACTGCTCGACCTGAAGGACCTGCGGTCGGTCATCCAGTTCCTGACCAGCGAGGAAGGCAAAACCGCGCTCGCTGAGCTCGGCGGACTGTCCAAGCAGACGGCCGGGGTACTGCTCAGGGAACTGCTCACGTTTGAGGCACAGAGCGGCGACGCCTTCTTCGGCGAGCCGGAGTTCGAGACCAGCGACCTGCTCCGCACTGGGCAAGACGGACGGGGTGTCATCTCGTGCCTGGAGCTGCCGTCGGTCCAGGACCGGCCGTTGTTGTTCTCCACGTTCGTGATGTGGCTGCTCGCGGAGTTGTTCCAGACGCTGCCCGAGGTAGGTGACCTGGATAAGCCGAAGCTCGTGTTCTTCTTCGACGAGGCGCACCTGCTCTTCGATGGCGCCTCGAAGACCTTCCTTGAGTCCGTGGTCCGCGCGGTCCGGCTGATCAGGTCCAAGGGAGTCGGGATCTTCTTCGTCACGCAGACGCCGAAGGACGTGCCTGGCGACGTGCTCGCCCAGCTAGGCAGCCGGATCCAGCACGCGCTGCGCGCCTTCACCCCGGATGATGCTAAGGCGCTGAAGGCGACGGTCTCCACGTTCCCGAAGTCGTCTTATGATCTGGCCGAGGTGCTGACCAGTCTGGGGACCGGCGAGGCGGTGGTGACCGTGCTGTCGGACAAGGGTGTCCCCACGCCGGTCGCGTGGACCAGGCTCCGCGCCCCGCAGAGCCTGATGGCGGCAGCCGATCCCAGCGCGGTAGCCAAGGTCATCGAGGCGTCGCCGCTGCGGCCCAAGTACGCGACCGCGATCGACCGGGAGTCCGCGTACGAGATGCTCGCGGCGCGAGCGGCCCGAGCCGAACCGGCGGCCGCCGAGCCGACTGCCGCCGAACCGGATGCCAAGGCGGAGACGCCGCGCGGCAAGGTGCCTGAGCAACGGCAGGGCCTAGTCCAGCAGGTGCTCGGCTCGCCCGCAGCCAAGAGCATGGCGCAGTCGATCGGCAAGGAGATCACCCGGTCGATCTTCGGTACCCGTCGCCGCTGAAATCGCCGTCGCACGGGAACAATGCTTAACGTGAAGCTCGCGATACCAGCCGCGCTGCCGGTGCTGGCGCTGGCAGCCGCCACGGCCTGCGGATCGTCGAACGCGGGAACCACCG
Source organism: Streptosporangiaceae bacterium (assembly GCA_050012355.1). GTDB lineage: Bacteria > Actinomycetota > Actinomycetes > Streptosporangiales > Streptosporangiaceae > JBEKHI01. Next base: position 8,695 of record JBEKHI010000200.1, on the reverse strand, counting down.
CCAGCGCCACGCAAAGCACGTCATCTCCCAGCGGCAGCTCGGTTCCCGGAGTCCACCAGCAGACCCAGACGTACACCTTCGACCAGGCGATCAGCACGCTGGTGGTCGATGGGGGCGCCGGGAACGTCACCGTGACTGGTGGCGCGCGGACGTCGATCGAGGTGACCGAGCACCTGTACTACTCGCGCCGGGTTCCGGGTACGACGCGGACCATCAGCGGCAGCGCGCTCACCGTCGGCTACTCCTGCCCGATCCAGGTGACGTGCCTGGTCAGTTATGACGTCTCGGTGCCGAGGGCGATCGCGGTCAAAGCCACCACCCGGGCCGGCGCGATCCGGATTGACGACGTGACCGGAGCGATTACGGCTAGCGCTGGCGCGGGAAACATCCACGCCGAGGGAATCGCCTCCGGGACAGCGAGCTTCACGACACTAGCGGGCACCATCACCGCGGACTTCACCGCGGCGCCATCGTCGGTCACGGCAACCAGCCACGCGGGCCGAGTCACCATCGAGGTCCCCAGCGGCACCTCCTATCGCGTGACCGCGCAAACCTACGTAGGATCGGCCACCATCACCGTGCCCCGCGACGACCATTCCTCGCGAAGCATCACGGCCCGCACCGACGTAGGCAACATCACCGTCTCCACCAACTGAATCACCCGCCCCAAACAAGGGGCCCCGACAGCGCTGCAGATACGTGTCGCGGCGTGTTGCGGCCCGCGCTCGGCGTGCTGCGGCCCTGTGTTTGCGGCATGTTGCGCGTCCTGGCCGCGGTTCACATCGCGCCGCCAAGCCCGCAGCGCGATCTCAAACCGGACATCTATGGCATCCCACCCGGCCGACGCGCCTCGCTGATGCTGGTTGGTGCCGCACCAACCGCACTCTTGCCTGGTTGATGCGACACCAACCAGCATCACTCGAACGCAGAGACGACAACGCAGGTCGATACAACCGGGCGATACGCCACCAAACTGCCCAAACGCGGCAACCTACCGCCTCTGCCCGCTTTCCCTGACCCCAGCGGTGGGCCATCGATAGCGCTCCAGGCCCAGCGATGGGCCATCGACAGCTCTGCAGAAGCTCCTCAGCCTGGCGATATGCACTGTATGGGTGATATCGCCGCACGGCTGGCGGGGCGGCGGTGCCACTGCGCGGCTTGGCGGGGCGGAGATGCCACGGCTCGCCGGCGGTGTCGCGGCGCGGCTGACGGGGCGCGGCCCAGCGAAGGCGTCCCGTGCCTCGCGGGGGTGCCGGGAGGCACGGGACGCGGCTGATCGTCTGGGTTAGCTGGTGAGGTCTTGGACGATGGTGCCGCCGTGGGTGACGATGGTGCGCTGGTAGATGTAACCACCATCGTGGACGGTGATGATGCCGGTGGTGTCGCCGTTGGTAATTGTCGGCGTGCTGTTGTCTTCTTCCAGTGCACCGTAACCGGTGATCGATTCCGAGAGGCTGGTCGCGTAGCCACCTTCGGATGCCACGTCCGTGTAGGACTGGCTGACCGCGGCGGGCAGGAACCAGTCGGTGCCCGCGGTGTTCTGCAGGTAGCCCTCGGGCGAGTCGATCGTCCAGCTCGTGTCGTTATGTCTGGCGACGCCGCCTCCCGACGGAGAGGTGATCGTCTCGGTTGTATCCGCCGTCGTCTCCTGGTGCACCCACTGATAACAGGTGCTCGTGCAGGCGGAGTCGATGTTGGTCTGGTCATTGGCGAACTGCAGTGACTGGCTAAGCGCGTCGGTCCATGTCCGGCCGACCTGGGTCACCGTGCCCGCGAGCTTGTAGGAAGCGGACGCCGACTCGGTGGACGCCACGTTGCTGGAGGATGAGAGCGCGTCGTTTTGGCTAACTGTAGAAGTAGTGGGGAAGGACAGCGTGTCGGTGGTGACGGAACCAGTTACGGCGGGTCCGCCCGTGGACAGCAGCAGTGAGCCGCCCGCGAGCCAGTAGCCCGCGTTGCCCGCGACCGTCAGAGTGATGGTGTGCGTGCCACCGCTGCTGAGCAGCCCGGCGAATGGCGTCAGGTCGAGCCGGTACGAGGGAACGTCCAGCGTGTCGATTCCGGTGAGCGGCCGCCAGATCAGCGGGTTGACACCGCCGGTATAAACGAAGGCATCCGGCCAGACGACGCCGGCTGGCTTGCCGTCGATCGACACCTCGATCTCGCGGAACGCCGGGCTCAGCGCCCACCAGAACTCGTCGTTACTCTGGCCGACGGCGTACAGGTCCAGGGTGGCGGACTCGATGTTGTCGGGGAGGGTCACGGTGCTGGTCTCGGACGCGCCCTCGTTGATCGTGTTGAAGGTTGTGGTGTCACCGGACGGTACAAGGTTCACCACGTCGTTCGGGACGCCGGGGTCGGTGGCCTGAGAGGCGGGACCGGTCTCGTTGATCGCGTCACCCGCCAGGCTCGGGTCGTCGGTCGTGGCGACGTGCGCCGGCTGGTAGCCATCGCCGGCCGGGTAGAAGTAGAGCTTCACCGTGAGCGTGGGGATGCCGGTGTCCACGCTGCTCAAGTAGTTGTCCACGGTGGTGGAGAAGGTACGGGTCCCGGACAGGATCGGCAGGTAGCCGGTGATGTCCTTCTGCACGTGCCAGGTGATCCCGGCCGCAGTGGGCTCGGGGGTCACCCCGAGGAAGATCTGCGCGGCGCCGTCGTACACGTTGGCCAGCCGGTCGTACTGGCGGCCCTTCTCGGTTCCGGTGACGTCCAGCACGACCTTCGACCAGTCGCCCTTGGGCAGCGTGACCGTGTCGGTATACGGGGCAGGCGCGTTGCCGAACTGCGCGTCGTCGGCGATCGTGACGACGGTCGGCCTGGTGCGCGGCACCTGGACCGGCGGGTCCAGGGAAACCGGGTTGGCCGTGGTGCTGAATTCGTTTGCCCCGGTGTCGGCTTGCGCGGCGGCCTTCATGGCGGCCGCCTTCGCCGCGACCGTCGTGTCGACCCGGGCGTGCGGACCGCTCGCGGCCACCGCCGCGGTCGCGGCGGCGCTGCCACCCAGCACGATCAGGGCGGCTCCGGCGGCGACCAGCAGCCGGCCGCGTGACAGACGCAGATGTCTCAAAGATCTCATGGGGTTCTCCCATCCCAGTTGAGGCCTGGGCGGGATTGTATGTCTTTGTGGGGATCTACAGGAGGGGTCACCCGAGCCTTTTCTCGAACCAGAAGTCGGCGTAGACATGCTCGGTGTAAGACGGGATCTCGGCGTATCCACACGCCCGGTACATGGCGATCGCTTCTGTTAGTACCCGGTGGGTGTCGAGCTTGACGATGTCCAGGTTTCTGGCGAGGGCCTGGCGTTCCAGTTCGGCGAGCAGGCGGCGGCCCAGCCCGATCCGCCGCGCCGATGGCGCCACCCATACGTGCCTGATCTCGCCAACACCGGGTTCCATGGTCCGGATCACCCCGCAGCCGACGGCTTTTTCGTGCTCGCGGGCGACCACGAACGCGCCGCGCTTACCCCGTGCATCCGCGGGCGGCACGAGGTCCGCCTGGTCGAACCCGCCGGGGAACCGGCTGTCCAGTTCATCCGCGTACGCGTCCAGGCAGTGGCGCGCGACGGGCGATAGTGAGTCGATCACGCCGACGCTGATACCGGCGAGCCGGAGCCGACGGCGCACCGTCTCCATCGCCGCGATCACCTCGGCACGCTCCTCCGCGTCCAACGGCTCAAGGATGCTTCCGACGGCTGATCGGGCCCGCTCGTTCTGCTCGGCGACCTCCCGCTGTCCGGCCGGGGTCAGTTCGGCGACCCGCACTCGGTTGTCCTCCGGGTGCGGCCGTACCACCACCAAGCCGTCGTCTTGAAGTGAGCGCAGCATCCGGCTCAGGTAGCCGGCGTCGAGATCCAGCCGGGCCCGGATATCGCGAAGGTCGGCGCCCGTAGCACCGATCTCGAACAGCAGCCGCGCCTCGCCGAGCGGGCGGTCCTGCCCAAGGTACTGGTCAGTGAGCACCCCGATCGTCTGCGTGTAGAACCGATTGAACTGCCGGAAAGACTCGATGTCGGCCGCGTCCACGCTCATTCTTTGACTTTAGTCAGGTAATTCACGAGCGGTCAATGGCTTTCTGACGAGGTCGCGGTGCAGGCTCCCCGAGTAGCGGCTAGCCGATGAGCTGCATCCACGCGGGGATACTGGACTCTTTGACGTTAGCCTGCACCGGAATGTAGCGCGCCGGGTCGACCGGGCCGTCGGCCTGCCTGATCGCGGTGTCGTAGACGAATTCCGAAACGATGATGCCGAGGTTCGCACCGGTCTCTGCCATAGCCGCCTTGAGGTCGCTGGCGTCTAGCAGCCGGGCTGTCCGGATGATCGCCTGCCCGGACACTCCAACGGAGTCGCTGACCACGGGCCCGACGTCGATTGCGATACGCAACTGAATCCGCACGGCCTGGGCATACGTGTCGTTGTGCCTTCGCAATGCTGGAGGCAGGGCGTTGACCAGGCACTCAACGACCCGCTGGGTCGGAATATCCGGCCGGATGACCATCAGGAGGCCGTCACCGCAGTCTTCGATAGAGCAGGAACCGAAGATGCTGTCTATGGCCGTCATTGTCATGCTCAGATTGGCCTGCCTGACGAGCCTGCGATGGTCGTCATTCCGGATCGGCTGGCTAAAGCCAACCACATCGGTGTTGACGATCGTGCAGTTCTGACCGTTCAGCACGGATCGGCCGGGCCGCTGCCCGTCGGCTAGCCGGCCATAGTTCTGACCGTCGACGATGCTGTAAACGGCTGGATGAGTCCGGAGGAAGGCCCGGAAGTCCTCAGTCGGCACGACCAAGGCTTCGACGGGTTCCAGCGCGACGACGGTAGCGGAGCGTACGCCAAGCTCTAGTGCGGCTCGCTCTCCTACCAACTGGCCAGGTCCGCGCTCGGCCAGGATCAGTTCCGCACCGTACTCATGCACGCATATTTTTGTCCTGCCGCCGAGAATCACGAAGACGTGATCTGGTAGGTCTCCTTCCCGGATCAGCAGGGCACCGCGGGGGAAGGAGAGTTGATGCGCCACCGCCGCGAACGCTCGTCGCTCGGGCACGGTGAGAACTCCCCAGAAAGTGACGGAGGAGGGGTACCTCATGGGCGACGTCGGCGGGATTCCGTTGCTGGATCTCGGAGGGATCTCGTTCACTCTTGTTGCTCCGATGAGCGGACCTTCAGTTAGCCGACCCGTACGACAGACCCGGGACGGACTCGCCGCCACCTGCACCCGTGCATACCGGGTGCTCCCCCGCACCGATCGTTACCCGATTCGTACCCTAACGCAGCCTATCGTAACCTTCTATTCTGGAATGCAACCTTCTGCGTCATGATAATTTGCCAGGTTGCAGTATGAAGGGAGGATGGTTAGAATCAGGCATGCCCTGGATGGGGCCATCCCAACAGACCGGACTACCCGGCCAATTGGGATGAGTTAAAATGACCGGCCTCGGTTTGCCACCTAGCAAAACGCAAGCCACCGGAATATACGGTTCGATCACAGAGGGGGCTCATCGGATGGCGGCCGATCAGGGACCGGTGGTGTCGAGCGCTCTGCTCCGCAGCCAGCTCGTGCGCTTGCGCAAAGACCGGGGGCTGACACAGGAGCAGGTAGCCAGCCGCCTGGAGTGGTCACCGTCAAAGCTGATCAGGGTGGAGGGCGGTCGCAGCTCGATCACGAAAGTCGATCTTGACGCGCTGCTCACCGTATACGGGGTTAGCTCGGAGAGTCACCGTGAGCGGCTGGCGGCTCTTAATCGCGGCGCGCGAGACCATGGCTGGTGGGAAGCCTATCGCAACGACATCGACGCGACTTACCTCAACTACGTGGGGTACGAAGCAGGCGCGGCCTTCATCCGGCAGTTTCCGGGCGGGGTAGTACCAGGCTTGCTGCAGACTCGTGAGTACGCAGAGGTCCTGACCGAAAAAACGATAGATCCGCCCCTCGCGGAACAGGTGGTCAAGCTTAGGCTGCAGCGACAATCGGAACTGATGAGACGATCGGTGCCGCCGCGCCAGTATTACGTGCTGGATGAGGCAGTGATCCGTCGCCGTATCGGGATCCGCAAGGATCCGGCCATCATGCCTGATCAGCTCAGGCACATCGCCGAGAGAGCCGAACGGGACGAACTCGTGACGATCCGCGTGATCCCGTTCACGGTGGGCGCCCACGCGGGATTGGGTGGCCCATTCACGCTGCTTGAATTCGACGGCGATCTGCCGGATATCCTCTATCGCGACGCGGGCAGAGACGCGATCTCCATGGTCGTCGGCAATGACCCTCAGATCGTCGAGCACGCCGACAAATTTGAGGCTTTGCTCGAGGACGCGCTGCCTGCTGACCAGTCGATCGAGTTCATCCGAAGCGCGGCGGAGGACATATCCTAGTAAGCGTAGCTCGCCCGCCACAAGAATTCTATCCTGGCTGTTAAGCCTCCTCGCGCAGCAGAAGTCGTAAGAACTCAGCGCCATAACACTCAGGCCGGTTTTCGCCGTGGGCGAGCAACGGCCAGCCGGTTACACTTGTTGACGGGATGCCCACAAGGACGTGGCATACGCGCCTGCTGATTGCCGGTCCGACGTCGCCCGAGTTGCCGAAGAATCGGGGCGCACCCTCGAACGAAAGGGTGTTTCATGGCTGCTCGACGGGACCTGCATGGCGACATCGCGTGGCGCAAAAGCAGCGCCAGCAGCGCTGACCAGAGCTGCGTTGAGGTAGCCGTTCGGGAGTCGTTTGTACTCGTCAGGGACTCGCGTGACGAGCAAGGCGGGATGCTTGAGGTGTCTGCGGAGCGGTGGCGTGAGTTCCTGGATTATGCGCGAAGCGGGCTCAGCGGCGCTGCGAGCGGCCGGCGATCCGTTGTAGTCCGGTCGGGTCGATGATCGTGATATTGCGCTGGTGCGTGCGAACTATGCGCCGCGAGCGCCAGTTACTGAGCGCGCGTGCCACGGTCGACCGAGACGCACCGATGAGGCTGGCGAGTTCCTCCTGAGATAGCGGAAGGATCGTCATGAGTGCGTCGTCGCTGGAGTCGCCGCCTTGTTCGGCCAGGTCAAGAAGGAGACCGGCTAGCCGCTGCGACCCGCTGAACAGCATCTGGTCGCGCTGCAATTCGTGGGCCGCACGCTGCTGCTCGGCCATGGCTTGCCGGTACGCGCGGCCCGCTGCTGAATAAGTGTCGAGAAGCTCCCCGAATCGCTCAGCCTCGATTATCAGCGCCCGGACCAGCCCGGCCGCTCGGACGGTCGCGGTCCGGTAGCCGGTGACTTGTCCGGCGATCTCCCCCACGACATCCCCTTCACCGAACAAGGCCTGAAGAATCTCCTTGCCATCGCTGGTGACAGATATTATCTTGGTCAAACCTGAGAGCAAGATAAACACTTGTGTCGACGGCTCACCCTCCATGCACAGGACGACCCCGTCGCCGAATTCCCGGGACGCGGCCGCCGCCGTGATGGCTTCCCGCTCTTTGTCGCCGAGCAGCCGCCAGAAGCTAGCTCCGTGCATGTTTCCATTATCAGGCGAGAGCGGCAATAGCGAACGAGATCGCCATCCACACGCACAGTCCTATTGTGGTAATGACCGCCCACGACAAGGCTAGGCGCGCGCGTGCATGGCGGAGGTTCGCCGCCGCGATCAGTGGTACCACCTGATCCCATCCGAAGTCCGAAGCAACCATTGGCCGCGCCCCTGTCGGCAGCCATGGTGCGGATGGATCTACGGGTGCGCCGGTGGCTCGGCGAAGTTCGCCGAAAGCGACGGCCACCGGCCATTCTGCGAGGATTACGAGCGCCGATGTTCTGAGCCAGCTCAGCATTACGAGCAGAAGCAGACCGAGAGCGCTCAGGGCCGCGATCTCTTTGCGCCCGAGCAATGCTGACATCACGACGGCGCCGCCGGCGATATCGGCAGTCAACAGTGCTCCGGAGGCGAAGACGAGGCAGCGTGTGTCGCCAAGCAGCGAGGTGATCTGAGTAACGGTCGCCGCTTGACCTTCGGTGGGCATACCGTTCCATCCAGCGCGTCCAGGCCAGGTGTCTGGACCGGGCGCGGAAGCTAGCTTTTCGTACATACAGTCAGTTAAATGGACGCTTCCGCGCCGGTTTGGAGTGCGTGACACAGGACGGCTGTCCGAAATGACACACGCTCGAAAGCTAGCCCACGGTGATGGTAACAGCGCCGGTGACGCCGCCCGAGAGAACGCTGATCGTCGCGGGGCCAGGTTATCTCCGGAATGTCCGTAGAATCCGCTGCTACAACGGCAGATTCTACGGACATTCACCAGAGAGCAGCGGGCACCGGCGTGCGCTTAGGATGAATCACATGCCACGTCAGGGAGTCGCGCTGGAACGGCTCGGGTTTCTCACGATCGGGCTGTTCGACGGAGACAACCCCCGGCCCGGTCACGAGGCGACGCTTGAGGTCATCGAGCTAGGTGAGCGGCTCGGCTTCGATAGCGCCTGGGTTCGCCACCGGCACCTGCAGTACGGCATCTCCTCGCCGGTCGCCGTGCTGGCCGCCGCCTCCCAGCGCACGTCGCGGATCGAGCTCGGCACCGCGGTGATACCGCTCGGCTGGGAAAACCCGCTGCGGCTGGCGGAGGATCTCGCCACCGTCGACATCTTGTCCGGCGGACGGCTCAACCCAGGAGTGAGCACCGGTCCGCCGCGGAACTACGACGACATCAAGGCCGCGTTGTACCCGGATAGCG
>JBEKHI010000199.1:0-14880 GCA_050012355.1 Streptosporangiaceae bacterium | reverse complement strand
TCCAGGCGGCAACGGCCGGGGTAGCCGACGCGCTGATCGCCGTCCGCTCCCAGCTCGCCGCGCTGCTGGCCCACGAGCACGCCCCGCTGGTGCTGGCCCAGCAGGCCAGCGGCGTCCCCGCCCACCTGCCCCTGTTCACCACGCTGCTCAACTACCGGCACGGCCGAGCCCACGGCACCCGCACACCGGAAGCGCGCACACAGGGGACCGGTATCGGGATGGCCGCCTTGGGTGAGGACCGGAGCAACTACCCGGTGGATGTATCTGTCGATGACATGGGAACAGGGTTCGGTATCAGCGTCGATTGTGTGGCGCCGGCTGACCCGCAGCAGGTGTGCGCCCTGCTGGGCACCTGTCTGGACAACCTGGTCACCCTGCTGGACGCCGCCCCCCGCACCCCGCTGCATGCCGTGCACGTGCTCGGCGAGGATGAGCGGGCGCAGGTGCTGCACGAGTGGAATGACACCGGAGTGCCGACGTTGGCCGGGACGGTGCCGGAGTTGTTCGAGCGGCAGTCGGCCCGCACTCCGGATGCGGTGGCGGTGGTGTGCGGGAATGCGTGCGTGTCGTATGCGGAGCTGAACAGGCGTGCGAACCAGCTGGCCAGGGCGCTGGCACGGCAGTACGCGGGGCAGGAGCCGACGGTCGCGGTACTCGCGGACCGCTCCGCCGAGCTGGTGGTCGCGCTGCTGGCGGTGCTGAAATCCGGCGGGAGCTACCTGCCTGTCCATCCTGGCACGCCGCCCGAGCGGACGGCGTGGATGTTCGCCGACGCCGGCGTGCAGGTCCTGCTGGCAGACCGTGACCATGATCAGCTCGATGAGATCACGCGGCTGCCGATCGCGGACGGGTACCCCGCCGGTGATGACGCGGACCTGGCGATCAAGCGGTATCCCGATCAGCTGGCCTACGTGATGTATACCTCCGGTTCCACCGGCACGCCCAAGGGCGTGGCCGTGCGCCACCATGATGTGGTGGCGTTCGCCGCGGACCGGTCCTGGGCCGGCGGAGCGCACCAGCGGGTCCTGATGCACTCGACGACAGCCTTCGACGCCTCCACCTATGAGCTGTGGGTACCGCTGATGTCGGGCGGCACGATGGTAGTGGAGCGGGACGAGCTGGAGGTGGACTCCCTGCGGAGCCTGATCGCAAGAGAACAGGTCTCCGCGCTCTTCCTGACCACGTCGTTGTTCAATCTCGTAGCGGCTGAGCGGCCGGAGACGTTCACCGGGGTCAAGGTCGTACTCATGGGCGGCGAGGCCGCCTCGCCGGCCGGGATGCGGCGGGTCATCCAGACCTGCCCGGGGATAATCCTGGGAAATGGCTACGGCCCGACGGAGACGACCACGTTTGCCACCTGCTCCTTCCTGAGTCGTCTGGACGAGGTCCAGGACGCGCCGCCGATCGGCCGCCCGCTGGACAACACCCGGGTATTCGTCCTGGATGGATGGCTCGTCCCCGTTCCCGTGGGGACACCGGGGGAACTGTATGTGGCCGGGGCTGGGCTGGCCCGCGGTTACCTGCACCGGCCGGAGCTGACCGGGGAGCGGTTTGTGGCGTGCCCGTTCGGGGGTCCGGGGGAGCGGATGTACCGGACCGGGGACCTGGCCTGGTGGACGCCGGGCGGGCAGCTGGTCTTCGCCGGGCGGGCCGATGCGCAGGTGAAGATCCGCGGGTTCCGCATCGAGCCCGCGGAGATCGAGGCCGTCCTGGCCGGGCACCCGCAGGTGGGGCAGGCCGTGGTGAAGGTTTGGGAGCCGATACCCGGCGACCGGCGCCTGGCCGCCTACGTGGTCGCCGCCACCGACAGCCACGGCAGCGATGGGCTCGCCGAGACGCTAGCGGACTACGCGGCCCAGCGGCTGCCCGACTACATGCTGCCCGCCGTAATGGTGCTTGAGGAACTGCCACTGACCGCCAACGGGAAGGTCGACCGCGCGGCGCTGCCCGACCCTGACGCCGCAGGCCCGGGGCTGGTTCGCCCACCGAGCTGGGCAGTCCAGCTCGAGCAGACCTTGTGCGAGACGTTCGCTGAGGTCCTCGGCCTGGACCAGGTCGGGGCCGACGATGAATTCTTCCGGTTGGGCGGGCATTCGCTGCTGGCGGTGCGCCTGGTGGAGCTGCTGCGCACCCGCGGGGTGTCGATCTCGGTCCGCGACCTGGTCGCCGCGCCGACCGTCCGTGGAGTCATGGAGCGGATGAGCCTGTCCTCGGTCCAGGACTCGCTCAGCGTCCTGCTGCCGATCCGGGTAAAGGGCGACGGCCCGATCCTGTTCTGCGTACATCCAGGCGGTGGGATCAGCTGGGGCTACATGCCCCTGGCACGATACGTCCCGGAGAACTTCCGGCTCTACGGGCTGCAGGTACGAGCGCTCGACGGTACCAGCGAGCTTCCTGGTTCCGTCCGCGAGATGGCCGCCGATTATGTTGAGCAGATAAAGACGGTGCAGCCAGCCGGGCCCTACCGCCTGCTTGGGCATTCCTTCGGCGGAACCGTCGCCCATGAGATGGCCGTCCAGCTCCGGGAAGGGGGCGACGACGTCGCGCTCATTGTCGGCGATTCCTACCCCGGGCCAGCCGACCGGACCCCTCCGCCTGACGAGGAAACGGACGACGGCGATCGGAAACGACCGGATCCGGCTGAAAAGAAGGCCCGCATATTCGACCTGGTGCGAAGGGAAGCCGGCAATATTCTCGGGGCCATCTCAGAAGAAGAGGTGCTGCTCCTCGCGGATATCTTCCACAAGAGCGCGGTCCTCGCGGAGAGCCACGAGTTCCACCGGTTCGACGGGGACATGCTCCTTCTCGTCGCGCCGGTGGGAAAGAGATTGGGGGATAAGGAGGGTGACAGCTTCCCCTTCACGGAGCTCTGGGAACCTTATGTATCCGGGGAGATCACGCAAGCGCGCCTCCCCTGCTCCCACGCTGGCATCCTCCTGCCGGAGATGCTAGGAGAGGCGTGGTCAGCCGTATCCGCCTGGCTGGGACTCGATGATTAGGCGGGGTCCCGCCCGGAGGCGGTTATGGCGGTTGAACACGCAGTGTGCAGGCAGCGGTGGCAGCAGCGCACAGAAAGGGAAGGCATTGAATACCGCTGAGATCTGGCGTCCCATGGAAATCACGCCCGCAGACGCCGGCGTCGGGGCGTCTGGGCTATTGGAATATCTGCAAGGTATCGACCTGGACGAGCTGCTACTACAGGGAAAGGCGCTGCTCTTCCGGGGATTCAAGATATCGGCAGAGACGTACGACCAAACGTGTGCGGCACTGCTGCGCAATCGCCTCGCCTATGTGAACGGGAATTCACCGAGAACGAAGGTTGGCGACAACATCTACACTTCCACGGAGTATCCAGCCGAGGAGACAATCTGGATGCACAGCGAGATGTCGTACTCTTCTACCTGGCCATCGCGGCTCATGTTCATCTGTGACCGCGCCGCCGCCACCGGCGGGGCTACCCCGGTTGTTGATACCCAGTTGTGGCTAGAGTCCATCGACGATGAGGTGCGGGAGGCATTCGCGGGCGGGCTGTGTTACACGCAGAATATGCACGGCGGTATCGGACTTGGGAAGAGCTGGCAGGTGACATTCGAGACCGACGACCGGAAGACCGTCGAGGCCTGGCTTGAGAACGCCTGTGTGGATTGGACCTGGAAGGCCGACGGCGGGTTGCGTATCAGCCAAATACGCCCGGCGACGCTCAGGCGCCCGGTCTCAGGTACCGAGCACTGGTTTAACCAGGCTGACCAATTCCACATCGCCGGAATGGGTGAGGATGCCGCCATGATGGCCGCCGTCGTTCCCGAAGACCTCCTGCCTCAGTCGGTTAGTTTCGCCGACGGTAATCCGGTCCCCGACGAATTTATCAAGCACATTCAGGAAACCGGATTGAGTCTCTCATGCGAAAGCGATTGGCGGGTCGGCGACGTGTTGCTGATCGACAACGTAGCGGTTGCGCATGGGCGCCGCCCATTTACCGGCGACCGCCGGATCTTGGTGGCGATGTCTGATTAGCCCAGCGACTTGCGCAGGGTGCCCACGCAATTCGGGCAACGTCGCCGTCAGCCGCGCCAAGCAGCACCGTTCGTCGTCGGCTCCTACGGGAGTGGCGGGACGTCCCGGACTTCAGCACACCGGCGAGTGCCCCTGCTTGTTACCGATGGAATGACCGAGGCTGAGCTGCCACCTCAACCCAAGATGCGTAACTTCTGGAGAGCGACTCCCTTCAGCGGGTGGTGAGTACCGTGGACCTGACGCCGGAAAGCTGGTCAAAGCCGGCCTTCCCGTCGGTGGTCAGAAGGACGCGGTTGGTGGCGGCGGCTGTCGAGGCGATAAGCATGTCATACGTGGACCGCGGCTTGCCCATCGACATTGCTTCTACCGCCAGTCTGGCGTGTATCCGGGCGACGCCTAGGTCGTAGGTCTCGATTGGCAGGCTGGACAGCAGCGCCTCGACATGGACGGCGCGTGCCTGCTTGTGTGTTTCATCGGCTCGCTCGACACCGACGAGCAGTTCCATCGCGGTCACAGCCGCGATGGCGGCGTCGTCGTTGCCGAGGACGGTGTCGACATCCAGTTCGCCACGCTCGATGGCGATCAGCACGCCGGTGTCGAGGATTACTCGCCGGGCCATCCGCGCACCTCATCACTGAAGGCCGAACGCAGGTCGGCGTGGGCCGTCGCCAGATCGTCCGCGAACCCGGCGTCGGCAGGGTGCTCCCGCAGTGCAGCCTTGAGCCGATCCGCTGATGTGGACCGTTCGGGTGTGAACCGTCCGACGGGCACGCCGTCTCGGGTGACCACGACGATCTCGCCGTGCTCGACAGCATCGAGGATGTCAGAGAAATTGCGAGCCGCTTGGGTCGCGGTGACCGTGATCATTAATACACACTATCAGATTCAATATGCTTATGTGTATATTAGCCGCATCCGTCGTCGACGGGTTCTTGGCGTGAGTGAAGTGCGTGATGAGGTGCCAGGGACGTCTGCATCACGCTGTCGTCCGCTCGCGCCGCCTCTGCTGCGAACTCCGTCGGTGCGCCCGGGGGTGTCGCCCACAAGGAACTTCTCGACCCCACGCGACAGATTGCCAACGCGGCTAGGGCAGTTTTAGCCGGGCTTTGACGGTTGAGGGTGCTCTGTCACGTCGGCGGCTGGGGAAACGATGGGGACGGGCGGCGGTGGAACGGTCCCGGGCGAGTCGCAATCGAACTGGCGTGTGACCGGCCGGAACAGGACCCAGGCGGGACTGGGCCGAAGGAACGGGGAAAGAGCCACTGGTCGAAAAACCGCTAGGCGAGGGCGTAGTTGCTGTCAGAACCAGTCTCCGGGGCGCTAAAGGTATCTATTGGTGCTTGACGCAGGACGACTTGTCCAGTTGAGGTGCGCTTGAAGTTGCCGGAAGCCGGCAGAGTGTGCGGCGCTTGAGGCCTTGAAAACCGCTTGGGGTGGGGACATCTCTCGTGGGTTCGAATCCTACGCCCTGGCCCGAAAGTCCCTCCCTTAGCCGGTGCGCGGCAGCGGAGCGTTCCTGGTGGGTGCTGTACTACCTAGCAAAGGCTGGTTCATCCCGGGGGGATGGTCGCGGTGGCGTGAAAGTGGCGCGGGCTGCGGGTCGTGGCGTGCCGTTGCCGCGGGCGGCGCTGTGCGGAGGCATCTTCTCCCGGGTTGGTGCACCCTGGCTGCCGGGCATATCCGGGCATTGCGGACGGGAAATGTGCGCTAAGCCGGGAGAAGTCAGCTGGCCGTCAGCGGGTCCGGGCCGGCTGCCGCGCCCAGCCGAGGTGGAGGACTTTCCGGTCTCGGTAATGCAGGACCCACCAGCAACGGGGCACCAGTCAGGAGATCACGCCAGCAACACCCTGAACCGTTAGCACTACGATCATCAACAGTGCACGCAGTGGGTCACAGGCGGGGCAGCGGATCCGGGCCGGCCACCACCCGCACAACCCCCGACTCTCCCGCCGTGGCGGCCATCCCCCGGGATGAGGCAGGCTCTGCTGAGCTGGAGATATTGTTCTCTGGTGACCGCAGCGGCTACCCGCCGCGTCCGCCTCCCGCGACGAGCGCGTGGTGTGCTTCGTGACCGGCGAGCCGTCCGGGCTGTCCGTCACCTTGCCGAAAGCGCTGGCCGAACTGAAGAAGGTCCTGCCGCCCGGCATGAAGCCGATGATCGGGGTTCGACCGCGGCGCCTACCCGCAGGTGTTCCGGCACCGCCGGGAGAACAACGTGCACTGGATCGCCTGCCGGCGCGCCGCTAGCTGTCCCGAAGATGCTGCCGGTGATCAGCACGGTTACCTACGCCAGCCAGAACTACAGGATAGACAAGGAGCTTATTCAGGTCGGGGTGCCAGGTCTGTGACAACTTTTCCCGGTTGGCGGCGCGCTTACGACCTGTGCGCGCTGGTATATGCAAATGAGGAGAACTGTCAAGTGGTCATAGCGCTCACCTAGATGCGGCGAGACCGTGTTCAGCGGGAATTCGCAGAGACATACAAGACCTCCCAGCCAGCCATCAGCCGGATGGCGTGAATAAGCCTCATTAGATTACAGCGCTCCTGTATTCAGGAAGCTTGACGAATATATACAGCTTACCCATGGAATGCTACGTTCTTTCGTATGCGGAGCGGCCGCTTGTTCAACCGTACACCAGCCACAGTCAAACGCCATCGTTCGGAGGGCACGCATGGACGTTGAAAGGCGCTGGTCGGCTCAAGCTCGAAGAGAAGGCCGCGGCAGCCACTGAGTGAGTAGCCTCAGGCCGGGCAGGTTGCGGTCTTACGATGATCGTTTGATCTCCGTGCTCGAATTAATTTCCGCGCCACATGTCATCGATACGGTGCGTGATGTCCGGGCTCTTCCAAGTACAAGAAACAGGAAACTGGACCGCCGTTCACTGGCAGCTGGGCTTGTTCGGGCTTGTGGCATGTTCAAGCGATGCCGTCCGGCAGTCGAACAGTTGAAAGATGTTCAAGTGGCGTTTGTGCGACCGATCGCCGTCAGCGAAGAATGTGGTGGAATGTTATGTTTTTGCGGAGGTGAGCCTACCAATCGGAGTGGATTCCAGGTGTCTGAAACCGAGACTGGTAACTACGGGGTGTCGGGGTCTGGAAGTCATCAGTGGGAGCTGACGGCAGGACAGCTAGGTGTCTGGCACCACCAGCGTCTTAACCCGGCAAGCCCGATCTACAACATTGGCGAGTACCTGGAGATCGACGGTAACCTCGATCTTGAGATATTCGAGTCGGCTCTGCGACATGTCGTAGGCGAAGTCGATGCCTTCCACCTTCACTTCCGCGTCGACGGCGAGGACGTGCGGCAGTGCATCGAGAAGTCGGACGACTGGCCGCTGCATGTTATTGACTTCACCGCCGAACCGGATCCGCGTTCCGCGGCGGAGACGTGGATGGAGACGGATGCGCGCCGTCCATTCGATCTCCGGAACGGTCCTATTTTCACCGAGGCCGTTCTTAAGATCTCCTCAGATGTTTTCTTCTGGTATCAAATCGTTCATCATATAGCCTGCGACGGGTTCAGCGAATGGCTCGTCGCTGCCCGCGTCGGGCGTGTATACGCGGCCCTGGCGGCGGGAGAACCGGTCAGTGGCGGTTCCCTGGAACCGGTGTCGACTCTGCTCCAAGCCGATTACTCGTACCGCGGGTCGGCGGAGTTCGAGCGGGACCGGGAATTCTGGCTCGGGGTGCTGGCGGGCTTTGAAGGCCCTGTCAGCGTGAGCGGGCGGCCGGGCCGCCCGGGATCACCGGAGTCGTGGCGGTCCCTGGAGTCTGTCGGTCCTGGCGGCCCGGCTGACCTGCGAGCGGCCGTTCGGCGGCTAGGAGCGAGCTTCGGCGCACTGATGGTCGCGGCGGGGGCGGTCTACCTTCATCGCGCCACCGGGGCGGAGGATATTGTCATCGGCCTGCCTGTCAACTGGAGGCATGACCCCCGGTCTCACCGGGCTCCGGGTATGGCGGCTAATATCCTGCCGATCCGGCTCACGGTACGCGGGACGACATCGATCGCTGACCTGGCGCAGCAGGTAATGGCACGGGTCCTAGATTCGCTACGTCACCAGCAATACCATTACACGCAGCTGCGGCAAGATCTGTTGCTGGTCAACGAGGCCTTCTTCGGCATGGTCGTCAATGTCATGTCGTTCGACTATGAGCTTTCGTTCGGCGATTGCCCGGCTTACGCGCATAATCTCGCAAACGGCCCGGTCGATGACCTGACTATCGCGGTATATGACCGGTCGGCGGATGGCAGTATAGAGATTTCCTGCGACGTGAACCAAGAGCTTTACAGAGCCGGGTTCGAGAAAGATGTGATTCGTCGTTATGTAAAAATATTGAACTGGCTGGTGACGGCCTCGTCCGACGACTACGTGGGCCGGGCGGGGCTGCTCGACGAATCCGAGCGGCGCCAGATTCTCGGCGCCTGGAACGATACAGCGGCGCCGATTCCGGCTGCTGGCGGCGTGCATGAGCTGATCGCCGCCCAGGTGGCTATCAGCCCGGATGCGGTGGCGGTGGCATGCGGGGACGTATGGCTGAGCTACCGGGAACTGGAGGAGCGAGCTAGTCGCCTGGCGTGCTACCTGCGTGATGTTGAGGTCGGCCCGGAGTCGGTGGTCGGCCTGTCCCTGCCCGCCGGGGTTGACATGCTGGTCGCGGTCCTGGCGATATGGAAGGCTGGGGCGGCTTACCTTCCGCTGGACCCCGGAGCCCCGGCCGAGCGGCTGGCGTTCATGCTGGCCGATAGCCGAGCGGTCCTGGTCGTTACCGCCGATACGTTCTCCGGCGACCACGGCGGCGCGATCACGACAACCAGCGCGCATGGGGGCCAGCTGGCGTACGTAATGTACACATCGGGGTCGACCGGTGTGCCCAAGGGCGTGCAGGTCACCCAGGGCGGGCTGGTGAATTACCTGACGTCGGTGCCCGCCCGGATCGGGTTCGGGGAACCGGGCGGGCGGTACGTCCTGTTGCAGTCACCGGTCACCGATTTCGGTAACACGGTGATGTTCGGCAGCCTGGTGACCGGCGGGGTGGTGCATATCCCCGATCCGGGCGTGGTCACCGATCCTGACGAGGTCGCCGGGTATCTAGCCGCCCGCGGGATCGACTACGTGAAGATCGTGCCCTCTCACCTGGCCGCGTTGGGTAGCGGCGGAAGGCTAGCCCGGTTGCTACCGGCTCGGGCGCTGGTGGTCGGCGGCGAGGCGACGGGACCGGGGCTGGCAGGCGAACTGCTGGCCGCCGCCGACGGGCAGACCCTGGTTAACCACTATGGCCCCACCGAGACCACCATCGGCGTCGCGACGTCCCGCCTGGCCATCGACGATCTGAATGGGGGAGCCCTGCCAGTCGGGTCGCCGGTGGCGAATGTCCGGCTGTATGTGCTTGACGGGTTCCTGGAGCCGGTGCCACCGGAACTTATTGGTGAGCTGTACGTGGCCGGGGCGGGTCTGGCGCGCGGATATCTGGGACGCCCGGGAATGACCGCGGAGCGGTTCGTGGCGTGCCCATTCGGATCGGCCGGGGAACGGATGTACCGGACCGGGGACCTGGTGCGATGGCGGGCGGACGGGCAGCTTGTGTTCCTCGGGCGTGCCGATGATCAGGTGAAGGTTCGCGGATACCGGGTCGAGATCGGTGAGGTTGAGGCCGTGCTCGAGGCGCATCCGCGGGTGGCGGGCGCCGTCGTCACCGTCCGGGAGGACAGCCCGGGAGCCAGGCGGCTGATCGGCTACGTGGTGCCGGCTGATGGCGGTGGCGGGCTGGCCAGCACCGTACGGGAGTTCACCGCGCGGCGGCTGCCGGGCTATATGGTGCCCGCGGCGGTGGTGGAACTGGAGTCGTTGCCGCTCACCGCGAACGGGAAGGTGAACCGCAAGGCCCTGCCGCCTCCCGAGTACCCGGTCCAGACCGGCGGCCCACTGCCTGCCAGCGTGCGCGAGGAGATCTTGTGCGGGCTGTTCGCTGACGTGCTGGGCGTGGAGCGGGTGGGGCCGGAGGATGACTTCTTCGCCCTCGGCGGGCAATCCCTGCTCGCGACCAGGTTGATCAGCCGGATTCGTTCAGTGCTGGGCGCTGAGGCTCCGGTCCGGCTGGTGTTCGAGGCACCGACGCCGGCTGGGCTGGCCGCACGGTTGCGAGCGGCCGTACCGGCACGGTCGCCGCTCCAGGCGCGCCCGCGGCCAGCGCGGGTGCCGCTGTCGTTCGGGCAGCAGCGGCTGTGGTTCATATGGCAGCTCGAGGGGCCGTCGGCGACCTACAACAGTTCGCTGGTGATGCGGTTGGACGGCGAGCTGGAGATCGCCGCGCTAACCGACGCGCTGCGAGACGTTATCGGACGGCATGAGCCGCTGCGAACTGTCTTCCCGGCGTCCGGTGGAGAACCCTTCCAGCGGATCTTGGATCCTGGGGAACTAGCGTGGGAGCCTCAGGTAGTCGAGGTGGCCGAGGCCGACCTTGACGACGCGGTGCGGCGGGTATCGGCGGACGTGTTCGACCTGGCCGGCGAGGGCCCGCTGCGAGCATGCCTGCTGACTGTCGGCCCGCGGGCGTATGTCCTGGTACTGACGATCCACCACATCGCTGCCGACCGTTGGTCAGTGGCGCCGCTGCTGCGCGATATCTCGGCTGCTTACGCCGCCAGGCGTCGGGGCGAGGTGACTCGCTGGGCGGCGCTGCCGGTGCAGTACGCCGACTACGTGTTGTGGCAGCGGGAGCTGCTCGGCGACCCGCGGGATCCGGGGAGTTTGCTGTCTGGGCAGGTGGCGTGGTGGCGGGAGGCACTAGCGGGTGCCCCGGCCGAGCTGGACCTGCCGGCCGACCGGCTGCGCCCGGCGGTGGCCAGCTACCGAGCCCACACGGTGCCGCTGGAGTTTCCAGCGCCGGTGCATGCCGGGCTGATGGCGGTGGCCCGCGCGCAGGGCGTGACATTGTTCATGGTGGTGCAGGCGGCGGTGGCGGTGCTGCTGTCCCGGCTGGGCGCGGGGGAGGACATCCCGCTGGGGACCGGGATAGCCGGACGGACCGATGAAGCTCTCGATGAGCTCGTCGGGTTCTTCATTAACACGCTGGTGCTGCGCACTGATGTGTCGGGGGATCCCGCGTTTACTGAAGTGCTGGACCGGGTGCGGGAATTCTGGCTAGGGGCGCTGGAGCATCAGGATCTGCCATTCGAGCAACTGGTCGAAGTTCTCGCGCCGGACCGGTCGCTGGCCATGAACCCGCTGTTCCAGGTGCTGGTGACCATGCCGGACTACACCCCGGTGGCGCTGGACCTGCTGGGCGTTCGGGTGTCCGACATGCTGTCCGGGCAGCCACCCGCCCGGATCGACCTGGATCTGGTCCTGGCGCAGGTCCGCGATGAGCGGGGTGCGCCGGCCGGGCTGCGCGGTCAGCTGGTGGCGGCGGCCGACTTGTTCGATGCCGGGTCGGTACGGGTGCTGGCCGGGCGGCTGGTCCGGGTGCTGACGGCGGTGGCCGCCGATCCGGGCACCCGGCTGCGTGAGGTACCGGTGCTGGATCACGCTGAGCGGGCCCAGATCGTGCACGGGTGGAATGACACCGGTGCGCCGGGGGCGATCACGGTGCCCGAGCTGATCTGGGAGCAGGCGGGGCGCATCCCGGATGCGGCGGCGGTGGTGTGCGGGGATGTGGTGGTCAGTTACGGGGAGCTGGTGGCACGGGCCGGGAGGCTGGCCCGGTTCCTGGGCGCGCAGGGGGTGGGCCCGGAGCAGGTGGTGGGGTTGTGCCTGAAGCAGGGCGCGGGGATGGTCACGGGGATCCTCGCGACGTGGCTGGCGGGAGCGGGCTACCTGCCGCTGGATCCGGGTTACCCGGCGGCCCGGTTGCAGCAGATGCTGGCGGCCAGCCGGGCTGCGGTGCTGGTGGGCACCGGTGACGTGCTCGGTGATGTGCCGACCGGGCGGGTGCGGGTGATTGAGATCGACGATCCCGCCGTGGCCGCGCAGATCGCTGGGCTGGCGCCGGTGACGGTGCCGCCGGGACTGGCGGGCGGGCAGCTGGCGTACGTGATCTTCACGTCGGGGTCGACCGGGGTGCCGAAGGGGGTCGCGGCCGGTCATGGCGGGCTGGGGAATCTGGCGGTGGCGCAGGCGGCCGGGTTCGCGGTTGGCGCGGGGGACCGGGTGCTGGGGTTCGCCTCGCCGGCGTTTGACGCGTCGGTCTCGGAGCTGGCGGTGACGCTGTCGGCCGGGGCGGTGCTGGTCGCGCCGGAGGCCGGGCAGCTGCTGGCCGGGGACGGGCTGGCTCGCGTGGTCGCCCGGCAGGGGGTGACGCACCTGACGGTTCCGCCGGCGGTGCTGGCGGGCCTGGAGCCGGGTGTGCTGGGGTCGGTGCGGACTCTGGTGGCTGCCGGGGAGGCGCTGGATGGCGGGCTGGCGGGCCGGTGGGCGTCCGGGCGGCGGCTGATCAACGCCTACGGGCCGACCGAGACCACGGTCTGCGCCGCGATGAGCGGGCCGCTGACCGGCGGCGTTGCGGCCCCGCCGGTCGGGGTCCCGATCGCCGGGACCCGGGTGTTCGTGCTGGACCGGTGGCTGGACCCGGTGCCGGCCGGGGTGACTGGCGAGCTGTACGTGGCCGGGGCCGGGCTGGCCCGCGGCTACCTGCATCAGCCGGGGCTGACCGCCGAGCGGTTCACCGCGTGCCCGTTCGGGACCGGCGGGGAGCGGATGTACCGGACCGGAGACCTAGCACTATGGCATAACGACGGTCAGCTGGTCTTCGCCGGGCGCGCCGATGACCAGGTCAAGATCCGCGGGTTCCGCATCGAGCCGGGCGAGATCGAAGCCGTCCTGACCGCACACCCGCAAGTCGCCCGGGCGGCGGTGACCGTCCGCGAGGACGTCCCGGGGGACAGGCGGCTCATGGGGTATGTCGTGCCCGCCGATGGCGCGGATGCCGGGCCGCTGGCCGCGGCGGTCCGCGAGCACGCAGCCGTCCGGCTGCCGGACTACCTGATGCCGTCGGCGTTCGTGGTGCTGGAGTCGCTGCCGCTGACCCCGAACGGGAAGCTGGACCGGGCGGCGCTGCCCGCTCCGGACTACGGCGGTGCGACAAGGGCGGGACGGGAGCCGGGGACGGTGGCTGAGGAGCTGCTGTGCCAGATCTTCGCTGATGTGCTCGGCATCGACCGGGTGGGTCCGGAGGACGATTTCTTCGCCCTCGGGGGGCACTCGCTGCTGGCGGTCTGGCTGGTGTCGCGGATCCGGGAGGTACTGGGCGCGGAGCTCCCGGTGCGCAAGGTGTTCGAGCTGTCCACGCCAGGGCAGCTGGCGGTAAGCCTCGGGCAGGCCGCGCCAGCCCGGGAACGGCTGGTCCCCCAGGTACGGCCGGAGCGGGTGCCGCTGTCGTTCGCCCAGCAGCGGCTCTGGTTCCTCGCCCAGCTAGAAGGCCCGTCCGCGACCTACAACGCCACGCTCGCACTGCGGCTGGAGGGGCGGGTGGACATCCCCGCGCTGGAGACCGCGCTGGGTGATGTGATTGCCCGGCACGAGGTGCTGCGCACCGTCTTCTCCGCCGATAACGGTCAGCCGTATCAGCGGGTCCTGCCCGCGGAGGACCTCGGCTGGGAGCTGCGCGTGACCGAGGTGGCAGGGGATGACCTGGCCGAGACCGCGGCGCGGATCGGCGCTGAGCCCTTCGACCTTGCGGTGCAGATCCCGGTGCGAGCCCGGCTGCTGGCGGCCGGGCCGGGGGTACATGTGCTGGTGCTGGTGTTCCACCACATAGCTACCGACTACTGGTCGTACGGGGTACTAGCCAAGCACCTGTCCGCGGCCTACGCCGCCCGGCGGCAGGGCTGGGCACCGGGCTGGGCGGCGCTGCCGGTGCAGTACGCCGATTACGCGATCTGGCAGCGGGAGCTGCTCGGCGACGGGGATGACCCGGGCAGCCTGCTGGCCGCCCAGGTGGCCTGGTGGCGGCAGGCGCTGGCGGGCGCTCCGGCTGAGCTGGTGCTGCCGGCTGACCGGCCGCGCCCGGCCGCTCCCAGCCATCGCGGTCACCTCGTGCCGCTGCATTTCCCTGGCGAGGTCTACGGCCGGCTGACCGCGCTGGCGCGTGGCCAGGGAGCGACGCTGTACATGCTGGTGCAGGCGGCGGTGGCGGTGCTGCTGTCCAGGCTCGGCGCGGGGGATGACATCCCGGTAGGCACGGCGGTGGCGGGCCGGACTGATGCGGCGCTGGACGATCTGGTGGGGTTCTTCGTGAACACGCTGGTGCTGCGCACTGATGTGTCGGGGGATCCGTCGTTCACCGGGCTCTTGTCGCGGGTGCGGGAGTTCTGGCTGGGGGCGCTGGATCACCAGGATGTGCCGTTTGAGCGGCTGGTGGAGGACCTGGCCCCGGACCGGTCGCTGGCCCGGCACCCGCTGTTCCAGGTCATGGTCATCGTGCGGAATGCTCCGTCCGCGATCGTCGAGCTGCCTGGAGTGCTGACCACCCCGATCCCGGCTGGACTCACGCCGGCCCGGTTCGACCTGAACGTCAACGTGGGCGAGACGCGTGATCCGGAGGGGCTGACCGGCTGGCTGACGGCAGCGGCTGACCTGTTCGACCCCGCCACCGCTGAGCTCATCGCCCAGCGGCTGGTCCGGGTACTAGCCGCGGTGGCGGCCGACCCGGCGACCCGGCTGCGGGACATCCAGGTACTCGAAGAGGCTGAGCGGGCGCAGATCCTGCGGTCGTGGAACGACACCGCGGCACCGGTGCCGGGTGTCATGGTGCCGGAGCTGATCTGGGCGCGGGCCGCTGCTGTCCCGGATGCGGCAGCGGTGGTGTGCGGGGACATGGTGGTCAGTTACGGGGAGCTGGCAGGTCGGGCGGGGCGGGTGGCCCGGGTGC